>NZ_CP056032.1:2830000-3130000 GCF_013375035.1 Spirosoma sp. KUDC1026 | reverse complement strand
CTACCGGAATATGTAATGTCTTCGGATGTTCCTTAATCTTTTTACAGAGTTCCAGCCCGTCGCTGCGGGGCATCATAACGTCGCTGATGACCAGATCCGGCAGCATTTCCTGCGTTTTCTGCCAGCCCTCTACCCCATCGACCGCCACGGCAACCTCGTAGGTCGATGTGAACAGTTCCTGTAAATATTGCCGGAGCTCGTCGTTGTCCTCCACCAGCAGCAGACGCCCCATTGGACCCGGGCTGAACTCGGCTGTCAACGGCAGATCCGGTTCATCCACGACAGGGGTTGGCTCCGTGCCACCGTCCACTACTGGTGCTTCCAGCAGCGCTTCCTCACGGATCTGGGCGGGCGTCAGGTGGGCGTGCCCGAACGGCAGTCGAACGGTAAACGTAGTACCTAACCCGGCGTCGCTCTGAACAATAATCTCCCCGGTATGTGCTTCAACAAACTGTTTCACCAGCGACAAACCGATGCCGGTACCCATCATACGTAACGTGTCGGTATGCGACGCCTGGTAGTACGGATCAAAGATTCGGTCAAGTTCACTGGCTTCCATCCCGACGCCCCAGTCACGCACAACGATTTGCAGGTAGTTGTCCACCAGCTTGTTTTCCGTTCGCTGCGCTGGCTGGTCAGTTGATCCAACAACTGCTACCAGCAGGTTTATTTTACCGCCTTCGGGGGTGTACTTGAAGGCATTCGACATCAGGTTGGTCAGGATAATTTCCAGCTTACTCCGGTCGAAATAAAGCATGATGGGAGCTCTTGGGGCTTCGAGGGCGTAGTCAATCCGGCATTCTTCGGCCTTTAATTTGAAGAGCAGAAAAATCTCCGTCAGAAACGGCAATACGTTCTCCCGACTGGCGTGCAACGATACGTGCCCCGACTCTACCTTCCGGAAATCCAGTAGCTGATTGACCAGATTCAGTAGTTTACGAGTCTGCTGGTGCATCAGCATAATCTTGTCCCGGAACCCGTGCGGTGGTGCCGCCGTACCGGCCAGCTCTTCCATCGGCCCCAGAATCAGCGTGAGCGGGGTACGCAGCTCGTGCGATACGTTGGTAAAGAACCGAAGCCGGGCATCGGTCACTTCTTTCTCGGTTTCCACCTTATACTGCTCCAGCGCCAGTTTATTCTTCAATGCCTGCTGCTGGGCGGTGATACGCCGATACAGCAACAGGGCTCCGGCTAGCGCGGCTGCGTAGAGCAGGTACGCCCACCACGTCCGCCACCAGGGCGGCAGCACCGCAATAGTCAACGTAGCCGGGGCTAGGCCCCATTTCCCTTCACCGTTGCTGGCTTTCACAATCAGAGTATAATCGCCGGGGGGCAGGTTGGCAAAGCTGGCCGTACGCTGGCCCTTTGCCGGATAGATCCAGGCGTCATTGTAGCCAATCAGGCGGTACGCGTAGGTATGTTTCTGCGGATTAATGTAGTTCAGGCCGACGAAGCCAATGGAAAAATCCTTCTCTTCAGCCTTGATTACCAACCGGTCCAGCTGGTCCAGCGGCTTTTCCAGCAGCACCCGCCCATCGACGGTTTCGCCGATACGGATCGGTTTATTAAAGACCTGCAAGTCCGTAAAACGAACCAGGGGTGGGTATGGATTCGGGACCAGCAGCCGGGGCCGGAAATACGTAACGCCGTTGATGCCACCGAAGTACAGGGTGCCGTCGTTCGACCGGTAAGCAGCCCCAATTTTGAACGAATTACTCTGTAGTCCGTCTGCTTCGTTGTAACGCAGGAGCTGGCGGCTCACGGGATCAAAGCGCACCAGTCCATCCCCGCCCATCCACAGCTTCCCCTGCTCATCTTCCAGCAGACTTTCCACGTTTGACTGGGGCACGACGTCGCTGTACCGCCGGATTACATCCTGCCCTTGCGCGTTGGTTGTCAGCTGATTCAGGCCGCCCCCGATCGTGCCGATCCACAACGCCCCCCGGCGATCTTTCAGCAACGGCCAGGCGTAGTTAACGGACAGACTGTGAGCGTTTTCCGGATCGTAGGTGAACTGCCTCAGCAGTTGCAGCGATGTGGGCGTAACGCGGAGTTTCAGCACACCCGCCCCTTTGGTACTGGCCCAGAGCAAATCACTGGCTTTGTCGTAGAGCAGAAACGTAAACTGGCGCGTTGGTAATTCTGGAGCCCTGAACTGGTGCAGCAGCTTCCCCTGCTGGTCGAAGCGGAGCAGGCCCAGCTCGAAGGTAGCGACCCAGATGGTGCCGAATCGATCTTCGACAATCCGCTCGATACTGGTTGAGCCGGGTAGCCTGACGTAATTTTGAATCCGGCCGTTCCGGAAGAGGGCCAGTCCGTTGTAGCGGGTGCCGACCCAGAGCGTACCGTCCGACGCCTGGCAGAAGGTCGACACATCAATCCCCGTAGCGTTGCCCGGCAGCGGCCGATTCAGGAAGTTTCGATACGTACCGTTGGTCAGGTTATAGCCCGAAAAACCGTTGCGGGTACCGATCCAGAGTGTATTGCTTGTTTCATCCTTCAGGATAGCATTGATGTAGTTATTGGGCAGGGTTGGGATTTGCGACAGTTGCCGACGCAGGATGCCGAAGGGTTTCCGGTGCAGGTCTACCTTGTTCAACCCACCCGCCGAAGCCGCCAGCCAAAGGATTCCGAACCGGCTCTCGAAAATCTGATGAATCCGGCCGGAGTTGATGCTGAACGGACTGTTGTCGAGCGGTAAAAACGTTCTTGGGTTATCGACCCGGACGGGTAAGACCGTTCCCGCTGCGTTTCTGGAGCCAAGCGGATTAGCCTCCCAGAGAGACAAACCGAAGTTGGTGCCCACCCACAACTGCCCGAACGAATCCAGATACAAACACTCAATATCTTCGTACTCCTTGGGGAGCGGATGCGCATCCAGCTGGCGGGCGGTACGTCGGTTGGCTTTGTCCACCCAGAATATGTTTTTGTCAGTGCCAATCCACAGGTCACCCCGCCGGTCGAGGTGCAGGGCCAGTATGGCAGATGCTCGTACCGACGTCCGGATAACACGGGGTAACAGAGTCTCGTTGGTCGGCTCATCGACGTAATAAAGGCCATCCCCTAACGTAGCGATCCAGATTTTCCCTTCGCCATCGGCCACCAGGTCCGTTACGCGCCATGAACGCTCGGGCGTATACGGGAACTGAATCTGGACGATTCGGACCAGCCAGCCCTGTTCGTCAATAGTCAGCACAAACGCCCCCCGGCTGGGCGTACCGGCCCAGATGCGCCCCCGCCGGTCAACCGTCAGGCTGGTTACGTCCGTCTGCGCCAGCAGTTGCACCAGCTTCTGATCGGCGGTAGATTTTGCCTGCTGACTACTAGTTACGAAGCGGCCGTGGCCGGCGTCGAACAGGCTCAGGCCAGCGCTTTCGGCCCCTACCCACAGCCGCCCCTTCCGGTCCAGCAGCATAGACCGGATGCGATTACCCGACAGTCCGTTCAGCGGGTTGACGGGCATCTGGTAGTTCTTTAACTCATAGCCGTCGTAGCGGTCGATCCCATTGTTGGTGCCGATCCAGACGAAGCCGGCCTTGTCCTCAACGCTGCACATAACGTCGCTGTGCGACAGACCCTCGTTGACGGTAATGTGCTCAAACCGGTACTCCTCCGGTTTATGCTGACCGTACGCCAGCAGTGGCAGCATACCAAGCAGAAAGCGACCAATTATTCGAAAAAAAGCTCTATTCATTCATCAGCGACGCTTGTCTTTTCCCTGTTTAGACATCCGATTCCCTACCCCTTAAAAGAAAAGTAAAGCAATGTATTGATCATCAACAGCTTGCACCCAGATAAGTCCACAAAACAAGTGATTATACAGTTCTGTAGCTACGAAAATACCCCCTTTTATTGACGAAAACTACCCCCAGTTACAGAAAAACCTTGTCTTACTTTTGCACTATTCCAATTATAATTTTAATAACTCATCAGCTCTGATCAACTAAATAGCCAAATAAACTAAGCTTTCCTCTTTCTCTATGAACATGAAATGGCTACTCGTTTGCGGCACGCTACTCCCCCTCCACGGAGTTTTTGCGGTGTCACTTCGGCCGGATGGTAATCCAGCTCGTTCACCCCTTGCTGTCCGCGCAACTACGGCATCGCTGGCAGTCACCGCTCCGGCCGTCATCTCCGTTACCGGGAAAGTGACTGACGAAAAAGGAGGTGCGCTGCCCGGGGCCAGCGTTGCACTTAAAGGTACGTCAATTGGTACCAATACTGATGCAAACGGGGGGTACACAATTCGCATTCCTGACGGCACCAAAGACCCCGTGCTGATCTTTTCGTACATCGGCTACCAGTTGCAGGAAGTTGCCCTTGGCAATCAGACCACGGTGAACGTTCAGCTCCAGGGTGACTCAAAATCCCTGAATGAGGTCGTTGTGGTTGGGTACGGTACGCAGAAACGCTCTGACATTACGGGCGCCGTGGCGTCGGTTCCCAAAGCCCGTTTGTCGCAGTTACCCGTCACGAACGTGTTGCAGGCCATACAGGGATCGGTGGCCGGGGTGAACATCACCCAGTCGTCGTCGGTACCGGGCGCAGCCCCCTCAACCGTCATCCGGGGACAAAACTCCATCAATGCGAACTCTGGCCCGTACGTCATCGTCGATGGAATTCCGCTGAGCAAAACCGGCGGTTCGCTGAGCGATATCAACCCCAATGACATCGAATCGATGGAAATTCTGAAAGACGCATCGGCGGTGGCTATTTACGGGACCAACGGCGCCAATGGGGTTATTCTGGTGACAACCAAGCGGGGCAGCACAGGCAAGCCCACCATCCGCTACAACAACTACGTCGGGGTGGAGAATTTTGCGCACATCCTGCGGCCCCGCAACGGCGAGGAGTACGTGCAGAAATACAAAGACTGGCTTACCCAGACCGGCCAGAAACTGGTCAATCCCGTACCCAACTACAACGAACTGGCGAACTACAACGCAGGTATCACGACCGACTGGCTCAAGGAAGCGACGCAGACCGGGATTCTGCAGGATCACAACCTGAGCATATCGGGCGGTGGTCCCAACGTACGCTATTTTGTCTCGGGTGAGATCCTCGATCAGAAGGGCGTTATCAAAGGATACCAGTACAAACGGGCCAGCTTCCGCTCAAACCTGGACATCAACGTAACGGATTACCTGACAATCGGCACCTCGCTCTTTATCGCCAACAACAACCGCGACGGGGGCCGGGCCAACTTGCTCAACGCCACGGCTATGAGTCCGTACGGGCAGGAGTACAACGCTGACGGCACGTACACCATCTACCCGATGTTCCCGGAGCAGCTCTACACCAACCCGATGCTGGGCCTCACGACCGACCGGATCGACCGCAGCACCAACCTGAACGGCAACGGCTACCTGGAGCTGAAACTGCCCAACAAACTGTCGGGGCTGAAATATCGTATGAACATCGGCTACTCGTTCATCCCTGCGCGCACTGCCAGCTACACCGGCCGGGCAGCCAACGATCTGCTGGGTACGGCCAATACGTTCTTCTCGGAAACGAACAGCTTTACACTGGAAAACATCCTGTCCTACGCCAAGGATTTCGGCAAGCACCACATCGACTTAACAGGTCTGTACAGCGCGCAGCAGCGGAGATACAACACCTCAACGGCGAACGCCGTAGGCTTCGTCAACGATCAGCTGTCGTTCAATAACCTGGGGGCCGGGGCTACCCAGACGAGTAACTCCTACGCTGACCGTTACGCCCTGAACTCGCAGATGGGCCGGATCAACTACTCCTACAACAGCCGCTATCTGTTTACGGTAACCGCCCGGCGCGATGGTTCGTCAGTATTCGGGTCCAATACGTCCAAGTATGGTCTGTTCCCATCGGCGGCTATCGGCTGGAATATCAGCAACGAAGCGTTCATGAAAGACATTCCGGCCGTTACGAATCTGAAGCTCCGGTTGTCGTACGGTAAGTCAGGAAACGAGGCCATCAGCGTCTACCGGACCATCACGACCAACAACGTAGGCCGCTCGCCCTTCAACGGCGTCAGCACCATTGGGGCATTCCCCGGCAATCTGGGCAACAACAATCTCCAGTGGGAAACAACGCTGAGCAAAAACGTTGGTCTTGACTTTGGCTTCTTCAGCAACCGCATCAACGGTAGCATCGACGTGTACCAGAACCGGACCAAAGGGCTGCTGCTGTTACGGAGCTTGCCGATCATCACAGGCTATTACAACGTGTACGACAACCTGGGCGAAACATCGAACACGGGGGTAGAAGTAACGCTGAACACGCGTAACGTAGCCCGTGGCGACTTCGGCTGGGAAAGCACCGTCGTTTTTGCGTCCAACCGTAACCGGATTCTGGACCTCTACGGCGACAAGAAAGACGACCTGGGGAACCGCTGGTTCATTGGTCAGCCGATCAGCGTGATCTACGATTACAAACTGGCGGGTGTGTGGCAGAACGGCGAGAGCGCAGCCGCGCAGGACCCCGGTTCGGTAGCCGGTGACCTGAAATTTGCTGATCTGAACGGCGACGGTAAGATCACACCCGACGGCGACCGGATGATCCTGGGCCAGACGGCACCGAAATGGACGGGTGGTCTGACCAACACGTTCCACTACAAGAACATCAACCTAAGCGTCTTTATTCAGACCGTACAGGGAGTGACCCGCAACAACGCCGACCTAACCTACGCCGACGAAACCGGCAAACGAAACACCCCTGTCGACGTGGGCTACTGGACCGCCGAAAACATGAGCAACACGCGTCCCTCACTGGCCTACAAAAACCCACGGGGCTACGGCTACGCATCGGATGCTAGCTTTACGCGCATTAAAGACGTAACGCTGAGCTACGTTCTGGCGCCCAAGCTACTGGACAAACTGGGGCTGGGCAGCCTGACCGTGTACGTCAGCGGCCGAAACCTGTACACGTTCACGAACTGGATTGGCTGGGATCCCGAAGCGGTGCAGCAATCTAGGGGTACGGGCGACTGGACAAACAACTACCCGCTCACCCGCTCCTTCGTCGGTGGCCTCAACATCAGCCTGCGCTAATGCACGTGAGCAAACGAGCCAGCTGAATCGCTCTTTCACACTTTCGCTCTTTACACGAATGAAAACATACTTAAAAATAGCCTTATCCGTCTCGGTCCTGGCCACGGCTACGGCCTGCAAGGATACCTTTCTGGAAGAAAAACCGTTCTCGGCCTATACCCCCCTGACCCTGAACGACTCGCTGGGTTTCGAAGCGTCGCTGGTCGGCCTGTACAACCACACCAGTACGTATTTCTCCTGGTCGTCCCGCCAGGGCTGGCCCAGCGTCTGGCAGGTAGGTACCGACGTAGCTAACGCCACGGCGAACCAGGAAGGTGTCGAGATTCCATATTACAACTACGCCCAGCTGACCCCGACCGATGGGGCAGCGGCCCGCACCTGGGACCGGAATTACATTATGATCAACCTCACTAACACGATCATCAATGGAGCCGAAGCACCAACGCTCACGGGGATCAGCGCGGGGGGTAAAGCCCGTATTAGCGCCGAAGCCAAATTCTTCCGGGGTTACGCGTACAATAATCTGGCAACCTGCTTTGGTGGAGTCCCTCTGATTACGCAGGCGCTCACGGGGCCTAAGACGGACTTCGTACGGGCTCCGCTGGCCGACGTAGACAAGCAGATCGTCGACGACCTGACATTTGCCGTGGCGAATCTGCCTGACATCGAAAGCGTAAAGTCGAACTCGAAAGGGAAACTCTACGGCCGGGCCAACAAATTCATGGCTATGCAATTGCTGGCTGAAGCCTACCTGCGCATGGGCAAGCCCGACCTGGCCGAAACCCAGCTGCAGAGCATCATCAGCAGCGGGCGCTTCAAGCTGATTAAGAATCGCTATGGTCTCCGGTCCGGTGGCGCAGGCGACTACTACTCGGATATGTTCGTCTACGGCAACCAGCGCCGGGTGCAGGGCAATACCGAAGCCATCTGGGTGCTGGAGCAGGAAAACCCCGCGACGGTCGTGGGTGGTATTACCGACAACCCTCAGCAACGCCGGGTGTGGGGCGCGGCTTACCACAACGTACAGGGTATGGCGCTCTCCGATTCAACGGGCGGCCGGGCGCTGGGCCGGTTACGGCTAAGCAACTGGGTACTGTATAGTCTCTACAAGCAGGGCGACATTCGCAATTCGCAGTATAGCATCCGCCGTCGTTACGTCTACAACGATCCAACGAAGCCGGCCACGTACGGCAAACCGGTTCCGTACGCGGGCACCGATACGTTGTTCAACATTGCTCCGCACACGACCAAGTGGTACCAGTTTGACCCCAACGATACGTTCGGCTACGCCATGATCAAAGATTTTATCCTGATGCGACTGGGCGAAACCTACCTTCTGCTGGCCGAAGCACAGTTCAAGCAGGGCAAACTGGAAGCGGCTGCCACGAGCATCAACGCCCTCCGCGAACGGGCCTTCCCGGCTTACCCAACGGTGGGCAAAGTAGCCGCGTCGGATATGACGCTGGATTTCATTCTGGACGAGCGGGTACGCGAACTGATTGGCGAAGAAAACCGGCGAATGACGCTCATGCGCACCAAAACGCTGGTCGACCGGGCAGTCCGGCTCAACAGCAACAGCGCCGTTAACCCGCTGCGGGGACTGACCAGCACGCACCTGCTGCTGCCGATTCCGCTCAACGAAATTCAGTTGAACAAAGACGCCGTCCTGGCGCAGAATCCGGGATACTAGTAACTTTTCGGGGTGTCGTACTTATTCAGTGCGGCACCCTTTTCCTTTACTCGCTATGGCTTTTTTTCGTCTTCTCGTCGCCAACGTATTCGTCCTGAGTGTAGTGGCCATTCCTGGTCACAGCCAATCGGTTCGATCGGGCGGCAAAGCACCCAATCCCGAATCGGACACCACCTGGAAACTGGTCTGGTCCGACGAATTTACCAAACCGGGGGCGCCTGATCCGAAGAACTGGCAGTTTGAAAAAGGTTTCGCCCGGAATCACGAAGATCAGTGGTACCAGGCCGATAACGCCCGCTGTGCCAACGGCTTACTCACAATCGAAGCGCGTCGCGAACAGAAGCCTAACCCAACGTATCAGGCCGGCAGCAGCGACTGGCGTACGCAGCGCAAAACAATTGAGTACACCTCGGCCAGCCTGAACACGAAGGGACTGCACCAGTGGCAGTACGGTCGATTCGAAATGCGGGGCCGGATCGACATCAGCCCCGGCATGTGGCCCGCTTTCTGGACACTGGGCGTAGCGGGCGAGTGGCCATCGAACGGGGAAATTGACATCATGGAGTACTACCGAAACGACCTGCTCGCTAACGTGGCCTGGGGCACCAATCAACGCTACAAAGCGGAGTGGCGCACGACGAAGAAACCGGTTACGTCCTTCAACGACCCCGACTGGGCCAGTAAATTCCACGTCTGGCGGATGGACTGGGACGAAACGGGCATTCGCCTGTACGTTGATGACCAGCTGCTGAACAGCGTATCGTTGCAGGAAACCATCAACCAGGACGGTACCAGCATCAACCCGTTTAAACAACCGCATTACGTCCTGCTCAACCTGGCCCTGGGTGGCGACAACGGCGGTGACCCCAGTAAAACTACGTTTCCCCGGCGTTTCGAAATCGACTATGTCCGGGTCTATCAACGGTAACTCGTTCTAAGAAACTAGTTGACAACCTCTAGTCCCCTTCAGGGCGGGGCTATTAAGTTTTAGGGCAATCTACCCGAAGGTGATTTAATCACTATCAGAGTCAAATTAAGAACTTAATAGCCCTGCCCTGAAGGGGATTCAGGGGTTGTTAGGCTTGTTAAGAAATAATTTTTCAGACAGTTTCTAACTGCTTTATTCAATGAACATCTTACGCTCAACCTGTTTTAGTCTGTTGCTCGGCCTTGGATCACTGACGGTCCAGGCCCAGTCGACAACCGGCAAACAAACAAAATTCACGCCCGGCGAACGCTGGTACGACCAGAATGGCGCCCTCATCAACGCTCACGGCGGGGGACTGCTGTACCAGAACGAAACCTACTACTGGTTCGGGGAGAAGCGGGGGCAGTCGGCCTCCGAGGGCATCAACGTTTACTCATCTAAAGATCTCTACAACTGGAAGGCCGAAGGCATGGCGCTGGCCAAATCGACGGATCCACAGAGTGAAATTGCCGTGGGCGGTCTAATGGAACGGCCGAAGGTGATTTACAACCCGAAGACGAAGCAATACGTCATGTGGTTTCACCTCGAACTGCCGGGGCAGGGCTACAAAGCCGCCCGCGCCGGGGTGGCCGTCAGTGATAAGGTAACCGGGCCATACCGCTATGTCAATAGCTTCCGGCCCAACGGCCACATGTCGCGGGACATGACCCTGTTTGTGGACGACGACGGTTCGGCGTATCACATCTACTCGGCCCGCGAGAACTACGACCTGCGCATCACCAAACTCACTGACGATTACCTGTCTGCCAGCCAGGCCGATACGCTCCTGTTCAGCAAACACCAGGAAGCACCGGCCCTCTTCAAGAAAGACGGGCAATACTACATGATTACCAGTGGCTGTACCGGCTGGGCTCCCAACCAGGCCAGTATGCACGTAGCGCAGTCGCTGTTCGGCCCCTGGAAACCAGTCGGCGATCCAATGCAGGGCCCACTAGCCGATAAGACCTTTGGCGGTCAGTCGACTTACATTCAGCCGGTTCAGGGCAAGAAAGACGCATTTATCTTTATTGCCGACAAGTGGAACCCAAAAGATTTGAAAGACAGCCGGTATCTGTGGCTGCCCATCACCTTTGAGAATAATCAGCCCGTAGTGAAATGGGTAAATTCGTGGAACCTGAATCAATGGAACAACTAAGTGCCTCCAATTATGCGGTTGTACCGTTTTGTTAGCTTTTTTCTGCTATTCGCTACGTCTGCCTTACGAGCGCAGCCCCAGCCAACGGCGGCTGGGGTGCTGGAAGCGATTCAGCGCGTCAACGACCACTGGCAGACCACCAATCCCACCCACGGACGAGCGTTCTGGGACAACGCGGCTTACCATACGGGCAATATGGAAGCGTATTTTCTGACCAAAAACGACGCGTACCGGGCGTACTCTGAAGCCTGGGCCGAGCACAACGAGTGGAAGGGCGCTAAGTCCGATGATAAAGCCAGTTGGAAATACTCGTACGGCGAAACCGACGATTACGTCCTGTTTGGCGACTGGCAGATCTGCTTCCAGACCTACATCGACCTCTATACCCTCAAGCCGGTGCCCGAACGAATTACCCGCGCTAAAGAGGTGATGAGCTACGAGATGAGCACTGACCGGAACGACTACTGGTGGTGGGCGGATGGTCTGTATATGGTGATGCCGGTCATGACCAAACTTTATAAACTAACCGGCGACAAGCAGTACCTGGAGAAGCTACACGAGTACTTCACCTACGCCAACAGCATTATGTACGATCGTGATGCGAAGCTGTACTATCGCGACGCCAAGTATGTCTATCCGAAACACAAGAGCGCGAATGGTCAGAAGGATTTCTGGGCGCGGGGCGATGGCTGGGTGTTTGCCGGGCTAGCCAAAGTGCTAAACGACCTACCCAAGAACGACCCGCACCACGCCGAGTACGTAGCAAAATTTACCGGCATGGCCGAAGCGATCCTACCCGCCCAGCAGGCTGACGGCTACTGGACTCGGAGCATGCTCGATCCGGCCCACGCCCCCGGCCCGGAAACCAGCGGTACGGCCTTCTTTACCTATGGCCTGCTGTGGGGCATCAACAACGGCTACCTCGACAAGAAAACGTACCTGCCTGCTGCTCAGAAAGGCTGGACCTACCTGTCGACCGTAGCGTTGCAATCCGACGGAGCGGTGGGCTACGTACAGCCCATCGGCGAAAAGGCCATTCCGGGGCAGGTCGTCAACGCCAAATCAACGACTAATTTTGGCGTCGGCGCCTTTTTGCTCGCTGGCTGCGAGATGTACCGTTTTTTGGAGAAAAAGGGCGTGAGCAAGCGGAAATAATCGCTTATTTCTTGATCATTCTGTTGTTTTTCTCTCATACCGAGGCTACCCCCCGCCCCCTAAAGGGGGAGAAGTTTATTTACAATTTTCTCCCCCTTTAGGGGGCGGGGGGGTGATGTAGCTAGAGCTAGCACATCTCTCAGGCGGGTAGAAAGTACAATAGTCAACTCTAATTCCTCAATGAAACGAATCAGTTTACGCCTGCTGGGCATCGGCCTTCTCCTCGGTCTATCGACCGGGACTGGCTTTGCTCAGAAGAAAAAAACGTCCCAAAAGCCCCCCGCTTCTGCTGTTTCCGACCGGCAGTTCTGGCTGGCCGAGATGGACAAGATGGTCAGACCAGTGATGTCAAGTCTTGCCCACGACAGCCTGCGTATTGTGATGCCGACAGTGGTCTCCAAGCGAGTTGACAACAAAGAGCACCGGATACAGGTCCAGTACGTCGAGGTACTGGGGCGGGTACTGAGTGGTATTGCCCCCTGGCTGCAGGGCGAAGGCGGCAGCGCAGAGGAAGTAGCCCTGCGAAATCAGTATCGGCAGTGGGCAATTCAAGGGGTACACCACGCGCTGGACTCAACGGCGAAGGATTATATGCGCTTTGATCTGGGAGGTCAACAGCTCGTCGATGCGTCGTTCATTGCGCTCGCATTTACCCGCGCCCCCTGGCTGTGGGAACACCTGAGCAAACCAGATCGGGCGCTGCTGATCAGGGCAGTCAAAAGTACTCGCCAGTTCAAGCCTGGTTTTTCGAACTGGCTGTTGTTCTCAGCCATGAACGAAGCGTTTTTTGCCAGATACGGCTACGAGTGGGACCCCATGCGGGTGGACTATGCGCTCCAGCAACTGGAACAGTGGTATGTAGGCGATGGTATGTATTCGGATGGGCCGTCGTACGCCTTCGATTATTATAACAGCTACGTCATCCACCCCTTCCTGACCGCCATTACGGAGATTATTGGCAAGAAGACGAATGCCTACACCAGCATGATCGACAAGATCAACAAGCGAAACGACCGCTACGCCGTCATTCAGGAGCGGCTTATCAATACCGATGGTACGTATCCTGCCACAGGCCGTTCCATCGTCTACCGGGGCGCTGTTTTTCAGCACCTGGCCGATATGGCCTGGCGGAAAACGCTGCCCGAGCAACTAACTCCCGCGCAGGTGCGCTGCGCCCTGACGGCGGTGATAAAAAAGACGCTGGAAAGCCCGTCTACGTACCAGAACGGCTGGCTCACCATTGGGCTGCACGGGTCGCAGCCCGATCTGGCCGATGTGTATAACAACCAGGGTAGTTTGTATATTGCCACGAACATCTTTCTGCCGCTCGGCCTCCCGGCCTCCGATCCGTTCTGGGCCGATGCGCCAGCGAAGTGGAGTGCACAGAAAATTTGGGGCGGAGACGATTTTCCGCACGACCACAGCGTGAATTTGCGCTAATCGACCGACGGGTTCATGCGGGATCTTTTTTTTATTTTGTCTTTCCTGATTGTACAGACGGCCGCGGCTCAGACAGCGCCGACGGCCCTGCGTACGGATTTGTTGCTCCATACCGACCGGGTGTGGAGCAATGGTTTTTTAACGAACTGGTCGCTCGACGGGGCTGATTCGGCGAAGTTCGCGGGTCAGTTGGCCCTGATTCGCAGTGCTCGCCCATCGTTTAGCTGGGTACTGCCCGACAGTCGCCAGACGGCCTATCAAATCATCCTCAGTTCCTCCCGCAAAAATAGTCAGGCTAATGTGGGGGATATTTGGGATTCGGGAAAGGTATTGAGTACCCAGAGTGTGGGAGTGCAGTTACCGGCTACGCTGCGGCTGACTGCGGACCGGATCTACTTCTGGCGGGTCAAAACCTGGAATGACCAGCAGACAGCGGGCGACTTCTCCGTGATAAAAGCATTTCGTACGGCACCCAAAATCACTGATTACGAAACGCCCTTTTATCCGCTGGTCAAAACCGAAGAGCGAACTAAAGAGCAACGCTCGTTACCCGGCAGACGGATGTTATACGACTTCGGGAACGATGCTTTCGGGCAGATTTTCGTTACGGCATCGGCTCAGTCTGACCGCGATACGTTGGTGCTGCACATCGGCGAAGCGCTGACCCCTGAGGGATACGTTGACGCCAAACCCGCTGGTACACTGCGGTACCGCCGGATTATCCTGCCACTCCAGCAGAGCAAACACCGATACGCAGTTCAGTTCAAATCCGATCCGCGCAACACCGGTCCCAAAGCTATTTTGATGCCCGATTACATCGGTGAGGTACTGCCGTTTCGCTACGTAGACGTGGACCAATCGAAGATAAGTGGACGCGTCGAGCAGGTGGTGCGTGAGGTGGTCAACTACCCATTCGACGAGGATGCCACGACCTTTGTGAGTTCCGATTCGGTGCTGAATCAGGTCTGGGACATCTGCAAACACACCATCAAAGCCACTACGTTTTCGGGCTATTACGTCGACGGTGACCGCGAGCGGATTCCGTACGAGGCCGACGCCCTAATCAATCAGCTCTCTCACTACGCCACCGACGCCGAGTACACCATCGCCAAACGATCGCTGAATTACCTGGTTTTTCATGCGACCTGGCCAACCGAGTGGTCGTTGCAGAACGTCCTGATTGCCTGGTGCGACTACCTCTACTCCGGCGATTCGCGCACCGTTGCAGCCCTTTATCCCGATTTGAAAGCCAAGCTCCTGCTACCGCTGGCCCGGCCGGACGGGCTGATCAGCACGCGCACCGGTTTGCAGACGCCCGAATTCAAAGAGTCCATTCATTATACTACGTTCGACGGACGCCCGACCATCCAGGACATTGTCGACTGGCCACAACAGGGCGTTCTGGGACTGGGCAAAAAAGAGGCAGGCGAAACGGACGGCTTTGTTTTTCGGGATTATAACGCCGTGGTCAACGCCTTTCATTACGAGGGGTTGGTGTTCATGGCGCAATTGGCGAAGCAACTGGGCAAAACCGCCGACGCTACGTTTTTTACCAATCGGGCGGCTCAGGTAAAGAAAGCGTTTGAATTGACTTTTCTCGACCCCAAAACCGGCCTGGTCCGCGACGGGGACGGCACCGACCACGCGTCATTGCACGCCAACATGATGGCACTGGCGTTTGGGCTGATTCCCCCGAAACACCAGTCGAACGTACTGGCGCACATTCGGTCGCGGGGTATGGCGTGTAGTGTGTATGGTTCTCAATTTCTGCTCGACGCGCTGTATAACGCCCACGAATCGGCCTATGGGCTGGCACTGATGAATTCGACGGCCGAGCGAAGTTGGTATAACATGATTCGTACCGGATCGACCATGACCACCGAAGCCTGGGACACCCGTTACAAACCGAATCAGGACTGGAACCACGCCTGGGGAGCAGCCCCGGCCAATATCATCGTTCGGAAGCTGATGGGTGTCGAACCGCTGACACCCGCGTTTGAAACGGTTCAGATCAAACCCCAACCCGATACGTTGCGGCAGGCATCTTTGCGGGTAGCGACCCTGCGTGGTCCCATCGCGGTCTCGTTCGATAACCAGCCCAAACGCTTCCGGCTACGGGTCACCCTACCGGGCAACACGAACGGCGTGGTCTATTTACCCAGAAAAACGGCTAAAAGTCGGGTGCGACAGGATGGTAAAGCCATTAAAGCCACGGCCGAGGGCAATTTCTGGAGACTTGACGCTGTAAGTACTGGCACCCACGAATTTGAGGTATTTTAATACAGGATCGTTACGTAGACAATCATGACAAAGACACAAAACCTAATTACCATGACGACTTTTGACAGCCGCTATGCATCGTCCCCAACCGAAGTAAAAGGCATGGATACCGACCAGCTTCGGCAGAATTTCCTGATCGATAATCTCTTTACGGCCGATCAGTTTAGCTGGACGCTGTCGTTCTTCGACCGCTACCTGACCGGGGGCGTTATGCCCGTGGCCGGTCCTGTTACGCTCGAAGCCCCCGACCAGTTGAAAGCCGCTTATTTTCTCGAACGCCGGGAGTTGGGTATGATCAACGTCGGTGGTGCGGGGCAGGTGGTGGCCGATGGTGTTACGTATGAGCTGGATTACAAAGAAGCCTTATACATTGGTCAGGGTACGCAGAGCGTGCAGTTTTCGTCCGTGGATGCCAATGCCCCCGCGAAGTTTTATCTCAACTCCACCCCTGCTCACACGAGCTACCCAAGCCGGAAAGTTTCCCGCGCCGATGCTAACAAGCTCGAACTGGGCACGCTGGAAACGGCTAATCATCGCACTATCAACCAGATGCTTATCAACAAAGTCCTGCCGACCTGCCAGCTCCAGATGGGCATGACCGAACTGAAACCGGGCAGCGTATGGAACACCATGCCCGCTCACACCCACGACCGGCGCATGGAGGTTTATTTTTATTTCGAAGTACCCGAGGGGCAGGCCGTCTGTCATTTTATGGGCCAGCCGCAGGAAACCCGCCACATCTGGATACAGAACGAGCAGGCCGTTATTTCGCCAAACTGGTCGATTCATTCGGGAGCCGGTACGTCGAACTACACCTTTATCTGGGGGATGGCTGGCGAAAACCTCGACTACGGCGACATGGATTTCTGTCCCATCACCGATCTGCGCTAATCATGAAGTTCGTTCTTTTCGCGTGGATGCTGGGGCTGAGCGGCTCTCTGCTGGCGCAGTCGTCGGCCCCGATTCAGGTAACTAATCCGAGTAACACGTCCCTGACGCAAACCGTCGTCGAGATTCCGTGGGCGACCATCCTGAAGGCCTATCCACAAGTAGACACCAGCCAGTTGATCGTGCAGACCAGCGATGGCCAGGAGGTACCGTATCAGTTGGAACACCGGGGAAAGAAACCTGTACAGAACCTGCTCGTGCAGCTCAGCCTGGCTCCGAAGCAATCGGTTCAGCTTATGTTGCGCAAAGGCACACCAACTCCCGTAAAAGCAAAAACGTACTGCCGCTACGTGCCCGAGCGTTACGACGATTTCGCCTGGGAGAACGACAACGTAGCCTTCCGTATCTACGGGGCCGCCCTGAATGGCCGTTCTGATAACGCCTACGGCACCGACATCTGGGCCAAACGCACCAACGAACTGGTGCTGGACAAGTGGTACAAGCAGGACGACTACCACAAAGACCACGGCGAAGGGCTAGACTATTACCACGTCGGGCTCACTCTCGGCGCGGGCAACATCGGCGTTTTCCTGAACGATTCCATTCAGTTCGTGCACAACTACCGTTCCTGGGAAATCCTGGATAACGGTCCACTCCGGTCTACGTTTCGCGTTACATTCGATCCGTACACATTCAAGGGCATTACGGTA
This sequence comes from Spirosoma sp. KUDC1026, assembly GCF_013375035.1. NCBI lineage: Bacteria > Pseudomonadati > Bacteroidota > Cytophagia > Cytophagales > Cytophagaceae > Spirosoma > Spirosoma sp. KUDC1026. The sequence continues at coordinate 3,112,686 of NZ_CP056032.1, read as the reverse complement.
AAGGAGGTTCGGACGGTCTCGTTGGATGTCGGGGCGCAGCTTAGCAAAGTACAGGTCCACATCGAACACACGTCCCCGAAGCCGTTACCAATGGTTGTCGGCATTTCTCTCCGGTCGGAACCAAGTCCGTTATTGCAGGACGAGAAAAACGGAATCATGGGCTACTGGGAACCGAAGCACGGTAACGATGGCACCATTGGCGTTGGCTGCGTTTTCCCAAAAGCCCCTGTATCGATGCTGCGTAAATATGACCACGCCCTGGCCCGGCTAACTGCTAAACCCAGCGATGATCTGATTTATTACACCGGTGGGGCCTGGGACAAAGCGGGACGCATTACGTCCAGCGCCGACTGGTTCGCCTATCTCCGGCAGATTGCGGCCCAGCAGAAACAGCCGCTACGTATCACCGTCCTGCCCAAAAAAGCAGGTAACTAATCAATCATGGATTCGATTTTATCAACCTTTTCGTTGGCCGGTAAAACGGCATTGGTAACGGGCTGCAAACGCGGCATCGGCAAAGCGATGGCCGAGGGATTAGCCGAAGCAGGGGCCAATATCATTGGCGTTTCGGCCAGTCTGGAACTGACCGGCAGCGCCGTAGCTCAGTCCATTGAAGCGCGGGGCCAGAAGTTTTTCGCCTATCAGGCCAATTTTGGAAAGCGAGATTCACTCAACGCCTTTATTCAGCAGGTAAAGCAGGATCACCCCGTTATCGATATTCTGGTTAACAACGCCGGTACCATCCTGCGCCAGCCAGCCGCCGAACACCCGGACGAGTACTGGGACGAAGTGATTGCTATCAACCAGACCGCGCCGTTTATACTCACCCGCGAGATTGGTCGGGATATGGTAGCGCGGGGCAGCGGCAAGGTTATTTTCACGGCGTCGCTGCTCACGTTTCAGGGGGGCATTAACGTACCAGGTTATGCCGCCAGCAAAGGAGCCATCGGCAGCCTGACCAAAGCGTTCGCGAATGAATGGGCGAGCCAGGGTATTAACGTCAACGCCATTGCGCCCGGCTACATTTCGACGGACAATACGGAAGCACTACGGGCGGACAAAGCACGAAGTCAGGCCATTCTGGGACGAATCCCGGCGGGGCGCTGGGGTGAACCCGACGACTTCAAAGGGCCAATCGTATTTCTGGCTTCGGATGCGTCCCGTTACGTTCACGGTACAATCCTGACCGTCGATGGTGGCTGGATGGGACGATAATAACTTCAAAAAGTGAAAGTGTGAATGAGCGAAAGAGCGACTGCTGTTGGAGAGGAAGTTGGCACTGACCGCCGGCACGGGCCGCCCCGCCTAGCCCCTCCCAAAACAGCCCCCCCAGAGATACTCGTTTAGCCCCCCTCCTGTTTTAGGAGGGGGCAGGGGGGTGGTCGCGGCCCCTAAACTGAGGTGGAATACAAGTAGGTACCCCAGTCAGCCTATACACCCAGTCAGTAAAATGCGGACGTTAATCGCCTTTAGTTGCCTAGACTATTCCTGCTGAAAACGAACCCCTACACGATGACGACAAAACAACAACGTCACAGCTCCCACCTGGCTCTCTTGGGCGTGCTAGCCTGTACCCTCTTCGGTTTTACTCGCCCCTATCCCAGCAACCGTGTTCATGGCGATAAAGTCCCCGATGACAAGGTTTATTTCAAGCCTGCTTATATCAAAGAAACACTGATCAAAGCCGCCACCTGGCAGTTGAACCATCCCAAACACGCCACAACCGACTGGACAAACGGAGCGTTTTATTCGGGGGTCTTTGCGGCTTACCAGACAACCAAATCGCCCCTGCTGATGGATTCACTGATGGCGATGGGCGAACGCACCAACTGGCAGCCCGGTCGCCGGTACGACCACGCCGATGACATTGCCATTTGCCAGACCTACCTTAATCTGTATCGGCTCAAAAAAGACCGGCGGATGATCCAGCCAACGATTGATACGGTGCAGAAACTCCGCACCACACCGGGTCAGGAAGTGCAGAAAAACGGCATTACGTGGTGGTGGTGCGATGCGTTGTTCATGGCCCCGCCAGTACTGACTGGTCTGGGACGTACTCTGAACGAGTCCTGGTACTACAAACTGAACGACAGCCTGTTCCGGCAGACATACGATCGGCTGTACAACACGCAGGAACACCTGTTTGCGCGGGATGGGTCGTACCTGATCAGTGCCGACGGCAGCGGTAAGAAAGAAAGTAACGGCCAGAAAATTTTCTGGTCGCGGGGGAACGGCTGGGTTATGGGTGGCCTGGTTCAACTGCTCAACGAGCTACCAGCCAACTACCCCCAGCGCGATTTCTACGTTACCCTCTACAAGCAAATGAGCGAACGACTGCTGGGTCTGCAACAAGCCGACGGTCTATGGCGGGCCAGCCTACTCGACCCCGATGCGTATCCAGGTGGTGAAGCGAGCGGCTCAGGCTTCGATTGCTACGCAATGGCCTGGGGCATCAATAACGGCATTCTACCGAAAGACAAATATCTACCCGCCGTTCGGAAGGCCTGGGTCGCTCTGAATAAGCTGGTTTCGGACGAGGGCCGCGTTGGCTGGGTGCAGCCCATCGGCGCCGATCCCCGCCGGAATTTCAACGCCGATAGCTGGGAAGTCTACGGCACCGGCGCATTTCTGCTGGCCGGGTCGGAAGTGATTAAACTTAAATAGGGGGAGGAAAGGAATTGCTGATCAGGCAACTTCTCCTTTCCTCCTTCTCCTCCTTCCTCCCACCGTATTATATATTTATTACGTCTTGTTTCGCTTCGTTTATAGATTGCCTATGCTACTACACACCTACTCGTTATGGACCTCTCTGGATTTGGTCGTCCACGATTCTGGCATGCCCAGCATCCGGTTTACCACCTGAAATGGGTATCCGGATTACGGAAGCGTTTCATCAAGCAGTATAGTCATCTTCCGGTTTGTCGTAGCATTATTTTTCTCTTATTTCTGAGCATTTCAGCAGCCGTAGCTCAGCTTTCACCCAAACGTTCCCCCCAGCTAACAACGGCCAATGGACTACCAAGTAATGAGATCGCTGGGGTAGTGCAGGATCGGGCTGGTTTTCTCTGGATCGCTACATCCGACGGGCTGGCGCGTTATGATGGACGGGCTACGAAGGTATTCCGGAATCGGCCGGGCGATACGCTCTCCCTGGCCGACAATAAAATCAGGGATTTAGTAGTAGCGCCCGATGGCTCTTTCGTTATCAATACCGAATCAGGAACGATTCAGCGTTTCGATCCGGCCAGCGAGCGGTTTACGACCCTGATTCACCGGCAAGTTCTGGATCGCAACAAGGCCCTCGTCAACCAGATTCAACTCAGCGCAGACGGAAAGCATCTGTGGGGCCTGTTGTCAGGCGTCCGACTCGTTGACTACGACCTGCACCGAAAAACCCTGCGAATCTATGATTTGCCTACGTTGGTAGGCAGCGTCAACGAGGTGCATGATTTTATCCTTGCCCCGACGGGCCACATTTATGGTGAGACAATGGCCGGATTGCTTCAGTTCGACACCCGGACGGGCCGCAAGCGTATCATTCCATTTCCATTCCCGACGATCGATCGTGTACGCGGCATGAATTTCCATTCCGCCGACCGCCACCAGGTTACGCTGGGGCCCGCCGGGCAGATTGCCGTATTTGGGTATGATGTCGTTGCCTTCTACGATCCGGTACATGATCGGTTTCGGACCATCCCGATTCCCAATGTTGTGAAGGTCAGTTCCAGTGGTGTCCGGAAGTTGGCCACACCCATACCGTATGGCTTAAAGACGCTGTCCGCCGATCGGCTATATCTGGGATACCTGAACCGGTTGTACCAACTGGATAAAACAGGGCAGTTTTCGTTACTGCGTCAGGCAGAAACCGCTACCGATCGACTGGCGCCCTGGCTCATTGATCGGTCGGGCGTTCTGTGGATCACGGACGGTTCAACAGGTTTAACCCAACTCGATTTACGGGCATTGCCCCTTGATTACGTTTCCAGAAAAAAATCATTCTGTGATGATTTGCTCGAAGAGGACCTGGGTATCACCCTACCCGACAGCTTCGAAGTGTGGGCCACCGAAAACTGGCCCCGCTACACCAGAGATTCCCGCGGAAATTATTATCTATGTGATCCCTCCCGCGTGTATCGTCACGTAGTCAATAACCAAACAATCAACGAATTGCCCACGTTTGGCGAACTAAATGGGCATGTATGCTGCAACCTGTGCCTGAAAACAAGCCGACGGGGAGAAATATGGGTTTATAACAACCGACTGGGGCTACTTGCTGTCAGTCCTGATGGGACAAAAGGGCATTCGTATCCCAATAGTCAGTTACCCCTGACACACCTATACCCTAACTACGACGCAGGAGATATTCAGCCCCTGGGCCAGTCTATCTGGGTAGGCTCGCAGTTCGGACTTGGCTTATATCGATACGACATCCGCCGACAGCGTTACGACGCCCCCCTGCGGAACAAACCCCAGTCAACAAATTCGCTGCCGGTCAACAGCATTAACTGTCTGAGTGCCGATCCTAATGACAGCACAGTCCTGTGGATCGGTACGTTAGGGGGTGGATTATGCCGTCTGAATACCCGAACGATGCGCTTCCAACGCCTGGGCGAAGCTGAAGGGTTTCCCAATGGCGCTATCCAAAGTATAGAAACCGACGACCAGGGTATGCTCTGGTGTGCCACTAAACAGGGACTGGTGCGGGTGAATCCCAAGACGCTAAAATGGCGACACTTTACCAGTGATGATGGTCTGACCGAAACCGCTTTTATGCGAACGTCTTCGGCTCATCTGCCCGATGGGCGGCTGGTATTCGGCACACCGAATGGCCGGATCATCTTCAACCCTGGAGCGATTCAGGACGATACCTATGAGCCGCCTATCGTGCTGACGGCCCTGCTGATCAACAATAAGCCAACGGATGCAAACCTGACAGCCGAGACCAACCTACTGCCAGCCCCGATCAACACACTGTCGGAACTGGTGCTCGACCATACCCAGAACTTCCTGACGATTGGCTTTGCCGGGCTTCATTACGGGAAAACCGAAAAACTACAGTATCGATACCGGCTCACCGGTGTTGATAATGACTGGGTGGAAGTGGGCACTCAGAACACGGCGAATTATACTCAGCTTGCACCGGGGCGTTATATATTCAGCGTCAACAGCACCCGGTCTGACGGGCAGTGGAGCCGCCAAGCCAGGCGGTTATTGATTCGTATTAAGCCCCCATTCTGGGCTACCTGGTGGGCTTATCTGCTGTATGGGCTGGCCTTTGGCGGTCTGGTGCTGGGGTTCATTCGTTTTCGGATCCAGCAGGGTCAGCAACACCAGGAAATTACGCTCAAACGCCGGGAGGCTGACCAGCTCCGGGCCGTCGATGAAGTCAAATCCCGTTTTTTCGCCAATATTACTCACGAGTTTCGCACCCCGCTGACGCTGATTCTATCCCCTGCGGAAAAGCTGCTTAAAACCCCCGATCAGGATACCTATACCCGCCACTTGATGGCTTCGATTCACCGCAACGCGGTACACCTGCTGCGGCTCGTTAATCAGCTTCTCGACCTCGCCAAGCTGGAAGATAACAGTATGCGGGTGACCTTCGTGCGGGGGGATGGTGTCGAGTTTATCCAGCGTCTGGTTGATTCCTTCTACCCGATGGCGGCTACGCAGCAGATTAGCCTTACGGTAGATATTATTAATTCGGGTCAAGAACATCCGCATGGCCCGTGGTTGTTTGACGCCGATAAATGGGAGACGATTATCACAAATCTACTGAGCAATGCCCTGAAATTTACACCAGCAGGTGGTCAGATTTTGCTAACGATTGACCCCTCGTCCGTCGAACAACTTGTGCTACACTTGGCAGATACGGGCATCGGCATTCCTCCTGATAAACTCCCCCATATTTTCGACCGGTTCTACCAGGTTGATACGTCCCAGACCCGTGCTTACGAAGGAACTGGTATTGGCCTGGCTCTGGTGAGAGAATTGATCGAGTTACTCCATGGAACGATTGCGGTCGAGAGCCGGACAGAATCGCCTTCCGGTACTACGTTTATCCTGACGTTACCCCTATTACCCGCAACCGCTCAGCCCGACGCGCCAGCCGTTACATTCCCCGGTACGTCGTTACTGGTTGCCGACTCCGATCCAGCACCGTCCACTACATCAGTGAGGCAGCCATCCGCCGTTATTGCTGATGATGCTCCGCTGGTACTGGTCGTGGAAGATAATGATGAACTCCGGGCATTCATGGCCGGTGAGCTGGCTGACCATTACCGGGTTCTGACCGCTGCCGATGGAGAAGAAGGCTGGCTACTTTGCCAGCGCGACCTGCCTGATGTCGTGTTGACCGATGTGATGATGCCCCGACTGGACGGTTTCCAGCTGACCCATTGCATTAAATCCACGCTGGCTACCAATCACATAGCAGTTGTATTGCTTACGGCCCGGGCCGCCCATACCAGCCGTCTGGCAGGACTAGAACAGGGCGCCGACGACTACCTGAGCAAGCCCTTTCACGTTGACGAACTGTTCCTGCGGCTAAATAATATGCTGACCCGGCAGGCCAACCTGAGGGCTTTCCTGTATCGGCAACTGTCAAGCCCGGCTGGGCAGACCAATGAGCCAATTCCTGATCCTTTTATCGGTCAGTTGCACCAAGCCATTGAAACACGGCTGGACGACACGACTTTTGGCGTTGATGATCTGGCGCTGGCGGTGGGTATGAGCCGCCGGACGCTCTACCGCAAGATGACGGCCGTCAGCAATATGTCGGCAAATGATTTCATCCGGCACTACCGGCTCCAACGCGCTACTCAACTGCTGCGGGCCGGACGATCCATAGCAGACATAGCCTATACCGTCGGTTTCGAGAGCCCTGCCTACTTCGCTACCGTCTTCAAACACACGTATCAACAAACGCCCTCCGAGTTTCTGAACCGGCAGTTGGATTAAGCCTCCCATTCTTTTACCGCATCTGCAATCAACGCGTTGGCTGACCGCATCATGAGTAACCAGCAGGAAAGTACCCCCTAAAAGCTGGTTTTTGCCCAAATGGCCCAAAATTGAAAGAAGATGACACAGAATTGAAGGTTGACGAAAGGCCTTCGTCATAGATTTGACCGTTGCCTCAATTGATGAATAACCCGCCAGTGCAATGAGAAGACATGAGACTATACCCGATTTGTTGATCTACACAAAAACTTAACAGATAGGCGTTTGTACCTACATAAATTTGATTTAACGAAGGGTCTTGCCTCTAATTTTTGCCACCTTTTCCTCCACACCCATGAATGTTCGTTTCTTTTTTCTCCTGCTGCTGTTTACTGGTAGTTGTTCGCGGACTATTGGGCAGGTTAATCCGTCGATTGGTACTACGCCATCGATCCTCCGGCACGCCAACCCCGATTATGTAACGCCCAGCCCTGTCCAACCAGGTCGAGTGGATCGACAAAATGAGACCAGTAATCAGGAAGTCCAGTCGTTACTGGCAGCTCAGGATAATGTCCGGCGGATGAGGTGGAGACGGGACAAGAACGGCAACGTATACATTAAACCGTTCACACAACATTTACCTGAAGACCCGACTCCTCCACACTTCGATCGGGTGCAGGTTCTTTCCGATGGGCGATGGGTAATCTTTCAGTCAGAAGCTTTCCAGACAGGTACTAAAGGATCATCACCGGCACCTAAGTATGAGCCATTTCTGATCATTCGCCCCTAACGTGATTTGATCAATTCAGGATAATATTTTCTTTCTCACCCTCTAATCCATTCCTTATAAGTATGAAAATTAATGCAATACTCCGTCTCCTCTATGTCTGTGTGCTAACCTTATTTGTTCTCACGGCCGGTTTGGCACAAGCTCCCAAAAAAGTATTTTCGGTAGCCTATTTTCACAAGCTAAAACCCGGTCACACGCTGGTCGAGGCCCGGGTCATTGAAAATGAGTGGAAGAAAATACACCAGGCCCAGGCCAACGATGGGTTCATTCGTGGCTGGTACCTGCTGGGCCTCGACATGAGCACTAACCCCAATAAGGAATACAGTTACATCACGATCAGTAATTTTACCGACCCTGGTTACATGGACAATTCTACCCCCGAGAAGCATCTGATCGAGGTGATGGGGAGCGACTACCGGCCGAAATTAACTGACCTTTTAAAACGTACGAACGAAGTAAAGGAAGTAGCCAAAGTTGAAATCTGGGAGCACATTGATGGGACTCTGGCCGACCCCAAGTCGTCTCCCGCTAAAGCTCCGGTCTGGCTAGTATCGAACATCAAGGTTAAAAATGGGCAGTATCTGGAATACATGGACCGCGTCAAAATAGCATCGCCGTTTAACCGGGAGCGCGTCGTTTCGGGTGGCGCTGCTGGTTGGAGTTTTGTGGGTCTGTTGTTACCCTGGGGTACCGAGAAAGCTTACGATTTTACCTCGGTGTACCAGTTTCCCAGCATGAAAGCCTTACTGGAATCCGACGAGACTAAACAAGAAGCGGCTTTCAAGAAAACGATGCCTGGCGTGGACTCGAAACAGTTCTTCAAGGAAATGAACGTACTCCGTGAAACAGCGAGACAGGAGATCTATTACCTGGTCGATTACGCAGAGAAAGCCCAGGCTCCATCGGTGCGGCTAGACACAAATGTGCTGGACAGATATGTCGGCATCTATGAGGGACCATTTGGAGGAGATGCAAAATCTACCTTCACGGTCACCCGCGAAGGAAATCAGCTCTTCGAGGAACTGACCGGCGGCAGGAAGCTGGAGATAATCCCCCAATCCGAAACCAGGTTCGCGTTCAAAGATATGAATGCCCAGCTTGAGTTCATGCGGGATGCTTCGGGAAAGGTCACCAAGCGAACGATGACGTATAATGGTCAGACCTCCGAAGCGAAAAAGATCAAATAATGGCCACTTTTTACCCGCACAATCCATGACGACCAACCCAACCTCTACTTCTGCCGCGACAGTACTTACCGATACGTCAGAGCACGATGTACCTTCTCCCCCTAAGCCTGTTTCGCAGGCGGAACGTATTCAGACCATCGACATCCTGCGGGGCGTGGCGCTGCTGGGTATTCTGCTGATGAACATTCCATATTTCAGCATGGCCGAACGATTCAGCGATGCATTCAACCATAATCCACGTAACGTCAATTTCTGGCTGGATGCCGTTATCACGGTTCTTTTCGAGGGGAAGATGCGCGCTTTATTTTCTATGATTTTTGGCGTGGGTATCATCCTGTTCATGGCCCGAAAAGAGAAAAGTGGCAATCCATCGACTACGGGACAGTCCGCTACGGGGCCGAGCCGCGTTCGGCTCTTCTTCCAGCGTATGGGCTGGCTGGTGTTGTTTGGCCTCATCGATTCCCATGTCCTGCTCTGGATGGGCGACATCCTGTACTACTACGGCGTGATCGGTATGATTGCCTTCTGGTTTCGGCGAATGAAACCCGTTTATCTGGCCCTCGGTGTACCACTAGTAGCTATTGTGGGTTTTGCATTGAATACAATGTTTTATCAAAGTATTCGTGAGAAACGACTGGCCTTTTTGGCCGCGCAGAAAACGCAGCAACAGGGCCAAACGCTAACCCAGAACCAGCAGCAGGCCATCAAAACCTGGAAAGAAGCCGAGAAAGAATTTTTTCCGAACAAAGCCGAAATTGCTGAGCATACCCGTAAAATGAAATCACCTGACTATTTCACTGTGGCTTCACGATACCAGAAAGAGGTTTGGGATGCGCAAACCAAATACCTGGTCTTTCAACTATGGGATCCACTCGCCCTGATGTTACTGGGCATGGCGCTCTATCAATGGGGCTTCGTTACGGGTCAGTGGCCCCGCCGACGGTACTGGCAAATGATGCTACTGGGGTATGGACTGGGCCTGTCGCTGGTTACGTTCAGCTTTTACTACTACTACCAGAACATTCCAAATTCGTGGGCTTTCATTCCCTTCATGGAACAGCATCCTGTGCAATGGGTCGCCCTGATTTATCCTTTTCAGCGCATTTTGCTGGTGATGGCCCACGCCAGTCTGATTATTCTACTTGTAAAAGGTAGAGTTGTTCAGGGGTTGCTGAACCGACTGGCAGCCGTGGGGCAGATGGCGTTTACGAACTACGTTATGCACACGCTGATCTGCACATCTGTTTTCTACGGCTATGGTCTGAATCAGTACGCTGAATGGGAATTCTATCAGCTTTATTTTCTGGTGGCCGCTATCTGGACTCTTCAGCTGATTGTCAGCCCGATCTGGCTACGGCATTTTCAATTCGGCCCGCTCGAATGGGCCTGGCGCAGTCTGACCTACTGGCAGCGCCAACCCATGCGCCCTTCACCAATCAATGCTGACTAATCCTCACGATAGCGTTCATGCAAACCCAACTCCTTACGCTGGTACTACTACCTGTCCTGGTTCTGGGACAACCGAAGCCAAAGAAATCACCTGCCCTCGATCCTGATAAGCAAACCATCCTGGCTGATTTAGACAGACAATTCTCAAAATATGCAGCTATCTCCAGACAGATATGGGAATTTGCGGAAGCAGGCTTTCATGAAAACAAAAGTTCGGCTTTACTACAGGATGAGCTAACAAAAGCCGGATTCAACGTTAACGCGGGGGTAGCTGGTATGCCTACGGCTTTTGTCGCTACGTTTGGCTCAGGAAAACCGGTGATTGCCCTGCTAGCAGAATTTGATGCATTGCCTGGTTTAGCTACCGAGGCTAAACCCGAGTTTACTCCCATTTCAGGACAAAAGTGTGGACATGGGTGCGGCCATAATCTCTTGGGGACCGCTTCGCTGGCGGCAGCCATCGAACTAAAAGAATGGCTGAAAAAGGAGGGTAGACCGGGCACGATCAGGCTATACGGCTGCCCTGCCGAAGAGAACGGAGAGGGGAAAGTCTACATGGTACGTGAGGGTTTGTTTAACGATGTCGACGTAGTCCTACATTGGCATCCCGACGAGATGAATTATGCTGATGCCGTTTCCACATTAGCTCTCATTGCAGCCCGCGTCCGATTCAGGGGCATTGCCGCCCACGCAGCAGTTGCCCCTGAACGGTGCCGGTCGGCATTGGATGGAGTTGAAGCCATGAATTATATGGTCAATATGATGCGCAAACACATCCCCTCTGATGCCCGTATCCATTACGTCATCACGAAGGGGGGAGAAGCGCCCAATGTAGTTCCTGCTTTCGCCGAAGTCTATTATTATGCTCGTCACAAAGACCGGGAAGTGCTGAAGAGCATCTGGAAACGGGTTGAAAATGCCGCTGATGGAGCGGCAAAAGGGACCGGTACTCAGGTAGATATAGAGATCGAAGGCGGTGTCTTTAACATCTTGCCGAATGTCACGTTAGCCGAAGCTGTTTACAAAAACCTGAAAACTGTAGGTGGTGTCCAGTACACACCCGCAGAAACGACCTTTGCCCAAAAAATAGCGGAAAGTTTGTCGGCAAAAACACCCATCGAGAACGCTGCTCGAATCAGCGTGTTTCAGCCAATTTATGCGGATATGGCTGGAAGTGGTTCTACAGATGTTGGGGATGTAAGCTGGGTAGTGCCAACCGCCGGATTTGGCACGGCAACCTGGGTACCGGGTACTGGCCCTCATAGCTGGCAGGCAGTAGCGGCAAGCGGGATGAGCATTGGTCAGAAAGGAATGCTGGCAGCGGCCAAAACACTGGCGCTAAGCGCGTTGGATCTATATAAAACGCCAGTTCTTATTGAAAAGGCCCGTAAGGAATGGGTAGACCGGCGAGGAGTGTATTTCAACTATGAGTCCTTTATCGGAAACCGCAAACCAGCGGTAGAGTAGACCAATGTTAGCCTATAACTACAAACTTTCCATGAATCCTTTCTGCCTGTTCCTTAGTCTGGTTATCCTCTGCTACGCCTGTTCAAAAACGGATAAACCTAATACCAATGCTACGCCCCAAACTCACTTTATACCTGTAGCCGACAGTGTCAAGCTTGAAGTACTCGACTGGGGGGGATCAGGTCCACCGCTGGTGTTCCTGACAGGATTTGGCAACACGGCTCACGTATTTACCGACTTCGCTCCCGGATTCACCGACCAGTATCGCGTTTATGCCATCACCCGCCGGGGCTTTGGCCAGTCGTCTAAGCCCAAAACTGGTTACGATATGAGTACACTAGCGCATGATATTTTGGTGATTCTGGATTCGCTTCATATCCAGAAAGCCCTGTTGGTGGGCCATTCTATCGCTGGTGACGAGATGAGCAAATTTGCTTCGTCATATCCAGATCGGGTGGCTAAACTGGTTTACCTCGATGCTGCTTATGATCGCACCGACATTATGAAACAATTTGCCAATGCTCCTCAACAACCTATGCCCACCGCTACGGACTCGGCTTCACTAGATAAGCTGAACCAGTACCTTACGGAGGTTTATGCAGTATCCATACCACTGGAAGAAATTCAGCAGTCATTTGTCTTTTCCAGGACGGGCAAAGTGCTTCGGGAAGTAGCGCCCGACTATGTATTTGGGGCGACTATCCCTAAACTGCAGCATCCTGATTACCGGCATATTCAGTGTCCGGCCTTAGCCCTGTATGCAGGGGAAGAGCTTTTCAAAGAGGGGACGCCCCTGTATGCCCGTTTGGATTCAACCAGTAAAACCAAAGTTGCCGCCTTCCGGCTGGTTGATGCCCAGTTCCGGGCACAAGAAATGAACCGCTTTCGGCAGGAAGTAGTCAATGGCACGACAAGCGTCATCGAAGGGGGCAATCACTATGTTTTTCTTTCCCATCCCGCCGAGACGGAGAAATTTATACGGGATTTTCTAAAGTGAACCCTGTGCGTCCATGAGTAGTCTCTTTACAATCCATACCAGGCCGCTAAAAAGATCAACCTCGTTGTGTTCGAGAAACACTACGTATCTCAACTCTTCCTCTACTTCTTACAGTCTGGCAGATCGGAAGCCTTGTCAGCTTCGCCCAACCCGCTGCTTATTCAAAAATCGTACTGGAAAAAAACAGGACGTAAAACGGGCAAAAAACTGAAGCGCAAAAAATCAATTAACCACACCAATAACCAACCCTCTCCATAACATGGAAAAATGGTGAACCACTGGATTGCGCAACAGCCTTGAGCCACTCCACTACCAGCAACTCCTCAAACAAACCATGAAAAACTACCTTCACCCACTGATCGTTGGGCTGACGTTTCTGTCTGCTATAGCCTTGCGGCCAAAAACTTCCGACGACAAGCCAGTACGGACCACTTTCTTCGATAAGTCGGGGATGGACACGAGCGTGCTGCCCGGCAATGATTTTTTCACCTATGCCAATGGAACCTGGCTGAAAAGAACCGAGATTCCGGCTGATCGGGTTAGCTGGGGATCGTTTGCGCAACTGGCCGATGAGAATCAGCGCAAAACAAGGTCGATACTGGAAGAGGCAGTTAAGGCAACGAACAAGACGGGAACTATCGAACAATTAGTGGGTGATTTATACGCCAGCGGCATGGACACGGTAACCATCGAAAAACGCGGTTATGAACCAATTCGGGCAGAGTTAGAAACGATTCGAGGCATCAAAGCCTATGATCAATTAATCCCTTACCTGGTTACCGACGAAAGTGATATGACTGTAACCTGGACCGCTCCGGGGGCTTTTTTAGGCTATTACGTGATTCCGGACGACCGACGAAGTTCGATCAACCGCATCAACTTTCAGCAGGCGGGTTTGTCACTCCCCGAAAAAGGCTACTATACCCGTACCGACGAGGCCACCAAGAAAATCCGGGCCGACTTTTTGACATACGCTGCCAAACTCTTCACGTTGACAGGTGTTGAACCAGCCCTGGCCCGTACCAAAGCCGAAACCATCTTGACGTTTGAAACCCGATTAGCTCAATCCCATAAGGAACAGGCCGGCCTGCTCGACCCCGTAGCTAACTACCACAAATTTGCCGTCGCCGATTTAAGTCGGCAAATGCCCCATCTGCACTGGCGGGATCTGCTCAATAGCATGGGGCTGCAACGGATTGACACGGTACTGGTGGGCCAACCTGGTTATTACCGCGCACTGGACAGCCTGCTGACCGTTACACCCCTTGAGGTACTGAAAGACCGGGTATTGTTTGACCGGCTGGATGTTAATGCCCCCTTATTGACTAGTGCGTTTGAGCAGGCTCATTTTGACTTCAACCAAAAATCGCTGCTCGGTCAAAAACAACTTGCTAACCGCTGGAAACGCCTGGCCACCCGCACGGATGTGGAACTGGGCGACGCCCTGGGGCAACTGTGGGTGAAGCGCTATTTCCCGCCCGAAGCCAAAGTCCGGATGCTTATGCTGGTGAATAACCTACAAATTGTTTACCGGCAGCGGATTGAAAAACTGGACTGGATGAGTCCTAAAACCAAGGCCACTGCTCTGACCAAACTGGACCGAATTATGAAAAAGATTGGCTACCCGGATCGATGGAAGAATTATGCGGGACTACATATCGAACGGGATGATTTCTACGGCAACGTGCAGCGAACCCGCCAGCACCGAACTCAATTAGCAATGGCTAAGGTGAATCAACCCGTTGACCGGACGGAGTGGACCATGACTGCACCCACGGTTAATGCTTACGCGAATCCAGCCTTTAATGAGGTCGTTTTCCCGGCAGGCATCCTCCAGTTTCCTTTCTTTGACAAAGATGCCGACGATGCAATCAATTACGGAGCGATCGGCGTAGGAATCGGTCACGAAATGACCCATTTGTTTGATGACTACAGCCGCCATTACGATGCCGACGGCAATCTGCGCGACTGGTGGACAAAGCAGGACGCCGAACGGTTCAAGGCCAAAGCTCAGGTGATCGTTAATCAATATAATGGCTACAGCGTACTAGACAAACTTGCCTTGAACGGGCGGCTCACACTGAACGAAAACATTGCTGATCTGGGAGGCATAACACTGGCCTATCAGGCCTTCAAACTGACGAAACAAGGCAAAGGCACTGAAAAGATCGATGGGCTTACGCCCGATCAGCGCTTTTTCCTGGGTATGGCTCAGAGCTGGCGCAGTAAGGTTCGGGACGAAACGCAACGAGCCAGGGTGATGACTGATCCACATTCACCGGCCAAATTCCGGGTCAACGGCCCGTTGAGCAATTTCGCCCCTTTCTACCGGGCGTTTAACGTCAAACCCGGCCAGAAACTCTACAAAGCTGAAGTAGACCAGGCAAAGGTCTGGTAGGAATGTACATAGCATCGTGTTCAACTTTCCTCTATAACCAATTTATGAAAAAGTCTCTCACCCCCCTCCTGCTTTGGTTAGTCCTTTCGCTAAGCAGCCATGCCCAGACCGTAAATAACAGTCGACTAACAGTTGCCTTCGACAGTCTACTAACCAAACAATTCAAACCCGATGGGCCCGGTTGTACGGCCCTGGTAGCCCGCAAAGGGCAGATTATTTATCAGAAAGCCTTTGGTATGGCCAATCAGGAACTGGACGTGCCGATGAAGCCGGATAATGTCTTTCGCATTGGTTCGATCACCAAGCAGTTTACGGCAGTCGCCATTCTGCAACTGATGGAACAGGGGAAGCTCTCTCTCCAGGACGAAATCACTCGCTTCATTCCGGACTATCCGACGCAGGGGAAGAAAATTACGGTCGAGCATCTACTCACGCACACATCGGGCATTAAAAGCTACACCGACATGAAAGAGTTTGGATCGATAATGAAGAAGGACATGTCGCCAACGGAGCTGATTGATTTTTTCAAAAACCAGCCGATGGAATTTGAGCCAGGTACAAAATGGGCTTACTGTAACTCTGGTTATTTCCTGCTGGGTTATATTATTGAGAAAGTATCAGGTAAGACCTATCCGCAATACACAGAGGAAGTGTTTTTCAAGCCGCTGGGTATGACCAACTCCTACTACGGTGACAACGCTAAGCTCATCAAAAACCGGGCAGCGGGCTATCAGGAAGGAAAGAATGGTATCAACAACGCAGACTATTTGAGCATGACGCAGCCTTATGCAGCGGGCTCAATTCAGTCAACAGTGGGTGACCTCTGGAAATGGCATCAGGCGGTACACAGCTATAAACTGGTCAAAAAGGAAACGCTCGATAAGGCCTTTACCCGTTACAGACTGAGTGATGGTAAGCTGACAAATTATGGGTATGGATGGACACTGGGCACTATACAGGGTAACCCAACCATTGAGCATGGCGGAGGGATCAACGGCTTTCTAACGGAGGGCATCTATCTGCCGCAGGAAGATGTATTCGTAGCAGTCTTTTCGAACAGCACCAGCAATTCGCCCGACATGGTAGCCAGCAAAATGGCAGCTTTGACCATTGGCAAACCTTATGATTACACCGAAATTGCTATCGAACCCAGCGCACTGCAAAGCTATACCGGCGTTTACGAAAATACTGAGGGGATACAGCGCGCCATTACGATAGCCGACAATCAACTGTATTCGCAACGAACGGATAGCCCTCGTTACAAACTGAAAGCGTACCAACGTGATAAGTTTTTCCTCGAAAACTCGCTAACGAACATTGAGTTTATCCGAAACGGTACCGGTCAGGTTGAACAGATTCGGTTTCAGAGCCGCGAATTATCCGAAACCTGGAAGAAGACAAACAAGCCTCTTCCAGCAACTCGTCCGACTATATCCCTCAGCGAAAAGGTATTGGAGAGCTACACAGGCGATTATCAGATTACACCCAATTTCATTCTGACCATTACCAAAGAGCAAAACCGGCTCATATCGCAGGCGACAGGGCAGAGTAAGTTTCCTCTTTTAGCCGAAACAGAAACAAAGTTTTATCCGGAAGCTTTTGAGGCCCAGCTCGAATTCATAAAGGATAATACGGGGAAGATAACGAAACTTATGTTGCTGCAAGGTGGGCAAACAACTGAAGCGAAGAAGATAAAATGACTCCCATAATGACAAAATTCATTACGTTCTTTCTCATTAGCTGGCTAACAATCTGTTTGGTAGCCTTTTCCCAAACCACGCCCCGTGCCCGCGATTTAGGCATTCCGTTTTCGGGCACGCCCGGAAATTTCAACGCGATCACGGATGTAAAAGGCGTACAAGTTGGCTACAGTACTATCATATCCGGACAGGGAAAAAACGTTCGCGGCAAAGGCCCCGTTCGAACCGGCGTTACGGCCATTCTGCCAAGAGGTAAAGTAAACGATCCCGTGTTCGCGAACTGGTACACGCTTAATGGCAATGGCGAAATGACGGGAACCACCTGGATCACTGAATCTGGTTTTCTGGAAGGCCCCATTATGATTACGAATACCAATAGCGTGGGCGTAGTGCGGGACGCCGTATTGAAATGGTACGTCAAAACAGGCTGGTATAAAGAAGATTTCTGGTATACCTACCCCGTCGTGGCTGAAACCTATGACGGATTTCTAAATGATATCTACGGTTTTCACGTCAAAGAAAGTCATGCCTTTGACGCACTGGACGGCGCAAAGACGGGGCCTATTAGGGAGGGTAACGTAGGGGGCGGGACCGGCATGATGTGTCTGGGTTTCAAGGGAGGTACTGGCACGGCCTCGCGGGTCGTCAGTGTGGGCGATTCGACCTACACGGTTGGGATTTTGGTACAGGCCAATTTTGGCAATAAACGGTTCCTGACCATTGCTGGTGTGCCCGTAGGCATTGACCTAAAAGATACCTTAAATTATGAATTAAAAGCACCACCTTCTTATCAGTCTGGTGATGGATCAATCATTGTCGTCGTAGCGACCGATGCCCCTTTGCTCCCCCATCAGTTAAAACGTATTGCGGCTAGAGTACCCCTGGGGATAGGTATCGTGGGTGGTAGAGGAGAAAATGGCTCTGGCGACATTTTTCTGGCATTTTCGACAGCCAATCCCGGCGCGTTTCAGCGGAATCGTTTTACAAAGCTCACGGAATTGCCTAATGACCGCATCAATCCGTTATTCGGGGCTACTGTTGAAGCGGTTGAAGAAGCAGTTCTTAACGCCATGGTAGCCGCAGAAACAATGGAGGGCATCAATGGGAATAAGGCCTACCGGCTTCCACACGAAAGCGTCCGTAACTTGTTGAAGCAATACAACCGGCTGACGAAAAAATAGTAGGCTGTTACGTCTTTTTTGAAGCAGTAGAGGAGAAAAGGCTTTCCTGTGCACTACTTTCTTACCTTTCTTCTCTACTGTTCCTCTTATTTCTCACACTCCTGACACTGGGCCAGGGTTTCGAAGGGGACGGTGCCGCCACAACCCCCGTAGACGAATTCCTTGCAACGCTTCTCTTTTTTATCGCAATAATAACGGATCGTGTAGGCGTAGCAGGGACCGCTGTCGGGTTCAAGCTGGCAACGCTCAGACGACGCATAGTCCCGCTCGCAACTGATGTTACCAGAAACAACGGTTAATAGAACCAATCCTCTGCTTATTCGTCGGAGCAACATAATCCAAAGATTTGTAGACCGTACACCTATTATGACCCTTATCGGGAGTCGACGGTTGCAACCCCGGCAAAAGAACGCCTGCCGACACAGCGCGGTGACAGACAGAAGGGGACTGCTTACAACGTTTACAGGGTTAATTGGTGGTTCGTTCGATAAAACTGCTTCGAAACAGCATCGGTTGTCATAATAGCCACCCTGTAGCGGCTATGAACCAGATCAAGCGTAAAGTGATCGATACCGTACGAGAAGCCAGATCGATATGACCCGATCAGGTTACGTTCCGAGCGGGCCGGCAGCAAATACCTCCTTTGCTTATCGTAGAAAATAAAGTATGGACCGGCACATAGCCCCGATTTTAGGCAAGACATCAGGAACGGACTCTTTTTGACGTAGAGTTTTGTGTAGCCATAAAGCGAGTCAAGACGAATAGTAAGGGTAGATTTCCTGTCAAAATCAGCTCCCTTTACAGGCATAAGTACTGACAAATCAGGCTGTTCGAGTTCGTAGATTTTTTTGTTGAGAGCGACCTGCATGACGGAATCGATATTGCCATAGTAGGAGCCATAAACCGTCCAGTGGTGATTCGTCTTCATGTTAAACAGCCCACTTAATGCTGTGCGTCGATCAAACTGAATCTGATTAATGTGCTGGTAATAACTGTTTATACCGATCAGGATACTGATCGTAAGCGTCGCTTTGTATACGGGTTGTAACGCAAGGCGTTTTTCCTGACGTAAATTCACCCAGAAAGCGGCATAGCAGAAAATGACCATCAATGGTGAATAGATTTTGTAACGGATGGCAAAAGCCAGCCCCAGGCCAGCGCCAAATCGGCCCAAGGTGACGACGAAAGTTGTGATAAGCAGAAAGAGTAAGGAGGCAACCAGAAACGTACTGGCGGGTTTGTTGATCAAAAAGTACCCAGCAGCCCTGGTTACGACAGGAATGCGGATGCGCTTGGCGTTCTGATCTGGTAACAGCCAGCACAGCACAACTACCAGCATTGACAAAACCAGCAGCAGACCACCTGCGAACGGCAAAAGCAGCCGGGCATAAAAGGCGATCGGCAGGTAGCCAGGTACGATGGACCCAGTGTATTCGCTCATCAGTACGTTTGGGAGGAGATCGAAATAACTCCCGCAGAAAAAAATGGCAAACGCGATCAGTTGAGGAATGTGCTGAATGGCATAACTGGCGCTAAAGATGGAGTTGCCCCAGTAGAAGCCCCGGAAATACCAGGCAATCGCGGCAGTACCAACCACTAGCCAAACTGTTGCGGCCAGCCACCGACGCTGAACCAGGAGAAGAACCGCCCCGATCAGCAGGACGAACATACCACTACCACTTGTATAGACGGCAGCTACGGCCGGTAATAACGCTATCCGCTGCTTCCACCGACGCCCCTCAGCCAATAGCCAGAACGTAAGCAGCGCCCAGAACAGGATGCCTAGATTCTGCACCGCCATCATCGCCGTGAAGGTGTCATGATGGTAATTCATCTGGAACAGAATGAACGGAACCGGCAAAAAGTAAGGAAGCAACTGCCAGCGGTTGAACCAAAGCCCCAGCATGATCAGCACACCAACCAGGCTGAGGTTACCAATGAAGCTGATGTCGATAAAATTGACCGTGCCGGTTAGTTTGTAAACAACCAGAGCAACAAGCCGCACGTAGGCAATCCTATGTTCAACGTATTGAGTCGTTAGCCAATCGAACCAGTTCTGAGCAGTGTCGTAGGTAATGATGGCCCGAATGATACTCTGGAAGTCGTCGAATTGGGGGGCGTTTATGGAAAAGTGGAAGAAATAGGCAAAGTAAGCCAGCACCGGCACAGCTGCCAGCAACCATAGTTTTAAGGACTCTTTGTTCATGGGTAGATTGGACAAATCGGCCCCACAAACATATAGGCATCCCTTTACCGCCTATTTTCAATTCAGGACAAAAACGTTTCTATTTAGGACAAGGGCCCTCTTTTTAGGTAAAATTCTTCGATAAAATGGCCACTCACTTAGGTTGGGCCTTTTCATAGTTACAGAAACGTTACGTTTCCCATTTGATAGGGAGCCATTTGGGGGGCGTCGGCGGGGAGGTCCGTGATGAGGTAGTCGATCTGATCCAGGTCGGTAATTTTCATGCGCATCACCGTATCCATCTTTTCCGAAATCGTCAGGATGGCTACTTTCGACGAGGCCTTGATCATGGCTTTTTTGGTTTGTACCGTTTCCCAGTCGGAGTCGGTAAGCCCTTCACGGGCGTCGATGGCGTTGGTACCGATGATACACAGGTCGGCCCGCAGTTCTGACAGCCGCTGGTAGACTTCCCCCCCTATGCTCATCTGACTATAGCGCGAAATCTGCCCGCCAATCAGAATGATTTCCAGGTTTGGTTTGTCGAGTAGCTCAACGGCCGTCAGCGGATTGACGGTAATGAAAGTGGCTTTTAGCTCCTGCGGAATCAATTTAATCAGCTCGCGGATCGTCGTCCCGCCACCGATCAGAATCAGCATGCCGTCTTTCAGCAGCGACAGCGCTTTCTGCGCGATGACCCGTTTGTTCTGGTGCGCGTACGTCTCCTGCAGAGCCGACGTATGGTGGTACGCCTTCGACATAGCCCCACCCCGGATCTTTATCAGCTTTCCTTCTTCGGCCAATTCATTGATGTCCCGCCGAATCGTATCCTCCGATACGTTCAGCGTGGTAGCCAGATCTGCCAGATAAATCCGGGTGTGCAGGTTTATTTCTTTGATAAGTAAACCCTTGCGCTCTTCTTTTAAAAGGACAACTGACGTATCTGTTTGGGGCATGGCGTATTCCGGCTGAACTATACTAAACTACCTCTTTCGACTGACTATCATGAGTGAAGCCTGCAATATTACACTGATCACAAAATGTTATGCAACTATTCTACCAAAACTACTCATTTAACGAACTGTAATTTGCAGTATTTGCACACATAAGCCCCTATTTTAATTTATTTTAAAAATAAAACTTGCTTCTATTGCCAGAACTTGCCAATTTCGCACATACCTCACCAAAAACAACGCACTATTTGCAAACTGATAGTACGTTCACTCGTCTGACACCATACCCTGAAGTTCATAGTCTTGCGCAGTAGCAATTGTGAATTGACTGGCATCAGCTTACCAGAACTGATGAGGTAACTCTGCCGACAAGCGGATTGCTGGCAGGCTAACTAAACGTGCAGATGTTCCGGCATTTAATACTCATAGGTTTAATAGTAATCGGGATTGGCTGGGCTCCAGTTTTGGCCCAGCCAACTTTTTCCAGGGCGCAACAACCTGCGATTATACCACAGCCCGTTTCCTATCAGCCAGAAACAGGCACGTTTCAGCTTACGTCCAAAACCCGCTTATCGGGCACCGTTTCTCCCGAATTACTCCGGCTGTTCCAGCAAACGATTGCCAGCGTAACGAAATTTACGTTACAAATCGGCACAACCAAAGGCAGCTCCCCTATTCAGTTGCGGCTGGATTCTGCATTGATTCCCAAATCTGAGGGTTATCAGCTCCATATTACTCCCGGCGCTATCACGCTGACAGGACATAACGAAACCGGACTTTTTTACGGCCTGCAAACCCTCGTTCAACTGCTGGATCAATCCCGGTCGTCGTCGTTTCGGATACCCGCGGCCCGGATTGATGATTACCCGCGTTTTTCGTACCGGGGAATGCACCTGGACGTGAGTCGGCATATGTTTCCGCTGGCGTTCCTCAAAAAATACATCGACCAGCTGGCGCTGTACAAATTCAATACGTTCCACTGGCACCTGACCGACGACCAGGGCTGGCGGATTGAAATCAAACGTTACCCGGAATTACAAAAAACGGCCGCGTATCGGAACGAAACGTTGATCGGCCATAAAAAGGAACTCCCCCACCGCTTTGACGGCAAGCGTTACGGCGGTTACTACACGCAGGACGAGGTCCGCGATCTGGTCCGGTACGCAGCTCAGCGCCACATCACAGTTATTCCCGAAATCGAAATGCCCGGCCACGCGCTGGCGGCTCTGAGCGCAAAACCCGAACTGGGTTGTCTGAAGCCCGACGGATCGCCCGGTGGTCCCTACCAGGCGGCTACGTTCTGGGGCATTTTTGACGATGTGTACTGCGCGGGCAACGACAGCACCTTTACGTTCCTGGAAAACGTACTGGATGAAGTCATTCAGCTGTTTCCGTCTACGTACATCCACATCGGGGGCGATGAGTGTCCAAAAAACCGCTGGAAAACCTGCGCCCGCTGCCAGGCCCGCATCAAAGCTGAACACCTCAAAGACGAGCACGAACTACAGAGCTACGTAATCCGTCGGATTGAGCGACATCTGAACAGTAAGGGTCGCCAGATTATCGGCTGGGACGAAATTCTGGAAGGTGGCCTATCGCCCGGCGCTACGGTGATGAGCTGGCAGGGTATCCAGGGCGGTATTGAGGCCATGCGGCAACGGCACGACGCCATCATGACGCCGGAGCCGTACGTCTATTTCGATTATTACCAGTCGCTCTACCCCGCCGAGCCCCTGACGGCGGCAGGCTATACGCCCCTGAGCAAAACGTACAGTTACGAACCTGTTCCGGCGGACCTGAAAGCCGAGGAAGAAAAGTACCTGAAAGGCGTGCAGGGCAATGCCTGGAGCGAGTACATGGATAGCCCCGAGAAGGCAGAATATATGATTTTCCCCCGGGCACTGGCCGTTGCCGAAATGGGCTGGAGTCCGCGGCAGCAGCGCAATTACCCGGATTTCCTGCGTCGACTGCGGATTCACGAACCTCTGCTCACCCAACGTAACGTCCACTACGCTGACCAGTTCGATGAACTGACCGACTCCGTAACCGTCAACGCCAACGGTACGCTTCAACTGACCTTATCTACTACGCTCCCCGGCGCTACGGTTCGTTACACAACCGATGGTCAGTCGCCGACAACTGCCAGTCTATTGTACACAAAGCCGGTTACGATCGCGACAAGCAGCGTTGTTAAAGCCGCCGTTTTTGCGGGAGACCAGCATCAGGGGCGCGTGTTCGAGAAGCAGTTGACCATCAGCAAAGCCACCGGCAAGCCCGTTACGTTCACCAACGCGCCCAAAGGCGGCTACAAACCCGCGAGTCCGCTGGTTGCGGTCAATGGCGTAGTGGGCACCAGCCGTTACAACACCGGTGAGTGGATTGGTTTCCAGGGCGACGACGCCGAAGTCATCATTGATCTACAAAAAACCCAGCCCATTTCTCAGATCGGCACCCACGTTCTGAATTATCACTGGCAGCGGATGTGGGCACCTACCATGCTTCGGCTGGCGGTCTCGGAAGATGGTAAAACGTATCAGAACGTATTCACCCAGACTCAGTTTCCGGTGAACGGGATCAATGCCGTCGATGCCCGGTTCGCGCCCGTCAACGCCCGTTACGTACGGATGCAGGCCACCAATAAGGGCGTTATCCCGGCGGGTGAATACGGGGCGGGTGGCAAAGCCTGGCTCCTGCTCGACGAGTTCCGGGTCGACTAATTTTAGTACCATTCGTTTATTCAGTAGTGTAGTTCATTTTTCCTATGCGATTCTTCTGTTTACTCACCTTCCTATTCCTAAGTTCATTCCTCTCGATCACTCACGCCCAGATTGGCGTAAATCATAACAAACCTGAACGCGAAGAGTGGCTGAAAGATGCTGGTTTTGGCATGTTTATTCACTGGAATGTTGATACCCAGTTGGGCGTCGTGATCAGTCACTCACTCGTAGGCGCATCGCCGGACTACATTGAACGCTACATTAGTGAACTGCCCAAAACCTTCGATCCGAAAGACTGGGACCCCGAGCGGCTTGTTATCCTGGCCAAGAACGCGGGTATGCAGTACATTATGTTCACAACCAAGCACCACGCGGGGTTCTGCATGTGGGATACAAAAACCACCGATTTTGGGGTGATGAATACGCCTTACAAAAAAGACATCGTCCGGCAATACGTCGATGCCTGCCGCAAATGGGGGCTAGCCGTTGGCTTTTACTACTCGCCCGAAGATTTCTCATTTGCGTACCGCAACGGGATGAAAGACCTCACCCGCGACGATCACTGGGAGAAAGCCAAGCCGTTTCAGGCCAAATACAAGCAGTTCGTGGAAGCGCAGTGCAAAGAGTTGATGACCAACTACGGCCCCGTCGATCTGTTCTTCATCGACAGCGACGTCCTGCGCGAAGAGGTCAAAGCGACCGTCTGGAAATACCAGCCCAACTGCCTAGTGACGCGGGGCGTTTTGCAAACGCCCGAACAATACCTGCCCGGCGAAACGCTGAGCTCAGCCTGGGAAAGCTGCATGACGATGGGAACCGCCTGGAATTATAAACCCACCAACGACCACTACAAGTCGGGTACCGAGTTGATCAACATCCTGATTGAATCGCGGGCGAAGGGCGGCTCCTACCTGCTCAACGTGGGACCAACGCAGTGGGGCCAACTGAACGAAGGGCAGCAGGGACGCCTGATGGAAATTGGGGCCTGGCATTTCATCAACCAGGAAGCCGTGCACGACGTGCGGCCCTGGATTGTGCGGAACGAGGGCGACATCTGGCTGACCAAGAGCAAGGATGGCAATACCGTTTACGCCTATATCACGAACATGCCCGAGTGGCCACGGGGCGAGCGCCGAAACTTTTTGCTGCGTTCCATCAAGACGACGGCCAACACGGAAGTGAGCGTGCTGGGGCAAAGCGGCAACGTAGTGGAATACAAACCCGACTTGGACGGTAAAACCCGGTTCAAACAAACACCCGAAGGCATCGAGATTTCGGTGGTACGGGCGCAGCGGATTTATAATAACCACAAATGGCCAAACCCCGTCGTGGTGAAATTCAAGAACGTAGCACCCGCTCTGGAACCCACTCAGTTCCGTACGGTAAAAGCCGAGAAACTGCCCAACGGTAACCTGCGTCTGCTGGCCAACGTACTGAAACTGGGCCACGGTAAAAACTACCGGATCGGCTTTGAGTACCGGCCGGTGCAGTCGTCGCTGAACGAAGAGTTCAACCAGAAATGGACCAGCACGGACATTTACCCTATCTCAAAAACCGGCGAACAGAGCCTGGAAATCGTTGGCAGTAACATTCAGTCGTACGACGAAATTGAGTACCGCGCGGTGCTGATTCAGGATGGTCTGAAGATTGAGGGCGACACCCAGAAGATCAGCAAACTGCGGCTGGAATAGGCCGCTGCTTTGCCTTTCCTGGTGTCTGTTCTATTACTTTGCCGCTTAACCCGCCTTACACTATGTCGATTCTGATTGTTGGTATCTGCCTGCTGCTGCTTATTCTGTTGATTACCTGGGGCAAGGTCAACCCGTTTCTTGCCTTCCTCGTTACGTCGATGCTGGCGGGCTGGCTTCTCGGCGTACCGCTGACGGGTATCGCGCACTCGGTGCAGAAAGGGATTGGCGATACGCTGGGCTCACTGGTAATCGTCATTGCGCTCGGGGCCATGCTGGGCAAGCTGGTCGCCGAAAGCGGAGCCGCCCAGAAAATTGCCGACGTCATGATGAGTCTCTTCGGTACCCGCTATATCCAGTGGGGACTGGTCTGCACGGGGTTCATCATCGGGATTCCACTGTTTTATAGCGTCGGCTTCGTATTGATGGTGCCGCTCATCTTTTCGGTCGTGTATCAGTACCGGCTACCGGCGGTATACATCGGCCTGCCCATGCTCTCGTCCTTATCGGTCGCGCACGGTTTTCTGCCCCCGCATCCCTCCCCGGCCGCGCTGGTCGCCCAGTTTGGGGCCAATATGGGCGTCACGTTGCTGTATGGACTGATTATCGCCGTACCAACCATCATTCTGGCGGGTCCCGTTTATGCCCAGACGCTGAAAAACATCAAATCTGAACCGCTGGACATTTTCGCCACCAAAGCCCGGCCAGCCGATACGTTACCCGGTGCTGCCAACAGCTTTCTGACGGCCTTATTACCAGTCGTGCTGCTGGCCCTGACCACGGTATTTACGTTCGCCTTTCAGGCTGATCCGGCGATAAAAAGCCTGATGACGTTCATCGGCGATCCAGCCACGGTGATGTTGCTTTCGGTAGCCGTCGCTACGTTGACGCTGGGCCTGCAACAGGGAAAATCCATGAAACAGATCATGGGTATCTACGAAGAGGCCGCCAAGGACGTAGCAATGATTCTGCTGATCATTGCCGGGGCGGGGGCGTTCAAGCAAGTCCTGTCCGATAGCGGCATCAGCCAGGAGATTGCGAACCAATTGCAGCGCGTTTCGCTGAATCCGCTGATTCTGGGCTGGCTCATTGCCGCGATCATCCGGGTTTGTCTGGGTTCAGCCACGGTGGCGGGGCTAACTGCCGCGGGTATTATTGCCCCGCTGATGACCCAGCAACAGGTGAATCCAAACCTGATGGTGATCGCGATTGGCGCGGGCAGTCTAATGTTTTCGCACGTCAACGATCCGGGGTTCTGGATGTTCAAAGAGTATTTTAACCTAAGTTTGAAAGACACAATCCGGTCCTGGTCCATGATGGAAACCCTGGTGGCTGTCATTGGTCTGGCGGGTGTCCTGATAATCAACGTCTTTATTTAATTTTCTGCTTTTTTATGCAAACCACCCTTTCTCCCGATTCCGCTTTTGCGCAGACTGGTCTTTCGCTGCCCCCTGCTCCCACTCCGCTGGGCGTTTACAAACCATACCTCATTGACGGCAAATACCTGTACCTATCGGGTCACGGTCCTGTGCAGGACGACAAAAGTCTGATCATTGGCCGGATTGGTGCCGACATGGACATGGAAGCGGGCAAACTGGCCGCTCGTCAGGTCGGTCTGACTATGCTTTCGACCATCAAAGAGAATCTGGGTAGCCTGGACCGGGTAAAACGGGTCATCAAAGTGCTGGGCATGGTGAATTGTACGCCCGATTTCGAGCGGCATCCGTACATCATCAACGGCTGCAGTGAACTGTTCGCGCAGGTATGGGGTGAAGAGAACGGAATCGGTGTACGATCGGCGGTTGGCTTCGGCTCCCTGCCCGACAACATCCCCGTTGAAATCGAAGCTCTGTTTGAACTGGTATAACAGAGAATTTGAGACGGTAGACACAAGAATAAAGACACTAGACAAAATCTTTGCTACCGCCGTGTTTTGTCTAATGTCTTTATTCTTGCGTCTTTCCTCCTTCATCTATCTTCTTTATGAGCGATTCAAACTGGTACGTCATTGATAACGTAGCGCAGCTGGATAGCCCCGCGCTGGTCGTTTATCCGGATCGGGTACGGGAAAACGTTACGTTGCTCACGCAGGCGATCTATGACGTAAATCGGCTCCGCCCCCACGTCAAAACAAATAAGTCACGGGAAGCGACCCGGCTGATGCTGGAAGCAGGGATTCAGAAGTTCAAATGCGCGACCATCGCCGAGGCCGAAATGCTGGCGATGGCGGGGGCTACGGACGTCTTGCTGGCCTACCAGCCAGTGGGTGCCAAACAGCAACGTTTCGTCGAGCTGATTCAGAAATATCCTGATACGTTGTTCTCCTGTCTGGTTGACAACCTGGCCACGGCTCTGCAACTGTCTGATCTGGCGTCAGTAGCAGAGATTTCCATTCCCGTGTATGTCGACCTGAACGTGGGCATGAACCGCACTGGGATCGCGCCTGACGAACACGCCAAGACGCTCTACGCGCAATTGACGCAGTTAAGTGGCATCCGGCCCGTGGGATTACATGCTTATGACGGGCATATCCGTAACCCTGACCTGGCGCAGCGGACGGCGGAGTGTGACGCGGCCTTTGCCCCCGTTCAGCAACTAGCCGAAGCACTCTCTGCGGACGGATTTGCCCCCCCGCTCATCGTTGCTGGTGGCAGCCCGACGTTCCCGATTCACACGAAACGTCATATCGACGGCCTGCCACCGGTGGAGTGCAGCCCCGGTACGTTCATTTACTGGGATAAAGGCTACGGCGCGACTTTAGCAGAGCAGCCATTTTTACCCGCAGCGCTGGTCGTTACGCGGGTTATTTCCCTACCTGACGATACCAAACTGTGCCTCGATCTGGGCCACAAATCCATTGCGGCCGAGTGCGAGCTGGGCCTGCGGGTCTCGTTCCTGAACGCGCCTGAACTAAAAGCCATCGGCCAGAGCGAAGAACATCTGGTTGTTGAAGCCGGTGCGGGTCATACGTATCAGATCGGCGACGTACTGTATGGCATCCCGAATCACATCTGCCCCACCGTCGCGCTCTACGAGCGAGCGTTCACGATCGAAGACGGGCTAGTTACCGGCGAGTGGGCAACGGTAGCCCGCGACCGGATCATTGCTGTGTAGTTTTCGCTAGTAACGCAGTTCGCGAAGCCAATTACTTAAAAATCGTTGACGAGTATGTTCACCATTGATGCTCACCTCGACCTCAGCATGAACGCGCTGGAGTGGAACCGCGATCTGCGGCAGCCCATCGACGCCATCCGGGATCGGGAAATTGGTTTAACCGACAAACCCGACCGGGCGAGAGGCACCGTATCGTTTCCGGAGTTACGTCGGGGAAAAGTCGGCCTGGTCGTGGCCACCCAGATTGGCCGGTACGTAGCACCCGACAATCCACTACCGGGCTGGCACTCACCCGAGCAGGCCTGGGCGCAGACGCAGGGGCAGCGTATCTGGTACGAAACCATGGTCGAAGACGGCGAGATGACGCCCATTCGAAATCTGGACGAACTGGAAAATCATATTGTTCTCTGGAGCGACGATACACCGGTTGACGAGAAACCCATCGGCTATATCCTAAGCCTGGAGGGAGCCGATTCGATTGTCACGCCGGCGTACGTCGAGCGGGCTTATGAATATGGTCTCCGCGCTATTGGTCCGGCTCACTACGGGCCCGGTCGTTACGCGCAGGGTACCGACGCTACAGGATTCATGGGACCAGCCGGGCATGAGTTGTTAAAGGAAATGGAGCGGTTCAATATCATCCTGGACGCTACGCATCTCTGCGATGACAGTTTCTGGGAAGCGCTGGACCATTTTAATGGCTCCGTCTGGGCGAGCCATAATCTCTGCCGGGCGCTGGTCAATCATAACCGGCAGTTCAGCGATGACCAGATCAAAGCACTAATCGAACGGGGAGCCGTCATTGGTGGGGCGCTGGATGCCTGGATGATGGTACCTAACTGGGTCCGGGGTCAGTCGACGCCCGAGGGGATGAACTGCAACCTGGCCGTGATGATTGATCACCTCGACCACATCTGCCAGATTGCCGGGAACGCGGATCACATTGGTATCGGCTCGGATCTGGATGGGGCGTTTGGCAAAGAACAGAGCCCGTATGATCTGGAAACCATCGCCGATCTGCAGAAAATTCCGGATTTGCTGAGTCAGCGCGGCTACTCGGACGAAGATATTCGGAACGTCATGCATGGCAACTGGCTTCGTTTCCTGCGGACGGCCTGGGCCTGATTTACCCGTTAATTACCGGTTAAAAAATAAACAAGCGCCCCGGCCTAGTTGAACAGCTATGCCGGGGCGCTTGTTGTTATAGTATACGTAATGGTCGATTAACCCAAGTATCTTTACTCAACACGCTTATGAAAACGATTTTCGCAACGCTCAGCCTATGCCTACTGGGGTTCACCTACAGCCAAGCCCAATCAACAACCGGTGGCAAGAGCGGTGGCTCAACAGCCTCAACGGGTACCGGTTATCTTACCGAGGGCAAACGACCAACTACCAGTATGGCCCAAAGCATGACCATTGCCGACGAAGGCTCCAGCCGGTCCTATATGTACGTACCGCCTAAAGCAAAGACTAAAAACCGCAGTGCTTCGCCTGATGGTACGGGTAGTCAGCCTACCACGACGAAAAAGACAGCAACAACCAAGAAAACGACGAAAAGCGGTAATCGTTAATCCGGCTACGACGCAGCGACAGCCTTTAGGGGCAGCGCTGCTTTCGGCGCATTTGTCTGGCGCTGCCAGATCTTCCGCAGAGCCTCCTGACCCGTATTCCACCGCCGAACAACGTTCTCTTCCCGAACGAGTTCGGGGGAACGGGGCTGGTCGGCTTCTTCGTAATATTCGGGCATACCCGCCGTCATCCGGCTCACAATTGACTTAATGTCACCCGTCAAGACCAATTCCGGGCTTTCGTGAATAAGCTGAATTAACGAACGGCACATGGACGCGGTGTAGAAGGCGCAGTCAATATCCTGATGCCGAACGGGAACGCCATCATGCAGACGCTGAAGCTTCACACCCCCATCTTCCAGAATGTCCGATACGGGTGCTACGCCTTCCGGCTGGGCAAAGACACTATCGATTTTCGCGCGAAATTTATCCCACCAGGGTGGCTGTCCACCGGGGTTCAGCGTATCGCCGAAAATAATCCGCTGGGGGCGTCCCGGGTGTTGCGGGTCCATCAGCAAGAGGGCCGCCCCCAGGTGCCGATCGTCAGCCGCATGGCGTCGCTGAATGATAAAGCATTGCGGTTGCGTCTCACCAATACTACCCAGCATGGCCGCGTGTTCACGAACCGCCTGCAGCGATTCAGTCATGTATCCTTCTGTAATAATATGAATTGGTAACGCTGAGGGTGCCGAAACAGCTACTTCCCGACGAAGCTGGCCGCCCAGTATTGACAGAGCGGTTTCGTCGCTCCGGCGAGTACCGAAGTACATACCAATATCCTCGCGGATTGGCTCGTCGGACGTAACTGCCGGGATGAGGGTATCTCCATAATCACCCTGGCGACTCGGTGAACTGTACCGGAAAGGCACTTCCAGGTGTTCGCGGTGCATGGCCAGGTTATAGATACGGCGCTCAAAGCGGGCTAACATTGGCTCGTACGCGTCATTCTCGAAGTAAACCTCACTGATTGGCCGGAGCAGATGGCGGGCAATGACCCGATCTGTCATCAACAGTTCGAGAGCATCCTCCACATGCAGGCGAAAAAACGTGCGCAGAGCACCTTCTTCCACAAAGCTATGGGGCGTGGTATCGATGGTAAAGGAATTTGCCAGGCCGCTGATGGTTGCGTGCTCCATCCAGTTCAGTAGGAACTGCTTGACGGCTTCGTCGAATAATTGGTTGGCCAATTCGGCCTGTGATTTTGGAAAAGTTGTCTGGCAAACCCCTCTATGAAGCATTAATAATCCGGCGGTTAAATTTTGATCTAAATATACCGTGTGACGGGCAGTTTTAAAACTGGCTCCTGTCAAATAAACAGGTTTTTCTTCGGAAAAATTCTAAGATTTCCTTCAAATCGACCAATCTTCTTCGCTGCCGCTTCGCTTTTTGTCTGATACGAACGCAAACCAGAATACTATTTTGTTTTGCCTCCTAAAACAGTTCGTTTTTAGCTGTATTTCGCATACACATCAATAAAGATAAATATATAGATATAATCTTCAAGATAGACTTCAAACGTACATTCGTGTGATCTATTTCCAGAAGGCGACTAGTCCGCCTGTTTTGCCAAGCAACGGGTCTGTTTCGGGTAATGGCAGGGCTGCGATACGCTTATCGGCGTCGGGACGTTCGCCGGGTCGACCGCGCAGTACGTCAAAGTTCCGTCCATCGGGGTAGGCTCCTACCACACCAAAGTCAGACGACGATGTCAGATTCTTGTGCCCTACACCAGCCGGAATCACAACAATGTCACCAGCTTTGACGGTAACGGCCTGCCCCTGCTCTCCACCCAGTTGTAACTGTGCCGAGCCGCTATAAATGCCCAGTACTTCATGGGTGGTGCTATGGTAATGATGATACGGGAAAACGCCGTTTCGCCAGGAGTTTGTCCAGTTGTTGGCCGCGAACTGTTCTTCCAGCCACAGTGCCCCCGCCGGCCCCCGGTCCGTGAACGCCTTGCGGTAGAGCAGCAGCGGGTACGTACTGTTCGGAATCAGGCCATCGTCTTTAAATCGATACATCTCGGGGTCTGGGATCGCTGTATACATAGGAAGTCTGAAGGGGAGCAGCCCGAAGCCGCTTAGGGTCAAAAATTCAATTCGATTCATCCATCTGTCTGTTCAAAACCCCGGCATCCCCCCTATCAAAGGAACTGATTAACGATTAGTTTAGGCTTGTAATTACAAACTTGGGCAGCGGGATAGTAGTTCGTTAAAAACCATCTGAATGGATTGGCGTTCTGCTATACGGAAGCTCTCCACTCATTCTTTATCCATAATCTGCCAATGGCTGCCGCCCACAAATCCATTTACAGTGCTCTGATCGCTAACGTCGCCATCGCCATTACCAAGTTCGTTGCGGGCAGCTTCAGCAACAGCGCAGCCATGATCGCCGAAGGATTCCACTCTCTGGTCGATACCACCAACCAGATTCTGCTCCTGTTCGGATTACGACAGAGCAAGAAGCCTGCTGATGCTGCTCACCCGTTTGGCTACGGCAAAGAGCTGTATTTCTATTCGTTTATTGTTTCCATTCTGATTTTTGGACTGGGTGGTGGTCTGTCCATCTACCAGGGTATTCTGCACATCCAGGCGCCCGAACCGCTGGGGGATCCCCTCTGGAGTTACGTAGTGCTGGGACTTTCCGTAGTTTTTGAAGGGACGTCGCTGATTATTGCCATTCGGGAGTTCGATAAAGTGCGGGGCGAGCTGGGCTATTGGGAAGCGATCAGGGTGAGCAAAGACCCATCCAGTTTTCTGGTCCTGTTCGAGGACGGAGCGGCTGTACTAGGGTTGTTGATTGTACTGGTCTGTCTTTTTCTGGAACATCAGCTTAACATGCCCGTGCTGGATGGGATCGCGTCGCTGCTGGTGGGTATTCTGCTGGTGATCGTTTCCATCATCCTGGCCCGCGAGAGCCGTAGTTTGCTGATGGGCGAAGGCTTATCGCCCGAAGTTCGGGCCAAAATCAGTCAATTGGTCGAAAATGACCCTGCCGTTCTTCAGTCGCAGCATATTATATCAACGTATCAGTCGCCGGAAGAAGTAATTTTAATGCTGATTCTGGCTTTTCGCGAGGAACTGACTACCACCGATCTCAACCAGGTTATCGACCGGCTGCAGGCGCGAATCAAACAGGAGTTTCCGTTGATTCGCTTTGTTATCATTCAACCCGAAACCTCTACCCCGACCTGATTCGTTCTATGCTGCCTCGCTTCGTGCACGCCCTTCTTGCTTTGTTTCTGTTTTGTCTGACGCACCAATCCTGGGCGCAGAAAACCCCATCCCGATTCAGGGTGATCGCGTTTTACACGGCCCGAAATGACAGGGCGCATATCAGTTTTGTGCACGAAGCTAACCGCTGGTTCCCGAAAATGGCCGCCAGGTACCAGTTCGCTTACGATTCTACCAGCGACTGGACGAAATTGAATTCCGATTTTCTGCGCAATTACCAGGTCGTCGTTTTTCTGGATACGCGTCCCGAAGCTCCGGCCCAGCGGGCAGCTTTTGAGCAGTACATGAAAAACGGCGGGGGCTGGCTGGGGTTTCATTTTGCCGCCTTCGCGCTCACGCCATCGACCTACCCGCAGAACTGGAACTGGTATCACAATGAGTTCCTGGGCGCCGGTGCTTACAAGAGCAACACCTGGCGGCCTACCTCCGCCAGGCTGCGGGTCGAAGACCGGAAGCACCCGGCCACGAAGCAGTTGCCTGCTACGTTTAAAGCCTCACCCAACGAGTGGTACCGCTGGGAAAAGGATTTACGTCAGAATCCGGATATTGATATTCTAATTTCCATTGACTCCAGCAGCTATCCGCTGGGTACCGGTCCCAAACCGCACGAAATCTGGCATAGCGGATACTATCCAGTCGTGTGGACGAACAAGAACTACCGTATGCTTTACGTGAACATGGGCCACAACGACATTGACTATGACAACGGCACCAACCGGGAATTGTCGTTTACGTTCGGCAACCCCGATCAGGATAAGCTTATTATCGGCGCCCTGCTGTGGCTGGGGAGTCGTAACAAATCAAAAGCCAGCCGGTAAGACCGACTGGCTGGAACTGATCGTTCGACCAGTGGTTTAGCTTTTGTAGTTGATTAAAAATCGAACCCGCACCAGCGTTCCTTTACCGGGTCCGGTCTCGATATCTAGATTCGCATCCAACAGCTCACATAGCCGCTTGACAATGTGCAGACCAATACCCTCGCCCCGCCGGGCAGGGGGCGTTGCCGAGGGCGATTCGGGTGTTGGTAGTTTAGTGTGGTTTAAGCCCGAAGGTACTCCATCCATCGATTTTGTCGAATCCTGAGTTGGTTTCAGAAAGACAGCCACGTTCTGAACGACATCATCGGGTAACCCTGGTCCCGAATCCTGTACGCTCAGTATCCAGCGGTACTTATCTTCGCGTACCCAGGAAACCGACACAATTCCGGATGCAGTATAGGTCAGGGCGTTCAAAAGCAGGTTTTGTACTATCCGCTGAACTTTGACCGCATCGCTCGACACAATTATATCATCGGGCCCATCGGCCAGCAGCGTCAGTCCCCGCTCAGTGGCGAGTGCCTGAGCCCCGTCTACCAGCGCATGCAGTAATTTTGCTACATCAAATTCACTGATTTCGGGTAAATCCTGCCCGGCGTCCAGACGCGCCAGGCTCATCAGGCTCTGCAGCATACTTTGCACATTCGTCAGGTTGCGATTCAGCATTTCCATCAGCATTTCCCGTTCTTCCTGGCTCTGGTTTTCCATATCCAGTTGAAAAGCAGCTCCCTGAATCACGCTGAAGCTGCTCCGAAGATCGTGGCTGGACGTTCTGAGCAGGTTACTCCGTTGGCGAGCCAGTTCATTTACCTGTTCCAGCGCAGCCTGTAACGTATTGGCCCGACTCATAGCCGCTGCCGTAGCCAATTCGTCATACTGCGTCACGCTTCCTTCAACGGTTTCTTTGCTGATCCAGATTACCTCCTGATAAGCCCGCATCAGTTCATTGGGACTGGCATCAGGATAAAGCGCCCGGTACGTTTCCAGTTCTTCGGCCAGCGTCTGACTCAAATGACCAACCTCCTGGGTGAGTTCAAGCAGCATATAGCCTTTATGCCAGCGGTGCAGCCCATGTTCGCGAGCCACCGTGATTGGATCGGCTTCCTCATCTTCACCACGCAGGCGCTGAATCAGGATGTTCAGGAGCAGCGGAACCCGATCATTGAACTCCTCCGTCGACAATGTGGACACCGTATGGATGCCAGCGTCTGTCTCGCAGGCACTTCGCCAGTTGCTTAATATAGCATCCCGACGAGCGAATAGATAAACAGTTAGTTCAGGGGTAGAAGCCGCAGCAGGAATTGTTAGTTCATTCATACGTTCGGTTCAGTGAATAGCGGTTGTGGTATAGCTCTTGTACAACCAATTAAGCGTCGTTTCGTCTTTTTGCGTAGTAATGAGTGATTGCTCTTCGTTTTTGTTGGGCGATCCAGATAAAGAATCCTACTTATTTATTAATCGGTCTATGCCTGTATAATAAGTAGTTGGGCAGTATGAATTCCAACAAATCCGAATGAACGCATCCCAGCGATCGGCCAGTAGCCAAAATTTTCACCAGGCCCAGCTGTTGGTTATCGAAGACGCCGATGATTACGGGCAGTTAATCCGTCTGGAGATACAGCGGGCGCTTCCCGAGGTGACGCCCGTCCGGGTGGCTACTCAGGAGCAGGTCATGACTCATCTGAACGGCTGTCTGGCTAAGGGTAACCTTCTTTCCAAGCTGGTTCTGCTCGATCTTTGCCTGCCCGACCGGCAGACAGGCTGACATCTGCTCCAGCAGATCAAGCACCCACAGTCGGCTTTCTGTCAGTTGCCCGTCGTTGCTTTCACTCACTCTACAGCCGCCGAGGATATCAGGGACTCGTACGGCTACGGCAGTACGTTATTCGTTACCAAGCCGATCGATCCCCGGAACTGAACGACCTGTTTCCAGATGCTGCGCACCCATTGGTGGGAAACCGCTACGCTATCCGGCAACTGAGCCGCAACGTAACGATTTCCCGGTTGCTTGTACGTATCGGCTACGCCAGCAGCGCTTTGCGTTCGTTGAACGTCTTCAGCATAAATTCGCCGAAGAGGGTATTAGCCCAGGCAAACCATTTCCGCGTAAACTTAGTCGCATCGTCTTTGTGGAACGACTCATGCATAAAACCCGTGTTCCCGTGCGACCGCTGCAGTAAAGCCAGACATTCTTTGATTTCGGCATCGCTTGTGCTGGTGAGCCCGCGCATGATGACGCCCAGGTGCCAGATCATATCCAGCCCCGTGTGCGGTCCGCCGATACCTCCTCCTACGCTACCCGAGAAGAAGAACGGGTTTTCCTGGCTCAGGACGTATTTACGGGTGTTCTGGTAAACCGGGTCGCTGGTTTTAACGGCGCCCAGGTACGGCAACGACAGCAGACTCGGTACGTTGGCATCGTCCATCAGGTTATAACTACCGAAGCCATTCACCTCAAAGGCGTAGATTTTCCCGAACTGCGGGTGCGTTACGACCGCGTGTTTCTGCAGAGCCGTTTCCACTTCGGCAGCCAGTTTCAGCGCGTCGTCGGCCACGGCTTTCTGCTGGCCGGTTGCCTTCAGCAATTCGGCCATCTGCCGCAGCGACACCACGGCGAAGAAGTTGGACGGCACCAGGTAGGGGTAGATCGTCGCGTCGTCGCTGGGGCGGAACATGGAGCAGATCAGTCCGTTGGGCTTGGCAGGGTAGCCGTAGCCCCCCAGCGGCACACCATCCGTGGCCCAGGTTGTTTTGCGCTCGAATTTATAGGGGCCTTTACCGTTCTTGCGCTGCTGCTCCCGGAAGGTTTTCACGATCAGGCCCATTGCCTCGGCCCAGTCGGCGGTGAACGGCGTTGTGTCACCGGTCCGTTTCCAGTACCCATAGGCCAGCCGAACGGGATAGCACAGGCTGTCGATTTCCCATTTGCGTTCGTGGAGGCCTGGCTTCATATCGGTTACGTCGTCTTTCCACTCCCCTTCTTTGGTATTGTCCTTATAAAAGGCGTTGGCGTACGGGTCTTTGCGAATGCAGTTTGCCTGCCGGTTGATCA
Source organism: Spirosoma sp. KUDC1026 (assembly GCF_013375035.1). Lineage (NCBI taxonomy): Bacteria > Pseudomonadati > Bacteroidota > Cytophagia > Cytophagales > Cytophagaceae > Spirosoma > Spirosoma sp. KUDC1026. The sequence continues at coordinate 3,075,253 of NZ_CP056032.1, read as the reverse complement.
CACCCGCAATAAGCTGCTGCAGGGGTTTATCGGATGCCGTCAGGGGCAGGTACGGCCAGACCTGCGCGGTTGAATCGCGCAGCCACATGGCGTCAATATCGCCGGTAATGACGTACGTATCGGGTTTGTTATTGAGCAGCTGGTAATCGACCGTAGTATCCAGCGTATTGGGGAAGCAGTTGCCAAACAACCAGGCCAGTTCTTTATTGCCAACGCTGGATTGTATGGTTTTGATGGTGCTCTCGACGGCCTGGCTTTTAAAATTCCGGTCCTTCTCGGGAATACGGACAACGGGGAAATCGGCCTGCACCTGCAGGGTAGGTCCGGTCATGACAGCCGCCGTAGCAAGGGCAGACTGCTGAATGAATGTTCGACGGGAAATCATGAAAACAACTTCGTTGTGACAACTAATTAGATAACTGCTGGACGAGCCGAGCCTTCAGCTGAATCACGGCATCAGGGCCCAATATACCGCCGGAACAGCCTTTATAAAAAAGAAATCGGTCGACAGTCCGGCATATGACCGGACCGCGACCGATGGTTTTAGGCTAACTCACTGAGTTTATGGCTTGCCTGGCATGGCAGTCCAGTGGGTATGGAAAACGCCTTCCTTGCCGATCAGTTCATAGGTATGCGCGCCAAAGTAATCACGCTGTGCCTGAATCAGGTTCGACGGCATGTTTTCGCTCCGGAACGCGTCGAAATATGACAGGGCGGATGCAAAGGCTGGCATGGCAATACCCGACGTAACGGCGGCACCAACAACCGTACGTACATCGCCGATACCCGCTTTCACGATCTCGCTCACGGCGGGATCCATCAGCAGGTGTTCCAGCTTCGGATTAGTGTCGTAGGCTTTACGAATGTCCTCCAGGAAGGCGGCCCGGATGATACAGCCCCCGCGCCAGATCGTAGCAATGCTGGCCAGATCCAGCTCGTATTCGTACGCAATCGATGCCTGGTAGAGCAGGTGCATGCCCTGCGCGTAGGACATGATCATGCTGAAATACAGTGCTTCTTCCAAACTCTCCAGGAAGGCTTCCTTATCAACGTCCAGCGTTGGGTACTCGTCGCCGTACAGTTCGGCGGCCTTGGTACGTAACGTTTTGTATTTCGACAGGTCCCGCATTGACACGGCCGTATCGATCACTGTGATCGGCGTTTGCAGGTCCATAGCCACCTGCGATGTCCATTTACCCGTTCCTTTGGCCCGCGCCTGGTCTTTAATATCGTCCAGCAGCAGATGATCGCTGCCCGGTTCTTTGTAGGCGAAAATATCCCGTGTTACTTCGATCAGGAACGACTGCAACCGGCCTTCATTCCATTTGGCAAACAGCTGATGGATTTCGTCGCTTTCCAGTTTCAGGCCCTTCCGCAGAATCTCATAGGTTTCGGCAATCAGCTGCATTTGGCCGTATTCGATCCCGTTGTGCACCATCTTTACGAAGTGCCCGGCAGCCCCCGGTCCGATGTACGTTACGCAGGGAGTCCCGTCTACTTTCGCGGCAATGGCCTCAAAGATGGGCTTCATCGACTGATAAGCTTCTTTATCGCCCCCCGGCATCATGCTGGGACCCTTCCGCGCGCCTTCTTCGCCACCGGAAATCCCCATCCCGAAGAAGTGAAATCCTTTCTGATCCAGATTTTTGTCGCGAACGACGGTATCCGTGAAGTGGGAGTTTCCACCGTCAATAATAATGTCGCCTGGTTCGAGCAAGGGCGTGAGCGTATCGATCACGTCATCAACGGGTTTACCCGCGGGAACCAGCATCATGATTGCCCGGGGTGGTTTCAGGGCTTTAACCATATCGGGCAGGCTCGTAAAGCCTTTTACGGGCGTTCCGGCCCCGTCGTTTTCCAGCGTTTCGATCTGTTTGGGGTTGATATCATACCCCACTACGGGAAAGCCATGTTCGGCCATGTTCAGCAATAGGTTGCGCCCCATGGTACCGAGCCCGATCATGCCGAAAACAGCCTGCTGTTCTGCTTGAGAAGTCATTGTGAAAATAGGTAATGCTAAGAGGTGGAAATGAACCAGCCGGTTTGCCCCCAGCCTTACACCCACAACGGAATGTACTGACGGTGGACAGAACCGGCTGATTACTAGAATTAGACCGTCTGAAGGGCCTTTTGTTTCTGCTCGTCGATAGCCGCCAGCAGTTTGTCGTACGGCTTATTGAATTTCTCAATGCCTTCGTCTTCCAGCTGCTGACTAACGCCTTCCAGATCAATACCAGCCGCTTCAGCTTTTTTCAGCACGTCCGTTGCTTCCGGGATGCCGGCCGCCAACCGATCCGCAGGTTGACCGTGATCGCGATAGGCTTCCAGCGTTTCCATCGGTACGGTATTCACCGTCTTCGGACCGATCAGCGCTTCCACGTATTTCACGTCCGAGAACGCGGGGTTCTTACTGCTGGTGCTGGCCCAAAGTACCCGCTGGGGGGTAGCCCCTTTTTCTTCCAGCTTTTTGAAGCGATCGCTGCTGAATACGCGCTGGTAGATTTCGTACGCTTTCCGGGCCAGAGCAATGGCGACTTCGCCTTTCAGCTCGCCCAGTCCTTTTTCGTCCAGCTGGGGATCAACCAGTACGTCGATCCGGCTCAGGAAAAAGCTGGCAACGGAAGCAATTCCATCAACCGACTCGCCCTTGGCGGCCCGATCTTCCAGTCCGGAGATGTAAGCATCGGTTACGGCTTCGTAACGTTCCAGTCCGAACAGCAGGGTTACATTCACGTTGATGCCTTCGCTGATGCAGGTCCGGATAGCCGCCAGTCCTTCAACCGTTCCCGGAATCTTGATCATGACGTTCTCCCGGCCAACGGCTTTCCACAGTTCACGCGCCTGTTTAACGGTGCCTTCGGTATCGCGCGCCAGGTGCGGTGACACCTCCAGGCTGATGTATCCATCGGCCCCGCGTACTTCTTCTTCATACACGGGTTTGAACATGTCGGCAGCCCGCTGAATATCGCTGATGGCCAGTCCGTAAAAAATATCTTCGTTGCTTTTACCCTGCTGCGCCAGTTCCTTGATGTCGGCGTCGTAATCCGAGCTGCTGCTGATTGCTTTCTCGAAAATGGCCGGATTCGAGGTTACACCCCGTACGCCGTCCTCATCGATCAGTTTCTGCAGGTCGCCGGAATCCATGATTTTCCGGTCAATGAAATCCAGCCAGATGCTCTGGTCAAAATCGTGAATCTTCTTTACGTTACTCGTTGCCATGTTTATAACTAGGTTAATGTTAGACTGAGCCCATTACCGGGCATAAATGACTCTTACGAGAGTACTTCTTTCTTTTCAATTCCGGCTGGCTGCTCCTGCAAAATCGTGTGCGCCACCTTCACGACGTTATCCACAGTAAAGCCGAAATAGGCCATAACCTCCTCGCCGGGGGCCGACAAACCAAAGCGGTTCATGCTGATAGTCGTTCCTTCGTCGGTGACGTACTTATGCCAGCCGATCGGTGAACCCGCTTCAACGGCCAGCCGCTTTCTGACCGTTGGGGGTAGTACCTCATGATGATACGCCTGGTCCTGTTTCTCGAACAGTTCCCAGGATGGCATGCTGACCACCCGCGTCGGGATGCCCTGCTTCTGCAGTTCTTCCTGCGCCTTCATCACCAGCGACACCTCCGAACCGGTACCGATCAGAATCAATTCAGGTTTTCCCCCCTCGGCTTCGTTCAGGATATACGCCCCCCGCTCGACACCCTTTCGGGCTGAACCGTATTTTTTCTGATCCAGAATTGGCAATTTCTGCCGACTCAATATCAACAATACGGGGGTTTTCGGTTGGGTCATTGCTACACGCCAGGCTTCAACGGTTTCGTTGGCATCGGCGGGACGAATAACGATAATATTTGGAATAGTTCGTAACGAAACCACCTGCTCGACGGGCTGGTGCGTTGGGCCATCTTCGCCCAGGCCGATGCTGTCGTGGGTAAACACAAACGTAACAGCCGATTCAGCCAGCGCCGTAAGTCGGATAGCGCCCCGCATGTAATCGGAGAAGTTCAGGAACGTACCACCGTACGGATGCACCCCGCCGTGCTGGGCCATGCCGTTCAGGGCAGCGCCCATCGCGTGTTCACGCACGCCGAACCAGATATTCGAGTGGTCGTAATGACCAGGCTGAAAGCTGACATCACCTTTAGTCGGCATGTCATTGGACGAAGCCAGATCGGCAGAGCCGCCGAACAGGAACGGTACTGTTTTTTTAAGCGCTTCGAGTGCTTTGCCCGATGCCTGCCGTGTAGCCAGCGGGTCGCCATTGGCGTCGAAAACGGGCAGGTCGTCATCCCATCCTTCGGGTAGCTTATGCTCGAATGAGGTGGCAAACAGACTTCCTTTATCTGGGAAAGCGGCCTTATATGCTTCAAATCGTTTAGTCCAGTCGGCCTGCAAATCAGCCCCTTTCTGACCGGCCTGCAGCAGATAATCCCTGACTTCGTCCGGAATAACGAACGATTTTTCGGGATCAAACCCAAAAAACTCTTTTACCTTTTTGGTGTCTTCTTCGCCCAGTGGGCTACCATGTACTTTGCTGGTACCTTCTTTCGGGCTACCGTAGCCAATGATAGTACGTACTGCAATGATAGACGGCCGTTCGGTTTCCGATTGGGCGGCTTTGATGGCCGCTTCAATGGCGTCTATATCGTTGCCATCCTCCACCGTTTGGGTGTGCCAGCCGTAGGCATCGAAGCGCTGCATCCGGTCTTCAGTAAAGGCCAGATTCGTCGGGCCGTCGAGCGAGATCAGGTTATCGTCGTATAGGTAGATCAGTTTACCCAGTTTGAGGTGCCCCGCCAGGGAAGCCGCTTCGGAAGCAATCCCTTCCATCAGGTCACCGTCACTGACGATCGAATACGTGTAGTGATCGACCAGTTTGTGGTCGTCCTGGTTATAGGTAGCCGCCAAGAACGCTTCGGTCATAGCCATACCCACCCCGTTGGCAAACCCCTGCCCCAGTGGTCCGGTCGTTACTTCAACACCCGGCGTCAGGTTAGATTCGGGGTGACCCGGCGTTTTGGATTCGAACTGCCGGAAGTTCTTCAGCTCTTCCAGCGGCAGATCGTAGCCGTAGAGATGCAACAGGCTATACAGTAGGGCCGACCCATGACCCGCCGACAGGACAAACCGGTCGCGATCGGGCCAATGTGGATCTTTGGGATTAAAGCGGAGAAAACGGGACCAGAGTACGTAGGCCATGGGCGCAGCACCCAGTGGTAAGCCAGGGTGACCGGAATTAGCTTTCTGAACCTGGTCAACAGATAATAACCGGATGGTATTGATACTTAACTCGTCAAGATTGACAGACTTATCAGCCATAGCACGGGCGATTCTAATGTTAGCAAAAGAAACTAAATCGTACGGGCCATCCAGTGGGATGATCCATATATATAGTAACTCTTTCCAGCCGAATAAGATTAATTTTTTTGACAAAAGTGGCTCAGGATTACGCCTTCTCCCCCTTCGATAAACCGAACGGCCTGCCCCAGATCTGTCTGCTTTTCTTAGTCTTCTTCCGATACGTCCAGTAGTTCGACCCGCTCGATGGAGTTCCCGTTTTTTGCCAGAATCGTCGCTTCGTATTCGTCGATGACGGTTTTTTCGCCGACTTCGGGCAGGCGGCCAAAGCGGTCCAGCAGTAGCCCCGCTAGCGTTTCGTAGTTGCCGCGCTTCTGTACCGGGTGGGGCAGCAACGGGTTCATATCGTCAAGCGACTGCCCGGCTAGTACGGCGTAGGTACGGTCGCTGACCTGCTCCACCATAGGCCGTTCATCATCCGACTCATCCTGAATTTCGCCCACAAGCTCTTCCAGAATATCTTCCATCGTCACCAGTCCTTCGGTGCCGCCGTATTCGTTGACAACGATGGCTACGTGTTTCCGCTGCTGCTGGAAATCGCGCAGCAGCACCCGGATGCGTTTGGTTTCGGGCACGATCAGCGCGGGGCGGATAAGCTGGTGCAGGTCGACCGACGGGTTTTTCCGCAGCCACACCAGCAGTTCGCGCAGGTGAATAATACCCAGAACGTGGTCGAGGTCATCCTCGTAGCATAGAATCCGGGAGTAGTTCTCGGACAGGATCAGTTCCAGCGTGTCTTCGTTGAATTTGCTGGCGTCAACCCCAAAAATATTGGTCCGGGGCGTCATGATCTGCCGGACGGTACGCGACGAAAAATCAAAGGCTTTTTCAACAATGGTCAGATCGTCCGTCTGGGTGTTGTCGTTCGAGGTGTCGGCTTCCTCCTGGCTCTGATGCACCAGAAATTTCAGTTCGTCGGGGCTGTGGACCTCATTGCCGTGGCTGGCTTCGATACCAAAACCTTTCAGGACCAGACCGGCTACGCCGTTAAGCAGCCAGATAAACGGGCGAAATATTACGTAGAAGCCCTGAAGTGGGTAGGCCACCAGCAGGGTTGTGGTTTCAGAACGCTGGATGGCCAGCGATTTGGGGGCCAGCTCGCCAAAGACGATGTGTAATACGGTAATGAGCGCAAAGGCGACGGGCAGAGCAATCTGGTGCGCCAGCTCGGGCCTCAGTGATAAGCCCGCCAGTTCAAAACCAGCAATCAGGATCTGAGAAACAACGGGTTCGCCAATCCAGCCCAGCCCCAGACTGGCCAGCGTAATACCGAACTGCGTAGCCGCCAGATACCCATCCAGATTCGATACCATATTGGTAGCCAGTTTGGCGGATGCATTGCCGGCCTGGGCTTTTAGTTCAAGTTGAGACGAGCGTACTTTAACGATGGCAAATTCTGCCGCTACAAAAAAACCATTCAATCCGACCAGCAACAGGGTCAGCAACAGGTTGAGGAGCATTGAGGTGCAATTAGGTATCCGAATCCAGTGGAAACAACGTTATTGCCCGATTCGTTTGACGAAACTATAGATAAACGCAAAGCGGCACAACGTATCCGGTCATATTTATCCGGAACGCGGTGCCGCCTGCTGCGTGTTTGGTTGCTTTGCTACTCGTTTTTCTTGCGCTCGGCTTCAATGGCCAGCACGTTATTGTTGGCTATTTTCATGGCCGATGTCAGGTTGTCTACGGGCCGTACTTCCACAAATTTCTCGCCCTGACTCAGCAGCTCAACTTTTACCCGGCGGAAGGTCATCGTATCCCCTTTGCCTTCGCTGGTCGCGAAGACGTATTTGTCCGTTCCATCGTCCAGAATGGCCGTACGCGGCAGGGTATTCGTACTCTTTCGCTTGCCAGAACCCACAAGCCGGGCCTGAACCGTCATATCGGCCAGCAGCATTGGACTGTTTTTCGGCCGGTCGAAAACGACGTGCAGGGTAATGGCCCCGTTTTCGTTGTCGATCGAGCGCGAGATGTATTTCACCGTTCCCTTAACGGGGGCCAGTGTGTGGTTTACAAAACTCAGCTCCACGGCCTGCCCTTCGCGAACGTAGTTGGCATCTTTTTCGTACACGAACACATCGGCCTGTACCCGGCTGGCGTCGATCACTTCGGCCAGCAGCGTTTCGGGCTGGATGGTCGCGCCGATATTCTCGTGGAACTTGTACACAAAGCCGTTGATGGGCGCGTGAATGATGACGATGTTGGTCGGGTGCCCTTGCAGGGCCAGCCCGGCTTTCACGCCCAGCAGGTTCAGCTTACTCCTCAGCACTGTCCGGCGGGCGATGGCCGCTTTCAGTTTGGCATCGATCGCCTGATAATCGGCCAGGACGCCGATGTTGCTTTTCCGTAGTTCGTCCTGCCGCTTGAATTCCGCCTGCAGGTATTCGGCATCGCTGGCGGCCGCTGCGTAATCGTTCTGCAGTTCCAGCAGCTGGAAGCTGGACAGTTTCACCAGTGCCTGCCCTTTCCGAACCCCCTGCCCTTCACGCACGTAGATCTGTTCGATCTTGCCGCTGATGTGGCTGCTTACTTCGGCCTTGCTGTCGGGCAGCAACGTAATGACCCCGTTGGCATAGATAATGGGCTCCAGTACCCGCGATTCCAGACTGACCAGATCAACTCCAACAGTATTTAACTGATTTTTGGTCAGCTTCAGGCTATTGATATCCCGTTTGGCCGGGGCCGTCTTAGCCGCTCCTTCCTTTTCTTTATCTTCTGCCGAACCCTGGCACCCGCCCAGGGCAGCCAGCAATGCAATCACTAAAAATGTACCCGCTAGGTTATGTCGACTCATGGTTGCTTATTCTCCTTTCAGATATTGTAGGGTTATGACCGATTGGTTGAAGTTGCGGAGGGCTTCCAGGTAGCCCAGCCGGGTTTTGAAGGCCTGCTGCAGACTCAGCAGTACGTCGTAATAGCCGATACTGCCGAGCCGGTAGCCATCGTTGGCCGCCTTGATAAGTTCATCGGCCTGTAACAGTCCAATGGTCGTGTAATAATCCAGCGCTTCCGAATACTGCAGATAATCGGCATACGCTTTGTCATAATCTCCCTGCAGCTCATAGTTGTTCAGGGTAATCTGACTGTTGGCAATGGCCACATCCGTTTCGGCAGCGGCAATGCGTGACTGAGCCACCCAGCCCCAGACCGGCAGCGACAATCCAAACCGGAACCGGTACAGCAGCGGAGAATCCCGATACCCCTGGTTCAGGTAACCAACGATCAGATTGGGCAGTCGCCGTTTCTTTTCCAGCACCAGAGCCGACTCGTTCAACTTCAGGTTCTGCTGGTAGAAGGCCGTCTGCGGGTTCCGTGTGAACGTCGAATCGGTGGTCAGGAACGAGTAGGTCAATCCCAGCCGATCAAACGGTCCCGTTACCCGCAACGTAGTGTCGTTGGGGACGCCAATCAGCAGCCCCAGCTGAATTCGGGCGCTTCGTACCCTCGCGCGGGTCTGGTCGAGCTGGTAGTTTACTTCGCGCTGCTGCGCCTGCGCGTTCAGCAGGTCAATGCGGGAAATCTGGCCAACGCGCAGACGAACCTGCGTTACCTGCGAAAACACCAGCAGCAGACTGTCCTGCTGACGGTAGTTGTTGATGGTTTCGCGCAGGTAACGCAGGTTATTATAGATCGTCCGAACGTTGTAACGCAGGGTATTCGTTACGGTACTCCGTTCGGTTTCGCTCAGCGCTACCTGCTGTACCTGCACCTTTTTCTGGTTTTTGTAAACGGTAGGCAGCGAAAACGGCAACAGTATTCCCGGCTGAAAGCGGGTCGTGGTGGGCGCTTCGAAAATCAGTTCCGGACCCGACAGGCTCAGGGCGCCCGGTATCAGGGCCCGCTGTTTATCGACCCGCAGCCGGGCCACTTTCACCTGGGGGTTCTCGCGGGTAGCCAGTTCAATGGCTTCGGGTAACGTAACAACCCGGCGCGACTGGGTCTGGGCCTGGCTGTTTGCTGCCAGAAGCAGCAAACAAGCCATGATTACTGGTAAACGACTGTTTATTGATAGATTACTCATGCAATGGTTTCAGTTTCAACGGGTGGGTGGGCAGGTACGTTTTTGGGGGAGAACATGGCGTAAAGCACGGGCAGCACGATCAGTGTCAGGATGGTAGCCGTTAGCAGCCCCCCAATCACAACCGTTGCCAGCGGCTTTTGTACTTCGGCCCCGACGCTGGTTGACAACGCCATCGGAATGAAGCCCAGTGCGGCTACAAATGAGGTCATCAAGACAGGACGCAGTCGTTCCTGCAGGCCACGTAACACCCGTTCGTTCGGATCGGCAACGCCCTCTTCAGCCAGCGCGTTGAAATGACTGACCAGAATAATCCCGTTCAGTACCGAGATACCGAACAGCGCAATAAAGCCTACCCCCGCCGAGATACTGAAGTTCATATCGCGCAGCATCAGTGACAGAATACCGCCCACCGCCGACAGCGGCACAACGGCGTAGATCAGCAGGCTGTCGCGGAAATTACCAAACGTCAGGTATAACAGACCGAAAATGACCAGCAGCGAGATCGGCAGCACGATCGACAATCGGTCTTTGGCCCGGCTGAAGTTCTCGAACTGACCACCGTACGTAATGCTGTAGTCAGCAGGCAGTTTTACCTGACCATCAACGGCTTTGATTACGTCATTCACGACGGACTGCAGATCGCGCTCCCGCACGTTGAATCCAATGTTCACCACCCGTTTCATGTTGACGTGGGTAATCTCTGAAGGACCAATATCTTCGGTGATGTCGGCGAGTTCACGCAGCGGAATCGGGTTGTTGTTCTGGTCGTTAACCAGCAGGTTTTCAATGGCGTCAGGGCGAACGCGATCGTCGCCCGCCAGCCGGAACGTCAGGTCGAACCGACGGTCACCCTCGAAGATCGTACCGGCGGTTGCTCCCCCAAATGCCATCTGAATGGCCCGGTTCACCTGTTCCACTTTGATACCGTGTACGGCCAGCCGCTGCCGGTCGTACTTAATGTTCAACTGAGGCAACCCGAACACTTTACTGGCTTTCACATCGACTGCGCCGGGCACTTCCCGCACAACGCCAATGATTTCCCGCATTTTTACAAGCAGCGTATCCAGGTTATCGCCGTACAGTTGCGCCACTACGTCCGTCCGGGCTCCGTTCATCATGTCGTTAACGCGGCTTTCGATGGGCTGCGTGATCGCGTAGATCGGACCGGGATACTGGGCCATGAAGTCATTGACCTGCACGGCCAGATCTTCCTGCTTCGTCGCCTTCGTCCAGGTTTCTTTAGGACTCAGCGAGATATACAGCTCCTGCGATTCCAGCGGCAGCGGATCGACTTTCACCTCCGACGTACCGATTTTGGACACAATGCCCTTTATCTCGTCCGGAAATTCTTTCATCAGTGACGCCTGGAAAATCTTACTCAGTCGAATTGATTCCGTCAGCGTAGTGCCGGTGGGTAAGTCCATGTCAATCATCATGTCGCCTTCCTGCAACTTGGGAATGAACTCACCCCCGATGCGCGAGAAACCGATAATCCCCAGTACCAGAATACCAACGGCCACACCAACCACAACGAACTTGGCCCGCAGGCCAGCCGCCAGCACCGGCCGTAAACCCTTATAGAAGAACTGAACCAGTTTTTCGGAGAAACCATGATCGTGGGCCGATTTGGGAGGGCGCATGATCAGGGCACTCATCATCGGTACGTAGGTAATAGCCAGGATCAGCGCGCCCAGAATGGCGAAACCAACGGTCTTAGCCATCGGCGAGAACATTTTCCCTTCTACCCCTTCCAGCGTCAGAATCGGGAAATACACGATCAGGATAATCATGCCCCCAAACAGCACCGACCGTTTTACGTCGACAACCGAGTCGATAACGATGTCCTGCCGTTCTTTATACGTGATTTTTCTAGACACCCCTTCTTCGTGCTCGTTGTGCTCGTGCTGGTTCTGTCGTTTGCTCATGGCTATGGCCAGAAACAGGACGACCGATTCCACGACGATAATCGCCGGATCGACCAGCAGCCCAAAGTCGATAGCTCCCAGACTCATGATGTTCCCAACGATGTCCAGTTGACCCATCCAGATAAATGCGAACAGCATGGACAGTGGAATCACCGATGCCGCCAGCAGACTGGCCCGCCAGTTCCCCAGCAGCACCAGAATCACGACTACGACAATAATAGCCCCTTCGATCAGGTTGTGCGCTACGGTGTCGATAGCCGCCGTCACGATACGCGATCGGTCCACGAATGGCTCGATCACCAGGCCGTCGGGCAGGGTTTTCTGGATTTCCTTGAACCGATCTTTCAGCCGGCCGATTACCTCGTTGCCGTTGGCGCCTTTCATCATCAGGATAGATCCGCCTACTACCTCCCCTTTGCCGTTCTGACTCAGCGCCCCGAAGCGCAGGGCATGGCCCATTTCTACATCGGCTACGTCGCGGACCAGAACGGGCGCATTGCCGTTTTTACGAACTACCGTCTGGGCTACCTCATCGATCGTATTAATCAGACCAACGCCCCGAATGGTAAAGGCTTTGTTCTCCTTTTCGATATAGGCACCGCCTGTATTACCATTCCCCTGCGACAGGGCAGCGTACAGGTCATCGACCGTTACGCCCAGCGCCCGCATCCGCTCGGGTTTCAGTTTGGCCTGGTATTCTTTACTGTACCCGCCGTATCCACTCACGTCGGCAATCCCTTCCATACCAAGCAGTTGACGACGAATTGACCAATCCTGCAGGGTACGAATTTCGGTCAGCGTGTAGCGCGGATTTTTGGGGTCAATCGGCCGGATAACGTACTGATAAATCTCGCCAAGCCCCGTCGAGACGGGTCCCAGAATCGGCGTTCCGGCTCCTTCCGGAATATCGTTTTTAACCTGCTCCAATCGCTCAAACACCTGCTGACGCGCCCAGTAGATGTCGGTTTCGTCCGTAAAAATGAGCTTCACCACCGACGAGCCGAACTTCGACACCGACCGGGCTTCGATCAGGCCGGGAATATTGGCCATAGCCAGCTCGATGGGTGTAGAAATAAATTTCTCGATTTCGAGCGATGACAGATTCTGCGAGTTGGTGATGACGTCTACCTGCTGGTTGGTTACGTCCGGTGTTGCATCGATTGGTAAATGTTGGAGTGAATAGCCCCCCCAGGCTATAAGCACGAGCAGCATCAGTCCCACGGTCCACGGACTGCGCACACTCCATGCAATGATTTTATCAATCATAGAATGAGTAAAAAGATGAAAAGAAAATGATTAGGCGTCGCCGGAACGTTATGGTACGCCCGGGACAGGATACAGCCATCCAGCCGACCTCATTGAGGCCAGGGCGGAACAGACATGCGAAATTGGCAGGTAGTTTAAACGGCCTGTGGAGGGGGTGTCAGATAATCCAGAATAAACAGATTCGGGTGAATCAGCGGATCGGGGAAAACCGATTCGGCAATAGGCTTACTGAAGGCGCAAATGGCAAAAACAGGTAGCTTTTCGACCAGAGTATCGACGTTGGGAAGGATAGGGCCACAGAAAGGAGAATCGCCGGCAGGAATACCTTCCCGCTGAGAAAACTCAGGGACGCCCAGCCAGGACTGCATCAATAGTTTTCGGAAACTCTGGGAGGTGCTCGATGGTCTTGCTTCCCGGTACTGCACAGCCTGACCGGTTAGCGGATACGTATCGGGGGCATCGATGCTTATGTTAATGACATGCAATGCCAATAATAAGCAAGCAAAACGTAATATCAGTATGTGTTTATGCTGTCTATTCATACTGTAAGCTACAAAGATAGCCTCCTCAATAAATAATCCTAAAATCCTGTAAAAAGTTTAACTTTTATCAGACTCGGTACAATTTTTAGACAGCAAAACAGCGTCTTGACGAAGGAACCTCTCCGTCAAGACGCTGTCGGCAAAGCAGTTGGTATGAAGCGACGTTGTTTTTTACCGCTGATAACTTACCCGGTAAATAACGCCGTTATTATCATCCGTGAACAGCAGGGAGCCATCGGGATGGGCAATCAGACCCACCGGCCGACCAAACTGCGAGCGGTTGTTATCGATCAGGAATCCCGTTACGAAATCCTCCGTGCGGACTGGTTTCCCATTCTCGAAATGCACCCGGATGACGTTATACCCCGATGGCTCGGTGCGGTTCCAGGACCCCCGCATGGTCACGAACGCATCGTTCTGGTAATCGGTCGGCAGCATGGTACCCGTGTAGAAAATCATGGCCAGTGGAGCCGCGTGCGCTTTATAGGTCAGCACCGGCACCGTCGTCAGCGCCCGGTATTGGGCGTATGTCGTATCGCTTGTTGGCCGTGGGTGGGAGTTATACATTCCATCGCCAAAGATGTACGGCCAGCCATAAAATGCGTTCTGTTTAATCAGATTAAATTCCTCGGGCTGCTGTTCATCGCCCAGCCAGTCGATGCCGTGGTCAAAGCCGTACATTTCTTTTGTCTGCGGGTGCCAGCCGAAGCCGATCGTGTTCCGTAATCCCTTGGCAAAAATAATCCGGCCTGTCCCATCGGGGTTGGCGCGCAGAATGGTCGCGTGTTCCGGATTGGGCTCCGCGCAGGCATTACAGGTGCTGCCTACCGTCAGATACATCAGCCCGTCAGGACCAAAGGCAATTGTACGGTTTGGATGCTGTCCCGCATCGGGTAGATCGCTGATAATCCGTTGGGGCTGTCCCAGCGTCCCATCGGTATTCATGGCAACCGTGTACACGTCGTTGATGGACACCAGATACATCCGGCCCGCGTGAATGGTAATACCGTGTACGTTGGCAATGTTGGCAACGACCTGTTTCGAATCGGCTTTTCCATCGGCGTTAGTATCACGCAGCAGCGTAATGGTACCAGCAGCCCGGTCGGTTACATACACATTTCCGGACGTACTGACGGCCAGCTGCCGGGGCTTCCCTAACTGATCCGCGAATTTGGCAATGGTGAAACCGGCTGGCACTTTAAGCTGTGCAATGCGGGCATCCGTAGCGGGTACCAGCGCGGGCTCGAATACGTTTCCCTGAATCTGGGAGGAGGTTGGTTCGTCAGTCGTTTCCGGCACCTGCGGATCGACAACGCTCTCTTTGTTGCAGGCCAGCAGGCAGCCAGCCAATAGTACGCCCCAAATACCGGGCGCTGAAAAGAAATTGTTTTTCATAGATATAACCTAATAAGTTGAGCTGACGCAACACCTGAGATTAAACTCGGATTAAAACGCGGCTTCGTACTTAACAGGCCATCAACTCCATTGTTTCTATAGAATAGATGATTGCGAGCGAATGGCCCTACACCCATGTATTCATCGGTCAAGTTACCCGTTCAGCTTACTTGACCCGGGTCCAGTCTTTAGTTTGCCCCAGCATACGCATACCCAGCATGTAGCCATGAACGCTTAACGTATTAGGGCCGCGCATAGCCAGATCGCAACCATAGGTGCGGCCGTCTTCGGGGTTATAAATCTGTCCGTCACTCCACAGATTTCCGCCCTTGTAATTCATATTTGTCATGATTACCAGACTGACCAGGGGACGATTGCGTAGTTTCTCGTCGGGATTTTTTTCATCCGTTTTGGGCCTGTTGGTGCCGGGTTCGGTTGCCTCCAGCATCCAGACCACACGGCCCAGGTATGTGTTTCCCTGCTTATAGATCTGAACCTGATTTCGTTTTTTAGAACTGAGCCAAGTCCCAACAATGGCGTCAGGATTATCGGCTTTGGGCGTAAACGACCCAAATGTGAGCAGGCAGGCAAGTAATACGGTAAAGGTGGAAAACACTTTCATAAACGAACTCGAGCAATTACGGATTGACCTGCACTATAAACGAATTTGTGCTCCGATTAATCTATTCATAAAATCATATTCGTTCAAATCAGCCAGGACCAGCCACGGAACCGTCGGGTCCGTTTGTGGCGTTGCCAGTTTATATAGCAACGATTCCCGAATTTCCTTTGTTTATCCCATCCGCTCCCGACCGGCAGTTTATTCAACAACACCTTACCGACGACGTTCGGCATCTTCTGCTGCGGACGCACCCGCCGGAGTTACCGATCCGGGAGCTTACGGCGCAGATTACGGCCCGGCAGAAGGCAAAGGATAAACTACCGACCTGGTACGCCAACGAACATCTGGTTTTTCCTCCGGCTCTGTCGGTCGAGCAGGCATCGTCGGAGGCCGCAGCCCGGTACAAAGCGTCGCTCGTCAGCGGACACCAGCTGCTGGATCTGACGGGCGGCATGGGCGTTGACAGCTGGGCGTTTGCGGAACGGATCGAACGTGTCCGTTACGTCGAACACCGGCCGGAACTGGCCGAGCTGGCGGCTTATAATCTGCCCCGACTCGGTGCAACGAATATAACGGTCCAGACGGGCGACGGCCTAACCACTGCCCAGGCGCTTACCGACCCCGTCGACTGGTTGTATCTGGACCCCCACCGCCGGAACGAGCAGGGCGGCAAGGTTGTGCGGCTGGCCGATTGTGAGCCGGATATTTCCCAGCCCGACATATTGGACAGTTTGCTCGCCAAAGCCAGCCAGGTTCTGCTGAAAGCCTCACCCCTGATCGATATTGACGATACCATTCGCCAGCTGCCGGGTATTAACGCGGTGCACGTCGTGGCGGTGCAGGGTGAGGTGAAAGAGGTTCTGTTTGTTATTTCATCGCAGCTGGCCACGGCCATTGCCGTTGCCGCCGTCAACTTACATCCTGATCGTAATATTGCTTTTACCTACGACAAGGGCGACGAACGAATGGCCCCCGTACAGCTCGGCGATCCGCAAACGTACCTCTACGAGCCCAACGCTGCTGTGTTGAAAGCGGGTGCGTTTCGCCTGGTGGCTACGCGATTCGGCCTCCGAAAGCTAGCACCCAACAGTCATCTTTACACCAGCAGCGAACTTGTCCCGGATTTCCCGGGCCGAGTATTCATGCTGCAGACGATCAGTAAGCCCGACCGAAAATCCCTGCAGCAGGTGTTACCTATGCTGAAGTCCAACCTGACCGTACGCAATTTCCCCCAGTCGGTTGCTGATCTGCGGAAGAAACTCGGCTTGAAGGAAGGGGGCGATACGTATATCTTCGCTACCACTCTGCAGAACGGCGATAAACGGCTGCTGATTACCCATAAATCCCCGAACTAGTTACAAGAACAATCCTACTCACTGCTGGTTACTGATGCCAACGCTACACTATGGAAAACTTTGAAAACGTAATATTTATCATGGCCATTCTGATTGGCCTGTCAGCGGTAGCCGATAAAATTAAACTTCCCTACCCGGTTCTCCTGGTGGCTGTCGGACTGTTCATCGGTTTTGTGCCGGTGCTCCCCGACCTGTCGCTCGACCCGGATGTTGTCTTTCTCATTTTCCTGCCCCCGCTGCTGTACGATTCGGCAACAAAAACCTCCTGGCAGGAATTTACGGCGTCGATCCGGACCATATCTACGCTGGCAGTTACGCTGGTCTTTTTTACTACGTTAGCAGTGGCAACGGCAGCCCATTATTTTATACCGGGTTTTAGCTGGCCGCTGGCTTTTGTGCTGGGCGCTATTGTTTCGCCCCCGGATGCCGTTGCCGCCACCAGCATTACGCAGGGCCTGGGCCTCAACAAACGGGTCATCGCCATTCTGGAGGGCGAAAGCCTGCTCAACGATGCGTCCGCGCTGATTGCCTATCGGTACGCAGTAGCGGCTGCCATGACCGGCTCGTTCGTATTCTGGCAGGCTAGCCTTCAGTTTCTGCTCGTAGCGGGTGGCGGGCTGTTCGTGGGTGTTGTTATCGGTTACGTGTTTACGCTGGTTTTTTCGCGCATCCATAACAATCCCATTGTCGAAACCAGCCTGACGCTCCTGGCTCCTTTTGTGGCGTACCTGGCGGCCGAGCATGTAGAGGTGTCCGGCATTCTGGCGGTTGTCAGTACGGGTCTGCTCATCACCTGGCGCTCGCCCGAGGTCTTTTCCTACAAATCCCGTATGCAGTCGCGGGCAGTCTGGGATACGGTCATTTTTCTGATGAACGGAGTCATTTTTATCCTGATCGGCTTGCAGCTGCCAGCCATTGTCCGGGGCCTGTACGCCTATTCAACCCTTGACCTGATCCGGTACAGTATCCTTATCAGTGTCGTCACGATCATTGTCCGGATCCTGTGGGTGTTCAGCAATACGTACTACCAGCAGTTGATGGCCTATAAACGGAATGCTACCGATCACGAAGAAATTCACTGGAAGAATGTCCTGATCGTGGCCTGGACCGGTACGCGGGGCGTTGTTTCGCTGGCGACGGCACTGGCCCTGCCGCTGACCATGCCCAGTGGTACGCCCTTCCCAAATCGGCCCATTATTCTGTTTCTGGCCTTCGTGGTTATTTTTGCGACACTTGTTTTGCAGGGACTGACCCTTCCACTGCTAATCCGATTGCTGGGCGTAGAACCTCAGCCTGTGGAGCGAGAAGAAGAAAAGGAACTTCAGTTGTATATAGCGCGCAGTGTGCTGGCATTCGTTAAACACGAGTTGCCCGACACGATCGACAAGGAGGTACAGCGCCAGATCAGGATTCGTTATGAACGAATTGTTGAGCGCCTTGCCCGTAATGTATCTACTATCAGCAAAGCCGGTGATAGTCCAACTGATGCTATGGACGCATTCAATGATTTGCTGGCTGCCCAGTTGCTCATTAGTGATTTTCAGCAGGAACTACTGATAAAACTGCACAAAGAAGGAAAATTCAGCGACGCCAGCGTACGGGCAGCCGAACAGGAACTGGATCTAAGCAAAGCACAACTTGATACGCTGTTGTTACGCAGCGGGTCCTGACCATTGTCCCAGCCCACTGCGGCTAGTAAACCATTCGCCGTATCGTTAGTTCGGGGTTACTCCGTTCGTAATCCTGGATGCAGTCAACCCCGGCATCTGTCAGCTTATAGCATAAATCGTTATCCTCCTCATCATAGCTTGCCGCAACCAGGCCGTTACTCAGCAGCACCATGATGTAATATTTCACCATCAACTGATCGAAGCTGGTTTGCGCGGCTAGCTGCTCCCGGGTTACACACCGACGCATAGCGGCAAGCGTACTATATTGACCGAAAGTCAGAACCATGAATTATCGTCATTAAATTGAAGAGACCACACACGCTTGACTACCTTATTTTGACTAATAGATAAACAATTAGTCACCAATAGTTACAAACACACTCGCTCTTTTATTTACTTTTCCTAAATGATAATATGTCAACGTAAGTTGGTTGCAATAATTATACCTTAACGACTTACAGCAGAGAAATACCGTTTACTGACCAGCCTCTTTTTTTAGTACGTTCTCGATTGCTTAGTTGACGGATATGGCATAATTTTTACCGTTATCTAATCCTGACTGATATAAAGCACGTATGTAGGCTGAATTGTCACGAATAGTCTTATTTTTGGTAGTGGATTCGCGACCGTAACTAATCGTAACTTAATGAACGTTTTACCTGTACCCTATGTCTTCATCGCCGATGATGACGACGACGATCGTTTTCTGCTGCAGATCAGCTTCAGTCTGCACTACCCCCACTGCCGTCTTCATTTTGTGAACGATGGGCAGGACCTGCTGGACCAGTTAGCCGAGACTGAGCACACCCCCGCGCTGATTGTGCTGGACCTGAACATGCCCCGATTGAATGGCTTTGAAGTACTTGATTCACTGCGTAAAGACAGTCGCTATGTGAACACCCCCGTAGTCATGCTTACTACCTCAACCAACGTGGATGATCGTGACCTAGCGTTTCAGCTGGGCGCCCGCGATTTCATCACGAAGCCCCTGAACCTTAGTCAATTGGAACAGATCGTCGGCCGCTTCCAGAAATACTGGCTGCAGAACGCCGAGAGTTAATAAAACGCGGCTAACCTGGTAGATTCACGTTAACGCCTGGCCCGAGATTTTAGTTTAGGTAACGAATAAGCCCGACCTCACTGAGTGGTCGGGCTTATTTATTGGTAGCATGTGCGATGGGCCTCTCGGGTGGATAGGCGGAAAACAGAACAAACAGTATATACGTCTCCCCGCCAAATGTCGATTCATCGGGTTGCCTGCTGGGGCTCCTGACTCGATGACAGATCGATCTGCATGTATTTCTGGTAGCAATCCAGGCAACGAAACGATTTGATGGGCAGCATCGGCAGGGCTGCTTTCACCCAGCGGGGCCGGGCAACGCGGTCGGGATGCCGGTTACCGCAAACGGGGCATCGATTTCGAAACGTAACTTTCCGAACCAGAACAATGATCAAAATGGCCAGGACAGCAGCGCTAGTGAGCATGAGCATATAATCGTGCATATCTTCATGGGGTTAGTTGGAGAGCGTAACGAATATAGGCAATACGCTCCTACCGTAAAAACCTATTTATCAATTGGTTGTCATTATATCGTCCCGTTTGAGCGTAAAAAATTAATCCTGTTAACATCTGCGTTAATAGTTACCTATAGCCATATACGCAAGCCTATTATTAGTTCATAAAAGCAATGGATTATATATAAAACAATCGGTTACAGCGGTTAACTTTTACGATTTGGGCCTCTGTTTCTGTATTCATCAGAATGCCTTTGGCAGAGTTTCTGGGCACAGGCACCCACATTTTTCCGAACGAGACAAAGTATATCCGTCTGGGAAAGGCTCTTTTGTAACCACGTTAGGGATTCCTCTGCTTCCATGAAAAAACTGCTCCTTTGTCTGTTGCTTCTCTCCCGCTCCGCACTGGCGCAGCCCGAATCGCCAACCAGAGTTCCCTGGTCGCAGCGCCTGGCCGAAACGATAATGAAGAACAACCCCGATTCGATCTTGTATCCAACGGCCAAAGCAGCCCATTGGGAGTATGAGATGGGCGTTTTCCTGCAGGCCGTCGAACAACTCTGGTACCGGACGGGCGACGCGCGTTACTTCGATTACATCCAGAAAAACGTAGACAATTTTGTTCAGAGTGACGGTACGATCCGGACGTATGCGCTGGATGAGTATAACATTGATCTCGTTACGCCCGGCCGGTCGCTGCTGATGCTGGCGCAGCAGACCCTGCCGGGCCGGGAGAAATATCGAAAAGCCGCCGACGTCCTGCGGGATCAGTTAGCGCAGCAACCCAGAACAAAAGAAGGCGGCTTCTGGCACAAGAAGCGCTATCCGAATCAGATGTGGCTGGATGGTCTTTATATGGCTGAACCTTTCTACGCCGAATACAGCCTTCTTTTTGATCCCAAAGAGAAACAGGCCCAAAGCTTTGACGACATCACGAACCAGTTTGTGTGGATGGAAAAACACGCCCGCGACCCCAAAACGGGGCTTTTGTACCACGGCTGGGACGAGAGCAGGCTCCAGAAATGGGCGAACCCGCAGACGGGTACTTCACCTAACTTCTGGAGCCGGTCGATTGGCTGGTACGCTATGGCACTGGTCGACGTACTGGATTATCTGCCGGCCAGCTACCCGCGCCGGAACGAACTGGTTACCATTCTGCAGCGATTGATGCCCGCCCTGGTCAAGTTTCAGGACCCGGCTTCGGGCTGCTGGTTTCAGGTGACCGACCGGATGGGTGGCAACCGAAACTACCTGGAATCCTCGGGCACAGGCATGTTTGTGTACGCGCTGGCGAAGGGTGTACGGAAGGGCTATCTGCCTACCTCGCTGATGACCAACGCCCGGAAGGGATACGCCGGAATGCTCAAAAACTTTATCTCGACCGACAGCAAAGGACTGATTCACCTGGAAAAAACGGTGCTGGTTGGTGGCCTGGGCGGCAATCCGTACCGCGATGGCAGTTACGAGTACTACCTGAGCGAACCGCTGCGGCAGGATGACCTGAAAGGTGTTGGGCCGTTTATATTCGCTAGCATCGAAATGGAAATTGATCAGGAGCGCGTTGTGCCGCTGGGCAGTCAGAGAACGGTGGGCGTCGATACGTATTTCAACCACGAGTTTCGCAAGGGACCAGACGGCCAGCCTGAACCGTTTCACTACACCTGGGAGGATCGGCAGCACTCCGGTTTC
Source organism: Spirosoma sp. KUDC1026 (assembly GCF_013375035.1). Taxonomy (NCBI): domain Bacteria; kingdom Pseudomonadati; phylum Bacteroidota; class Cytophagia; order Cytophagales; family Cytophagaceae; genus Spirosoma; species Spirosoma sp. KUDC1026. The sequence continues at coordinate 3,053,887 of NZ_CP056032.1, read as the reverse complement.
TGGCTATGGGGCGATACGTTCCGGGACCTGGGGGCCAATACGGTTTCGGTCGCGGCACCAACAGCCGGCGCGCTGAAAAACGTGAACGTCTACATCATTGTCGACCCCGATACGAAGAAAGAAACCGCATCGCCCAACTACGTTAGTCCGACCGATATTCAGGCAATCAGTAAATGGGTGAAAGACGGCGGAGTGCTAGTGATGATGGCGAACGATACGTCCAACTGCGAACACCCGCATTTTAACCAGTTGGCTAGTTCCTTCGGAATTCGTTTTCTGCCCAAAAACGTCAATATGGTACAGGGCACGCAGTTTGAACAGGGCACCGTTCAGCTCGCTACAGATCAGCGTACTGCCCTGTCACAGGCTATTTTCCCAACCACGAAACGAGTTTATATCAAGGAGTTGTCGCCCTTAAGCGTCCATTCCCCCGCCCAGGCCGTCGTCAGCCAGAACGGTGATATTATCATGGGCGTTGCCAAATGGGGCAAGGGCACCGTTTTCGCCGTCGGCGACCCCTGGCTTTACAACGAGTACACCGACGGCCGACGCATTCCGGCTCAGTACGAAAACTTCAACGCGGGCAAGGAACTGGCCACCTGGCTGCTGAAGCAGACCAGCATGACCAATACGCCCGTCAGCAGCCGTAAGTGAGCTAGTTTCCTTCCTTGAAAAATACCCGCTTGACCCGCTCGCTGACGCCGGTCAGGATCTCGTAGGGAATGGTCCCGATCAACCGGGCGAGGTCGGAGATTGACAGGTCCGGTCCGAAAACAATAACCTCATCGCCTTCCTCGGCGGGGGCGTTTGTTACGTCGATCATCGTCATGTCCATGCAGACACTCCCCACCGTGGGACACAGCACCCCGTTGACCAGTACGTGCCCAATGCCGTTGCCCAGTCGGCGGTCGTAACCGTCGGCATACCCAATGGCCAGCGTCGCAATCCGGGCAACATGATCGAGTATCCCCCGGCGGCTATACCCAACCGACTCACCAGCGGGGATGGTTTTTATCTGACTGATCACCGTTTTAAGCGTCCCCGCGGGCCGTACCATCGCACTTTCCAGCTGGCTCGACTCCACGCCGTACAGACCAATACCCAGCCGTACCATGTCCAGGCGAAATTCCGGGAAACGTACGATCCCCGCCGAGTTGAGCAGGTGGCGCATGGGCCGGTAGCCCAGTTGAGCCTCCAGTTGGTCGGTGCTGCGCAGGAACGTATCGTACTGCTGGCGGGAGAAATTATTGAACCGGGCTTCGTCGGCACCAACCAGGTGGGTAAATACCGTAGCCACCCGGAGCGCAGGGCGTTCTTTCAGGTAGGCAATCACCCCGCCCATTTCGCTTTCCAGGAAACCCAACCGGTGCATACCGGTGTCGATTTTCAGGTGGAGCGCGGGAATACTGTCAGCGGGTTGACTGGCCGTAAAGTCACCCCACTCCCGTAAAATTCGCTGGCTATAAATCTCCGGTTCCAGCCGATATTCCAGTAATGCAGCAAAACTCTGCGGGGCCGGGTTCATAACCATGATGGGCAGCGTAATGCCGTTCTGTCGCAGCGTTACGCCTTCGTCGGCGTAGGCCACGGCCAGGTAATCGACCCGGTGAAACTGGAGCAGCTGAGCCACTTCGGCGCTGCCGCTGCCGTAGGCAAAGGCTTTCACCATAACCATGAGTTTGGTCTGTGGCCCTACCTTCTCGCGGTAGTAATTCAGGTTGTGGGTCAGCGCGTCGAGGTTGATTTCCAGTACTGTACCGTGTACTTTCCGCTGCAACCGGTTCACAATTCGTTCGAACGAGAATGGCCGGGCACCTTTCACCAGCACCACGCTGTCGCGCAGCTCGCCAAACGGAAACTCCGCCAGAAACTGCTCCGTCGTATCGTAAAACAGGCTATCGTCGGCAAAGCAGCTCCGGTGCTGGCTGACGACCGGACCAATGCCCACAAACCAGCTCACCTGGTTGAGCTTCATCATGACCCCAACCTGCTCGTAGAGGTCTTCTTCCCGCTGGCCCGACTGCAGTACGTCGGATAGGATAACAACCCGTTTATCGCGGCTGCTTTGCTGATTCAGAAAGCTCAGCGCCAGCTGGAGGCCCGCTACGTCGTTGTTGTACGAATCGTCAATCAGCACACAGTTGTTGATGCCCTCTTTCTGCTCCAGCCGCATCGACACCGGCCGCAGGCGGTTCAGCCGCATTTGTAGCTGCGTTTGACCGGTACTCCTTCCCAACGCCAGCATCGTAACCAGACAGTGCAGTAGGTTCTCAACCGATGCCGGATCGGAGAAGGGCAGTTGGAGGGTCAGCGTTTGGGCTGTCGACATGAGCTGGAGCCGATCGCCGGTAACAGTTGCCTGGTACGTGGCGTCCCGTCCGGCCAGCGACCAGCTTATGAGCTGAACGTCGGGATTAACGGCTTTGATTAGCAGACGGATTTCCTCGTCGACTTCCTGATAATCGGCGCAGTAAACCAGCGTATCGACATGACTGAACAACCGTAGCTTTTCGGCAATCTTCTGGCGGTGGGTCCGAAACCCCTCGTCGTGGGCCGTACCAATATTCGTAAAGATCCCAACAGTGGGCTGGATAATCGTTTCGAGCACTTCCATCTCGTGCGGCCGGGAAATACCGGCTTCGAAGATGCCCAGCGTGTGCCGTTTGGCCAGTTGGTGAACGGCCAGCGGTACACCCAGCTGCGAGTTATAGCTCTTGGGGCTTTTGGCTACGACGTAATCGTCACTCAGCAGCTGCGCCAGCCATTCTTTCACAATGGTTTTGCCGTTGCTGCCCGTAATACCAATCACTGGGATCATGAACTGACGCCGGTAGTCGGCCGCCAGCGTTTGCAGTTTCCGAAGGCTGCTGTCGGTTTCGACAAACGTAGCATCAGTATACCGGCTTAGTTCAGCCCGCCGATCAGGCGTTAGCGCGGTCCGCTCGACCACAAACTGCCGAACGCCTTTCTGATACAGTTCGCCAATGAACTGATGACCGTCGTGATGGTCACCCCGAATGGCAAAAAAAACAGCATTGGTGACCTGATCGGGCACCTGCCGGGAGTCGGTTAGCCAGCGCGCGTCGAGCAGCGATGGTTGATACGCAGTCGTCATAATCCAGAGCCGCCGGACCCCAGGTAAGTAAAAGCTTGGTCTTGGCATACTGCCTACTTACCTACATCCAGCCGCGTCGTTTAAAATAAATCACTTCGCCAATGGCGATCACAATCATAGTAATCCACACCCAGAAATAGCCGGTGCGGGTGTGAAGTTCGGGCATATGGTCGAAATTCATGCCGTACACCCCCACAATAAACGTCAGTGGGATGAAGATGGCCGATACAATTGTCAACGTTTTCATGACCGAATTCATCCGGTTGTTCACGATGGAATAATACACGTCCATCAGCCCCGAAATAATATCCCGCTGGGAATCAAGCGTTTCAACAGTCTGGTTCACATGATCGGACAAATCCCGCATAAAGGGCAACGTACCCGGCTTGATCAGAGGTGATTCTTCGCGCAGCAGTACCGACATGATCTCGCGCACCGGCAGGATGGTTCGGCGGATGTAACCCAGTTCACGCTTCAGCCGGTAGAGTCGGTTAAGGATTTCCCGTTCCGTGCATTCCTTCACGATCTCCTCTTCCAGCTCGTCAATCTTATCGCTGATCCGCTCAACAATGACCGAGTAATGGTCGACAATCAGGTCCATCAGCGAATACATCAGGTAGTCGGGTCCATTCCGGCGCGTCTTGCCCGACGAAGCTTTGATTCGCTCGATAACCGGGTCGAAAATATCCTGGGTGCGCTCTTCCTGAAACGACAGCAGGTAGTTCTCACCCAGCACCAGACTGACGTGCTCCGTTTCGATGATTTGCTGCTCCGGGTTGTGATGCAGCATTTTCAGCGTCACAAAAACGACCGGCCCGCTTGATTTTTCACCGTCCTGCGCCGGGGGCGCGTCGTACAGATCGATCTTGGGTTTCTGCTCGACGTTGATTACGTCTTCCAGCAGCAGCGGGTGCAGGTGGTAGCGTTCTCCCAGCGCAGCAATGACCCTGGTTTTATGGATACCATCAACGTCGGTCCAGTTGACAAACGGCGTGCCGGAGTCGGGTAACTGGCAGGCACTTAATCTGCTGTTATCGTCAATATGGTACTCATCGGCGTTGTACTTGATCCGCTTGATTTTAATTACGTGCTCAATGTCCTCACCAATGTAGGTCAGAGTACCCGGCGACGTACCAAAGGTTTTTTCCGCCGAGCGGTAGCGTTTATGTTTCGACATGAAGCGTCGGCAAATGATGTACACGTACTACCCTACCAGCCGTCCGTTTGTTCCGGAAACGCGTCGGTGGAGCCGATTAATCCTACCACAAATTTACCTCCAGGCGCGATGCCAGTCGTTATCTTTACCGGAGATTCCGAACCAGCCGATGCAACCCGCCGATCCCATTCTTTCCCACCTGCGTCAGGACCCCATTCTGGCGCAGATTATTGCCGAGACCCCGACCATTCGTATTCCTGATCTCACCGTGCCGGCACCCCCTAATGAGCTTTACCTCGGCCTGCTCGAAAGTATCGTTTCGCAGCAGATTTCGGTCAAAGCGGCCGACGCGATTTTCGCCCGGTTTCTGAACCTGTTTCCCGACAACGATCCACAGGCGGAGCTACTGTTGCTGAAAACAACCGAAGAGCTACGTAGTGCGGGGCTGTCGTTTCAGAAAATAAAGTATCTCCAGAGCGTAGCCGGATTTTCGCTGGAGAACCCAATGGACCGGGCGTACCTGAGCGCCATGACCGACGAGGAAATTGTGCAGTACCTGATCCCGATCAAAGGCGTTGGCCGCTGGACGGTGGAGATGCTCCTGATGTTTACGCTGGATCGACCGGATATACTACCCATCGATGACCTGATCATCCGGCAGAAGATGATTCGTGCCTACCCCGAAGAAACCAGTGGACTGACCGGTAAGGCGCTTTACAAAGCCCTGCTGGCCATCGCCGAGCCCTGGCGTCCTTATCGCACTACGGCCAGTCGGTACCTGTGGCGCTGGAAACCGACTCCCGTTACAGGTGCTTGACAACGACCGCGACCTTCGATTCGACTTTGATTAGTATCTGTACGCCATCGGGTCGGACCACAATCTTCTGCGGGACCATCCGAAAAGCGTTAATGTCGAGGATTGTTTTTTTACCGGCTCCACCCTGCGCAAAAGCCGTTTCAATCTTGGCCGGTACCTGGGCCAGTTGCTGACTGAGGGGGATCACCAGCGATTTCTCCAACGTGTCGCGCATATTATCGTGCAACAGCCAGTCGGCGGTGGCCAGCAGGCGTTCTTTCGTGTCCACATCAAAATCGACGTACCGTACCCGCAGCGTGTTCGTCAGCGTATCGAACACCGGCTGACCGCGGAAATAAAGTGTTCCTTTCACCGCGCCCCCTACATCGGTTTTCACGATCAGTGAGCGGCCGCTGCCGTATACCGAGGCATCTTTGATCGTAACCGCCCCTTTCATCAGGTTCAGCTTACGCTGTTTGACCTCCTGACTCAGCGCGTCTGTCATGCCAGCATACGGCACAAAAGCCAGCACCCGCAGCCGCGACGCTTCGGGCAGGGTTTTATGACGTAACAGCCGGGGGAGCGGTTCGGGCTCAGATTCGGGTTTGGTACCCAGCTTGGTTTCAGCCCGGAGCGCAATCTGGATCGGAACCGTAATCGTTTTTTTGTTGCCGTAAATGGGGGCAACGGCCACGCTGAAAGGCTTGGGAACGACCCAGAACTCGACGGGTGCTTTGCCGATACGCAGCGGTTTCTGAATGTCCTTCCAGATTTTGCCTACTTCTTTGTCCAGCCGCAGTTCGCCATGAACGGCGTTATCAATGGCAGCTTCAATATCAGCCTTACGCTTGTCAAGAATCGAATCGGCCAGCTTCGTTACGCCAATCTTGATACCCAGCATCCGGACTTTGGGTTTGTGAATCCACTCATACTCCTCAAACCTGGATTTAGTGGTCAGTCGCCAGCCGGAGCCAACAGCCAGGGGACTCACGAAATTGACCGAAAGAGCGCACAGCTCCCGGCTCCGGCGTGTCTTGCGCAGACCAATCGGGTTGGTGTACCAAACCCGCAGCGGAGCCGAAAACGAGACCTTTTGACGGAAATACCGTATCCGCACGGGGCCGGTCCGTTCAACGCGCAGGTGCCAGGCTTCTCCTTTTTTTCCCTTGAACGCTTCTTCTGATACCAGCGTAGTGCTCAACGACTGGTTTATCTTACGCTCCAGCGCCGGAATGCTGAACGTAACCTGCCCGGACACGAAGGACACAGGATCTTTAATGGCCGGGTCAAAGTCCTGTACATAAGGCGCTTTGGGTCTGACACGCTGGCAGCCACCACTGGCCAGCACCAAGGTAAGTATAAGTAAAAATCCGGTAGCGAATCGAGGGTTCATTTCCTCAACAACTACCGGACTTTTAAAATGTTACAGGTCTAATTTTATGGTTTTTCGCTCGCTGTTATTACCGTTCTTTTCGAGTCGGTAACACAACCGCAGCCTTTACCGCAGCCCCCTTCGTTTTTCGAGAAAAAGCTACGGTAAGCGCGGACGCCCAGATACGTGGCCGCCACCAGAAAAATCAGTGCAATCAATGCTTCCTGCATAGGTACTCGCCCTTTGTCTACCCGGTTAACACCTTGCTTCGCCGATCAGTTTCCTTTCAGCCTATAACCAGCCGCTGCGCTCGGCCAGCCGGTAAACGTGCTGGTAGTGGTGCTCGCCATGCCAGGCATACAGGTTCATCACTTCGCTTACCAAGAAGGTTTTCTGCATACCGGGGTGGTAATACGTTCGACGCAGTTGCTCGTTGGTGAGCGACGCCAGAATCGTTACCCAGCGCGCATGCAGGTTGCTCAGGATCACCAGCGAGGTCGCTACGTCAAGCGTCGAGTCGGGCAGTTTCGCCCATTCTCCTTCTTCATACGGCTTGATGGTTGGGTTATCCTCCGTCAGCATCAGCTTAGTGCGGACATAGGCGTTTATGTGGCTGTCGGCTACATGGTGAACCAGTTGACGCGCCGTCCAGCCCTCGGGTCGGTAGGGCGTATCAAGCTGATCATCACCCCACTTGCCGACCAGTGCCGTCAGCTTGTGCGGCAGCGCGGCAATCGCTTCCAATGCCTGTCGGGTCTCGTCCGGCTCAACCGTTTTTCCGTAATCGAACTGCCCGATAGGGTAGCGCAGCGTTTCCAGATCCTGCATGTGAAACGGTTTAAGAGTATGGTATTTTTTGTCATCCCAACCAAAGGACGGATGACAAAATCCTTTTGATTTCTTTTTTAGAAAGGCAGGTAGCTTTATGTATTAACTAAGGCTACGCTCACCAGTACGTTTGAATGACCTTCATCAATTCCGGGTGCACGCCACAACCGGCAACCACATCGCCACCAAAGAGGAACGTATCACCACCGCTGAAATCCGTGACTACACCGCCCGCTTCCTGCACCAGCAACACCCCGGCCGCCATGTCCCAGGAGTTAAGATTGTACTCGTAAAAGGCGTCAAAACGGCCACTCGCTACGTAGGCCAGATCGATAGCCGCCGACCCCATCCGGCGCAGGCCGTGTGTCTGCTGCATCAGCGACTCCAGAATGGACAGGTACGGCTGCATCTGCTCGAACTTGTAGTAGGGAAATCCTGTCGCGACCAGACTTTCGCCCAGCGTCAGAGCGGGTGATACCGAAATACGGCTGTCGTTGCAGTACGCGCCCCCACCCTGCCAGGCCGAAAAACATTCGTCGCGGTTGGGGTCGTAGATAACCCCGGCGATGGTCGTTTTTCCCTGCGCCAATCCGATACTCACCGAGAATACTGGCAGGTTGTGGATGAAGTTGGCCGTGCCGTCGAGCGGGTCAATAATCCAGTTTAATGCGGATGGATCTGCTTCCTGGCCGGTTGTCCCTTCTTCGGTGATAAAACCAGCTTCGGGCAGCAGTTTGCCCAGTTGCTCAACCAGCTGTTTTTCGGTTTCCTTGTCGACGTACGAAACCAGGTTATTCAGGCCCTTGTACTCAATCGATTCCCGCTGGAACCGGCTACGCTCCTGCAGCAGGAACGCGCCCGCCTGCCGGGCAATGGTGTTTATTTCGCCGGTCAGAGCGGCTAAGTCATGCGTCATAGGTCAAAAGCGACTGGTGTTTTGCCATCCCGACCGAAGGCGGGATGACTGAAATAACATCCAAAGCTAATCACTTAATCAGTTTTCATTCGTTTCTCCAACGTATTGTCGTACAGCTCGCGGGCCTCGGCGGAGGTCATAATCACAGTCTCATCGACCACAAAGTCGGCCGCCGTTACGCTGCCCAGGCGCGTGAATACGTTGTAACCCTCATCCAGATACGCTTCGACATGGTGGAAATGCTCGGGCGATACAGTGACCACAACCCGGCTCTGGCCTTCGCCAAAAAGAAACGCGTCCATCCGGTAGCGCTCGTTACTTTCAATGGCAAACCCTTTCTCCCCTGCCATCGCCGACTCGGCCAGCGTAACAAACAGCCCACCGCCGGATACGTCGTGCGCCGACTGAATCCAGCCGTTACGGATCATGGTACGGATGCCCTCCTGTACCCGCCACTCGGTCTGAAAATCGAAGAAAGGCGTAGGCGATGCTTTAACGTCCCGGTACGAATACAGGTATTCTGATGAAGCAATGTCGTCTGTAGTAGGGCCGATCAGATAGATCCGGTCGCCTTCGTTTTTAAAGCTGAGCGTCATCCGGTGACCAGGATCTTCCATCAATCCCAGCATCCCGATCGTTGCCGTCGGGAACCTTGAACTGTCGCTGGAGAAACTCACGGTGCTACCCGTTGCCGGGGTACTGAACCGGCGACAGGCTTCACCCAGGCCCTGCACGGCTTCCACAAACTGCCAGTATTCTTCCGGTACGTCAGGGCTGCCAAAAGTCAGTTGGCTCGTCACGGCCAGCGGATCACCCCCCGAGCAGACGATATTCCGTGCGGCTTCGACCAGGGCAATCATCGTACCCTGACGCGGACTGGCGTAAACGTAACGGCTGTTCCCGTTGACCGTAAGGACAATAGATGTCTCGGTAGCGGACGCTCCTGCCACCTCCGTCGCGGCTTCCTGAACCCGCACTATTGCCGCGTCCGAACGCGCGTAGGTGCTATTTCCCACCGAACTGTACTGCCCATGAAGCCATTGCCGGGCGCTGATGTTCGGATGAGCCAGCAGGTGTTTAGCCACCTCTTTGACTTCATCCAGTTTCAGATCGTCGACGTCCTCAATGTCGAATGTAGCGTATTCGGCGATGTACGCTGGCTCGCGGTACTCCTGCTGATCCTGCGGAACGCTACCGCCCTTTACTAACTCCTGGGTCGGTACGTCGGCAACCCGTTCCCCGTGGTGGTAAACCAGCAGGCTAGCCGTACCCGTTTCGCCTGAATCTGCCACCTCGCCAAGCTGTGCGCAGGTCAGATTCCATGTATCGGCAATGCCCTGAACGGCGGCCTCGTTTCCTTTTTCAACGACGACCAGCAGTTGCCCCCGCAACTCGGATAGCAAAATTTCGACGGGTGTACTGCCGGATGGTAGAGTTGGTACGTTGTCGAGGTTGATGGTTATACCGTGCTCACTTTTCGCACTCAGTTCGGCAATGGCACCAATCAGGCCGGCAGCACCGATGGTTTGAATCCCGATGGCGTGATCCGTAGTTCTGATTTCGTGGGTGGTTTCGTTCGGCAGCCCCTCCGCCGTTGCCGAGCCAATGATGAACACCGGACTCCCCGCGCCAAATGCTTTCGCCTTGGCAACTTTGCTCACTTCTACAATGCTCGCGGAGAAGACACTGGTGAGAGAATTCCGGTTGTATGACGTATCAAAAAAGATTTCGCCCCCCATGACTGGGTTTCCTGAAGCCGTGCCGGCACCTTTCATTACATCCCGCAGGAGTGCCCGCGTTTCGTCCTGCTCCAGATCGCCGACGTAGAGCGAGTTAAGCCGGGCAACAGGCTGGCCACCCACCTCACGATTCCCAACGACGTCCCTACTCGATGGCTGATTGCGTGATCCGATGTTAATGGCGGCTGCCAGACCGTCGCCAATATCAATCAGACCAGCGTTTTCTCCGTCGACCAGCATTCGGTCTGAATCGCGGGGAAGCTGGTTTATCCAGAAGCTGAATTTCTTATTGGAACGGTCCTGCGACCACACCGCCGAAAAGATTTTCTGTTCGGTCGGGTTCGGCTGGCGGCCGAGGATCTGTTCAATCCGCTCAAACTCCTCGGGCAATAAACCCAGGTCGCGGTTGGTTTCGGGAGTTGAAAAAGTAGCCATGGCTTAGCGGAATGCCGGGTCACCGGCGCGATGAAAGAGCGAAAGAGTGATTTACCAGTGTAATGGACTGCTGCTACAAGGAGTAAGGAGTAGAACCCGCTTAGTCATCGCATCCGCAACCTGGCCTTTCACTCTTTGAATATCCCCGAAACAACAGTTTTTGTTTAAAAAAGGCCGCCAGGCTTGACAAAGCTGGATTTGTCTGTATATTTGCACCCACAAAGAGAGATGGCAGAGTGGTCGATTGCGGTGGTCTTGAAAACCACTGACTGTAATAGGTCCGGGGGTTCGAATCCCTCTCTCTCTGCAAAGAGCTAGATAAATAGCTGATTTTACCAAGGAGTGCCCGATACGTAGCCCGTTTCGGGCTTTTTTTTTGCCCTTTATGGTCCATAAACCCACACTTTCGACTGATTTATGGCAATACTGGTGGCAGGGCAGTAACACCGGTGGCAAGGTAATGCACCTGGCGGCAAGCCTATATGTCACCGTTTACCTATTTCTTCATATGTAAACACTATCGTCTATTGTATATACATTTTTTGCGCAAACATTAAAATCTCATTAAAGGCACTGCAAGCTCACCAAACATGAGTTTACACATGAACATTAAGTCCATGGAAATCTCCTTCTGGAGACACAAGAGTAACATTGCCGGTAAATCAAAACTGTATTGTCGGATCAGCATCGCGGGCGAGAGAGCTGAAATTGGCAGTACAGGTCTTCTGATTTACCACGATCACTGGGATGGCCAGCAGATCAGCAGCAATGATCCACAGGCGTTTTTCAAAAACGACCAGTTGGATATCCTTCGCACCCAGCTCCGGGCAATATTCAACGATCTTTTCAGGAAGAAGGAAAAAATTACGGCCGCCAAAATCAAACGGCTTTATCTCAGTGGAGCATCCAGCGTCACCCTGGCGATCGCCTTCGATCTGTACATGAAAGATAGTCGAGCCGATCAGGAGCGCGATCTAACCGAAAATAGCCTGACAGTGTATGACAACGTCCGGAAGAAGCTCATCGATTTTCTGGCGAGCGAGAAAGCCCTGGACGTACTCGTCGAAGATTTCGACCTGGTCTGGTTGAAGCGGTACCGACAGTGGATGAAGAAACGCGGCCATGCCGACAGCTACGTAGCCAAACATTCCCAGACCATCAGCAACATGCTAAAATGGGCGAAGCTCAACAAGATTGTGGACAATAACCCCCTGGCCGGCCTGCGCGTGAAAGGTGTCAAATACGATGATCCCACCTTTCTGACGAACGAAGAGTTCGAGAAACTACGCACCCATCCATTCGAAAACGAGCACGTACAAATGGCCGCTGATATCCTGGTCATTTTGTGCCGATCGGGCTTTCACTACGGTGATTTAGAGGATTTCGTCAAGCAGTATAAAACCGCCGTCCGGCAGGGGCTTGACGGTAAACCCTGGCTGATTAAGGATCGGATCAAGACCGAGGTAAAAACCGCCGTTCCTGTATTTGACGAAGTAAAAACGATCATCGACAAATACGGAGGTTGGGAAAAACTTCCCCTTACTTCTCTGACCAAGTTCAACGTTTGGCTGAAGGTTGTCGGTGCAGAACTCAAGCTCAAGAAGAAGGTATCGAGTAAAATTGGCCGTAAAACCTTCACGGACTGGTGCTTCAACACAATTCACCTGAGCACCGATGCCGTTAAAGTCCTTCTGGGTCGACTAACTGATAAAGGACTGGAAGTCTACTCCCGGCCTGATGAGCGCCGGGTCATTGCCGAACTCGAGCAAAGTAAAGAGATGAAAAAACGATCTAAATAATATAACCAAGTTATGGACCGGCAACTTTGAGATGCCGGTCCATAACTTGGTTATATTATTTGGATTCCAATAGAAGAACTAATTCGCTTGAATCCATTCGAGCTGGTCGATTGTTATTGTTCCCTCCCAATGTGCTAAAAGCTCCCTTTACAATCTCTTTTTTTACCTTAAAATGATTCTGCGCTATTTCTTTTACAGTGACCTCCCCCCGGAAAAGCGTTCCAGTATAAAGTAGAGAAAATCGGGCGATTTGGATTAACTTAAATCAAACAAATCGTCATGAAGAAAACCAAGTTCACCGAAGCGCAAATCGTCTTTGCTCTCAAGCAAGCTGAGACCGGAGTAGCCGTGGCTGAAGTATGCCGCAAAATGGGAATTAGCGAGGCTACCTATTACAATTGGAAGAAGAAGTATGGCGGATTGGGTGTTGCCGAACTGCACCGATTACGCCAGTTGGAAGAAGAAAACCGTCAGCTGAAACAGCTAGTGGCCGACCTGAGCCTGGACAAACAAATGCTTCAGGATGTGCTCAAAAAAAAGCTTTGAGGCCAGTTCAGCAAAGGAAACTGGCCTCAAGTTTAATGGAAAACTATCGCGTTTCAGCCCGTCGTGCCTGCTCTGTTATTCAATTCCGTCGATCCTCTTTGCAGTTCAAGTCTCGTCGTCGAGATGACTCCGTGATCCGGAAACGAATCAAAGAAATTGCCCAAGTAAGGGTTCGGTACGGTTATCAGCGGATTTATGTGCTGTTGCGCCGGGAAGGCTGGCGTGACAACCACAAAAGGGTCTATAGGGTGTATTGTGAAGAAGGATTGCATCTCAGAAGCAAGCGTCCCCGTCGTAATCGAGCCGCTGCCCACCGGTTAGAGCGCCCCCAACTCTCCAGTATCCATCAGTGCTGGAGCATGGACTTTGTGGCTGATCAGCTATTTGATGGCCGAAAAATCCGGGCCTTAACTGTAGTCGATAATTATAGTCGCCAGTGCTTAGCCATCCATGTCGGCCAATCATTAAAGGGTGAAGACGTGGTGGCCGTAATGAATCACTTAAAAATTGTAGATTTGGCTGTACCCGAACGGATTCAAGTGGACAATGGCAGTGAATTTATCTCAAAGTTCCTGGACAAGTGGGCTTATGATAACAAAGTGACGCTGGACTTTTCAAGGCCAGGAAAGCCAACGGATAATGCGTTTATCGAGTCATTTAATGGTAGTTTCCGGGACGAGTGCTTGAACGCTCACTGGTTCTTATCGCTAGACGATGCTCGGGAAAAAATTGAACACTGGAGGCAAGAATATAATAGCTTCCGCCCCCACAGCTCTCTTGGTGGTTTAACCCCAGATGAGGTTGGAAAGGGAAAAGAAAAACCAACACATGAACGTCCGATCCTCAATCTTTGAGCGGAACGCTTTTCGGGTGGACCTCAGAACGTCCGATCCTCAATCTTTGAGCGGAACGCTTTTCGGGTGGACCTCAAGAACGTCCGATCCTCAATCTTTGAGCGGAACGCTTTTCGGGTGGACCTCATGAACGTCCGATCCTCAATCTTTGAGCGGAACGCTTTTCGGGTGGACCTCAACAGCAGCTCCGCTCAAACCATTACTAGCAGCATTAGCAGGGAACGTTATTATAGCTGACGCTTTTCTTGAAGCTATTATAGAAAATATATTTTCAAGCGCTTTTCCTGATTTAGACTTCATACTAAATTCTGACTTAGGCCTTTTTTCAGGAGCAGGGTATCGGCCTATTCCACTAACATCAACCATTTCATTTCTGGCAATAGATTCTAAAACATGATAAAATCGGCTATAGTGCACTCCAGAATAAGGAGGATCTAAAAAAACTAAGAGCGTGTTGGGGAATTACATTTGGTTCAAACCTCAAATACGCTGTAGTATCACTTGAATGTTAGCCAAATACAGCCAGTTGACCGAAGAAGCTACCGTATACTCATAGTCCTTGACGATCCGGCGGAAGAAATTGGTCCAAGCGATGCTGCGTTCGACTACCCATCGCTTAGCTACTGGTACAAAGCCTTGAGCGGACTCGGGACGCGAGGCTTTTTCAAATACAATACTCCACCCCTCCAACTCACGGGCAAACACGCCGTTATAAGCTTGATCGCCGTAGATTTTCTCCAGCCGTTCGCCTACGCGCCACAGCATGTTGGTGATCAATGGCACGGCTAAGGGGCCGTCAGCCTCGTTAGCCGCCGATACGTCAGCTACCCACAAGCGCCCCTGGGTATCCACGATTAGAGTTCGTTTGCGGCCATTGATACGCTTGTTGCCGTCTAGACCGCGCTGTTCACAGATCATGGGATGCAACTTAACGCTTTGTGAATCAATGCATAGTACTGATGGATGACTTGCTCGTCCGGCTTGCTGACGGTCGAGTTGATTCAAAGCAGCGTTGATCTGCTCAAATATACCAGCCTGTTTCCACTGATCGAAATAGTAGTACACCGCCTGCCAGTGTGGCCAATGCGAGGGCAGGTTACGCCACTGACAGCCGGTTCGAAGCAACCACAACAAGGCGTCTACGATGTGGCGCAAATTATGAGTCCGCTTGCGTCGAAGGTCAAAGAAAGGCGAAATTGCGGCCCATTGAGGGTCGGTCAGTGGTTGCCACTGTTTAGTCATTGCTTCATGTCTTGGTCGACACAAAGTTGACACGACTCTCAAGCTTTCTCAATTCCCCAACACGCTCTAAATCTCCTTCTTTCACTTTATTCAAGAGAGAACCAGCTTCGCCTACTATTGCCTCACCTTTTGTCTTAGCAAACCTATCGGCAATTCTGTCAAAATTTCTTTCATAATATACAAGAGGATCTCTTTTCCAAGCATCTATTATAGCATCAAGCCCTTTACCCACAGGCTTAAAATATTGAGCTGTGTGACCAGGTGCTGCAACACACTGAGATGTGGCTTCTATTATTGATGCTAACATGATACAACGTAGCTCTACATCAACGGGTAAACTCTCTAATATCAAATCAATTAGTAAACTTTGATTATAACTAAGGTAATAACCTCCATATGCACGAGTTATTTTTCTTTCACTTTTTGAACTATTCACTATATTCTCTCTTACATACTTCACGTCCTTGGTAATCTCATTACTGTCAAAAAGCCTACTATATTCAGCCTTCACATTCTCTATAATACTACATGCTTGATCTCGCTTTAATCTGCTCAATGGCTCGTTTCGAGACAATATAGAATTAGCAACTTCAACTGAGTATTGTTGCAAATCACCTGCAAAGACTACTTTATCCACTTGTTCTGCAACAAAACAAGTTACAGCTATATATTCCGGCATAAAGTAAGCCAGTCATTCCGGCCCAATCCGGCCGGGTATTCCGGCACAAAATGGGCCATCGTGGATAAGTGAGCCAAGACCCCTAGTTTGGCCCTGACGTGAACGAACATCACTCACGTTTGTAGTCAAGCATGGCTAACTCTCGCTTACCTATGTTTCAACTCCGTCGGATTCTTCAACTCCGCCAGCAGGGCTTCAGCCAGCGCCGGATTGCTTCGGCTTTAGCCATTTCCCGAACCACCGTCGAACACTATTTGCGTATAGTCGAAGCGCATTTTTCGGACTTGGCTCAGGCTTTGAGCTGGCAGGATGATCAACTTCACCGCCTGTTCACTCATCGTGTACCCCAACCAGAGGCCGATCGGCTGGGTGATCTCTACCAACGATTTGAGAACTACGAAGCCCAATTGGCCAAGCCGGGTGTGACCCGCCATCACTTATGGCTAGCTTATAAGCAGGCTAACCCCAATGCCATCCAGTACTCCCAATTTTGTGAGCGCTACCGGACCTGGCGACTCAACCAGCAGACGGTGATGCACCTGGAGCACAAAGCTGGGGAGACGCTTTTCGTCGATTATGCCGGTAAAAAGCTAGCCCTGGTCGATCCAACTACCGGTCAGCCTCAGCCAGTCGAGCTTTTTGTCGCCGTGCTGGCCTGTTCCCAACTCACTTTTGCTAAAGCGGTTGCCAGTCAGCGAAAAGCCGATTTCCTACAAGCCTTATCCGATGCGCTAACCTACTTTGGTGGTGTCCCCGAGGCCATTGTGCCCGATAACCTGAAAGCCGCCGTGACCAAAGCCAACCGCTATGAGCCTGATCTGAACGAGTCGATTGAAGACTTTGCGGCTCATTACAGTACCTGTATCTATCCAGCCCGTAGTGGCAAGCCGCGCGATAAAGCGCTGGTGGAGAAGACCATCTCCATTCTCTATAGTCGGGTATATGTTCCCCTACAAGAACAGAGCTTTCACTCTTTGAAGGAACTGAACCAAGCTATTGCTCAACAAGTAGAAGTCCACAACCGGCAGTGCTTTCAGGGTAAGCCCTACTCAAGACGTCAGCGTTTTGAGACCCTGGAAGAAGCCACGCTGATGCCTTTGCCGCTACAGCCTTACCGGTCCAAAGCCTTTCGCATGGCCAAAGTGCATCCCAACTGTCATGTACTGTTAGGGGAAGACAAGCACTATTATAGCGTACCCTACCGGCATGTGGGCCAGAGCGTTAAGCTGGTTTACACCGCTCAGACCGTGGAGATTTACCATGATCATCAGCGGATTGCGCTTCATGAGCGCCAACCCGAGGCCTATCAGTACACCACCCGTCGCGAACACCTGCCCAGCCAACAACAATGGCTGAGCCAGTGGTCTGCGGAGTACTTTATCGATCAGGCCAGCCAGATCGGTCCCCATACTCGACTGGCCATTCAGGAACTGCTCCACACGCGGAGCTATCCCCAACAGGCCTTCCGTTCCTGTGCCGGCGTACTATCGCTGGTAGCCAAGGTTGGCCAGCAACGCCTGGAGGGGGCCTGTGAGCGGGCGTTAACGTATGGGGCTGTCTCCTACAAGTTGATCCGTAGCATCCTGGAGCGCAATTTAGATAAGACTACCTCAACGGAGGTAACCCATAAGCCTCTGCCAACTCATGAGAACATCCGGGGAGCCGATGTCTATCAATAATAAAGGGGTAAAGGGGATAAAAAGAGCTAACCATTAAACCATCAACTCATGAATACACAAGCAACCCTCGAGCGCATGCGTCAATTAAAATTACAGGGCATGGCCACCCACTGGGAAACCCTTCTGCGTCTACCGGTTAATCAGTGGCCGCCCACCGACCATCTCCTGGCTTCGCTGCTGGATGCCGAACACGAATACCGGCAGGAACGCAAAACGCGAACTGCCATTACCCAGGCTCGTTTTCGGTATCAGGCCAGCCTGGAAGAAGTTATTTACACGCCTGATCGGCAGTTGGACAAAAGTATGGTACTTCGCCTGGGCGACCTCTCTTTTGTACGACGGGGCGAAAACATTCTCATCACCGGTGCCACTGGTTGTGGCAAAAGCTATCTGGCTACATGTCTGGGCTACCAGGCTTGTCAACGAGGGCTGCGGGTGGGCTACTTCTCTATGCCTAAACTTATGGAACGACTGCATCTGGCTCGAGCGGATGGCTCCTATACTCGGGAGCTTGCCCGTCTGGAGCGGTTGCAGTTATTGATCCTGGACGATTGGGGCCTATCGAGTCTAGACATGAATGCCAAACTGGCTTTGCTGCAACTCATTGAAGATCGCCATGGCCGGTCGGCTACGATCATTACCTCGCAGTTACCGGTGTCTAAGTGGTATGAGTACCTAGCTGAACCAACGCTGGCCGATGCAATCTTGGATCGACTCGTGCATCAGGCACACCGCATTGAGTTGCAAGGCGAGTCAATGCGCAGGCGCATCAAAAAAACGAATGATTTAACCGGATCCTGATTATTTTTATGCCCTCTTCGCCCCTTATCCACCGTGGCCCACTTTAGCCGTTTTGGCTGGCACAGTATCTCCGGAATATATAACAGCAGCAGAACCACAAAATGGATCGAAGAATCTGTTAGCTTTTTTTGAATATTCCAGAACAAGATCACCAAGTCCATTTTTCAACATACTAGCTTTTGATCCCATATACTTCATAACCCAATACCCCAAAAGCAAGTCCTTTGAAACTGTTTAATTATGTTAATTTCGCTCGATATAGTATCCAAATTCTTTTTAACAGAGTTTCCCATTTCAACCTTATCTTCTATACTATCTATTGAATCACGTATATCAGAATACAAATCATTAGTCTCCATATCTGGATCCAAATCATTTATAATTCCCTGTTTCAAGGATATAGAATTCCACCAAAATCTCAAATCATTACTGTTAATGTAACATTTACTAAAAATACTATTCACACTTCCCGAGGCTAATCGTAATAAAAGAATTGATCTGCATAACATTGGCACAGGATCGTTAAGGATAATTCTATTGTCCAAAGAGGCTTTATGAGCTTCCGTAAGTATGAAGTGATCATCTGGTATTATCTCCCTTACTAGAAATTTAACAAGAACTTTATTCTTGCCTTCCCCTATTTCCTGCAAAACATCTTTCACAAATTTTATATATTTCGGTCCCACAGGTGTTTTGCCTGTACGCATAGAATACATTACCTCTAAAGTAATACGTACAAGATGTCTATCCAGTTCTGAAAAATTAGCAACAGTACTTGGCTCCAACGATTGCCATATTGTTACCAATTTATTTAGAAGATCAGTTGAATCCACCTTTTCTTGACTGAAATGAGGCCTGTAGCTCATTTCATTACGGAGTGTTTGATCTTCTGATAGCTTTAAATCTACACTCCATTTTGACAACCAATCTCTTAATATAGTAGATCTGTAAGCTGAATTAGCAGATACTCCAGCAGCAACAGCTATATTTTCTAAAGTGTGTCCGTTAAGCTTAATTACATTAAAAAAGGTTTGTTTTTTATCTAGGGTTGACCAACTTTCAATCAATTCCTTTGCAGCAACATGGGTGGTGCCGTTTATAAAATTAGCATCTTCAGAATTATTAAAATAGAAATGTCTTTTACCGAATACGCCTATTCCTTCACATGCCATGATTGACATAACAGCCCTCAACTCTGAGTAGTACAAAAAGTGAATGCAACTTCCTATATCACCATTTATTAAAGACTCAACACCTCTTGCAACGTAATTCCACCCATCAAAACAATGCGTAAAAGTAGATGCTGCGATATATTGACTAAGAGAGTTTTTCTTTACATCACAAACAGCCAAAGCGTTGGTTTTTCGCTGTGTATCTTCTGTATAATGATTTTGTGGCCCTATTACCCTTTCTTTTGGAAACTGTGATCTTTTGAGCTGTTTTAAAGCTTTATGTATTATTTTGTCTTAACCCCCTGAATGACTGGACAAAATTGTAAAAACAGTTTAGTCCTTTTACATTCAGATACCATGAGCAAATTAAGGCGGAGTTTTACTCCCGATGACCGCTATTCTATCGTCCAGGAAGCCATTCGTGACGGCCATGCCGAGACTTGTCGAAAATACAATCTATCTCCTTCGCTGCTGCGCAAGTGGAAATTGAAGTATTTGAGTAAAGGCAAAGAAGGCCTCAAAGATTCTTACGCACGCGTCGATCCCCAGCTTCGAGTGCTCGAAGAAGAAAATGAACGCCTGAAGCGGATTGTAGCAAAACAAGCTTTGGAACTGGAGATCAAAAGTGAGCTACTAAAAAAAACTCCTATTCACTCCAGGAGAAGCTAGCACTCATGAAACAGTTTGAAAATCAAGTAAGTCGTACCCTGTTATGCCAGTGGCTTAGTGTACCTCGGAGCGTGTTTTACTACCAACCACAATCAGGTAGACCTGGAGCACGCCCCAGCCAGGTAACCATGAAACGGGATGGATCGTGGGTAGACAACCAACTGGTCGTGGTCAGTATTCGGCAACTGCTGGATGTTGAGTTCAATGCCCTTGGCTACGAATACATCACCCACGAGTTGAAAAAAGAATACTTAATCAATAAGAAAAAGGTGTATCGACTCATGCAAGAGCATAATTTACTTCTGGGCAAAGTGATCCGACCGATGGGCAAGCGGGAATTTGTTAAATTCAGACGAATCGAAGCGACCAAGCCCTTGGAATACCTGTGCTGGGATATCAAATACGTCTGGGTAGAAGGGGAACGGCGGAATTACTATCTGTTGAGCGTCATTGATGTGTATAGCCGCAAAATTCTGGATTGGCTATTCCAAGGCAGTATTCGTCAAATCGACTTAATCAATCTTTTTCGACGAATCAACCGGAATCATGAACTGAAGGGCGTCATTTTGCGCAATGATAATGGCAGTCAATTCATTGCTCACTCGGTACGTAACTTTTTGAAAAGCTCCGAAATCAAGCAGGAATTCACTCATGTGGCCACCCCTGAAGAGAACTCGTACATTGAAGCTTTTCACAGCATTCTAGAACATGATGTGATCGAGCGCAATGTATTTGACAGCTATTATGAGGCCAAAGAAATGTTAGGGCGTTATTTTTTCCATTACAACAATCACCGTCTTCATCGTTCGATTGGTTTTGTAACACCTCAGCAGAAATGGGAGGAAGCACAGGTAATTTACGACACAACCTTTTCAGAAAATTTGTCCAGCTAATAGGGGGCTAAGACAATTTTGCTAGAGGCATTTTGTACGGCTGTAAGGCTAGACATAACCAAGATACTGTTGTGCTTTTGAAGCAGTATTAGAAATTAATTGATCTTTAGATCCTTCTAGAAGTTTTAGAAGTTGTACTCTTATCTCTTTATATCCACTACTCCCTTTAAACAACATTTGTTGTCTTCTTTGAACTTCGTTAAGACCTGGTGCTGAAGATGTACGCCAGTCAAAAGTCACTAGTTCTTCACATAAAAGTTTTAAAAATTTAAAGAGTCTCGTGTTTTTCTTTAGATCTTTTATTGATTCCTCTATATCTTTCGTAGTAATATTATCGTCTTTTAAATAATCTGTTGACGTCCAATTTACGTCTCTTAATCCAAGTTCCGTACTTAATAAGAAACACAAATCATTGACAATTTGAAGAAAGCCACGCACTCCTTGATCAGAACTTATCAAACTGAATTTACTGAAGAATGCAACATCTACATCGCTATCTTCTTTGAAGACATCTGTTTGTCTTTTTACTCTTCTAAGTTCTTCTGTCCATCCTAAAGTTGATTTGTTAACCTCTTCATACATTAACTGCCATATAAATACAATAAAGGAAGACTGCTGAGCTCTATTCCAATTCAAAGGAGAATTAAACTCATCTCCTAATTTTGACCCAAACAGGCCTCCTAATCCCTTAGCTTGACTTTAGCCTTATACAGCCCAAGCTAATGCGTTTTGCCATAGCTGGTACTGTTCTTGACTCATTTTTACGTGTACCACATCTGAACCTGATGTCCAAAAATTCATTTCCTGCCATAAATACCGGCGAACTCCGGCTAGTGCGTCGCTGAAGGTCAGGTGTTGTTTGATATACCAACTACTCATTTGGCTAGTCAACAGTCCCTTTTTCTGGAGCGAGTTAGCCACTAAGGTGACCAGCGAGAATAGGCCCATCAACACGGGTGTGGTACGGCCGATGGCCAAATCACTCCATTGCCGCTGTGTTTCTACTCCTAAATGCCCTCGCACTAACGCAAATGTTGTTTCAATCGACCAACGACGTACAAAGTATTCGATCATCGCAGCGGCTGTTAAGGTCGGATCGTTACTGACTAGACCTGTTACCTTACTGTTCAGACGCACCAGCACCCACCGAATAGCCACAGGGTCTTTGCCTGTGTGATACCACAGGGCAGCGCCTGTACAGTAGTCGACTGTTTGCGGTTGACCACCGTACCAGTCGGCCAGCTCGACGTTTTGCCAACTGGTCGTTTTGTCTTCCGCCACTTCGAGCAAGGTGGGTAACCGAACTCCTTTAAGTCGTTTGCGGCCACGCTGGCCAGGGAGCGCCACCGGGACAGGTCCATACAAAGCGGCATCTAGCCGCAACCGACTAATCAGGCTTACCTGCCCCTGCAAGGCCTTCAGTAAATCAATTACGGCGTAACTGCTATCACCTACTGCAATTACCTGACGCTCACCAACCCATCGCTTGACCTGCAAAAGTACCTGTCGTGCCCAGTCGGTTAGCTTTTTGTGAACCCGAGCCTTATCCTCGTAATAGCGTTCAGAGGGAGCTAAAGCAGTTAGAAAGGGCAAGGCCCATACCCGATTGGCCCAATGTACTTTTGTCAATACCATTACGCACATCCAGCGTAGGCCACTGCATTTAACAAAATGAGAACCACTGCTTCGAACCGCATCTCTATAGATACCACGGGCTTTAATGTGTCCCCCCCAGCGTCGTTCTAGTGTCTCATCAATGCCCACTACCAACGGCTGTTGACCAATAAAAACCGCCAGGAGTTGCTGTAGTAATAGGCGGCTAGCAGTCAAAGCGGACCATCTACTCTGACTTAACACCCTATGGTATTTATGAAACGCTTTCTCCTGGCTTAAGCCCACGATTCTCAGGACTGAACTGACGGTTCGCTTGCCAGGCGTCAGTATAGCTCCAGCGAGCAAAAGTTGTACATGGATAAAAACTCGTTTGCAAAACAGGTTCGCATACGGTAGTATTACGGTTAGGAACTCGCTGGGTAGTTGAGGCATATGGATCTAAGTTTGGCGACCCAAATCTACATACCAAAGCCCCAGCGGGCTTCTTATCAAAGGCTAAAGTCAAGCTTAGATACGCTTGTTTTAATAAAACTCGCGACAAGATTTCTTATAAAAGATGCCTGAGTTATAGTAAAATTATTTTGAGATTCGCCAAGCATATTTATTCTATTGTACCAAGGACTCTTTTTATATGACCATAAAATTTCTATAACTTCTTGAGCTCTGGTTTCTTTATATATATTCGCTGTATCTGGAGATCTTTCTAACCATTCCTGTATACGAAGAATAGGATATAAATCGTAAGCTAAACTCTTATTTATTCTTTTAGGCTTAACGTTTATAGTATAAAACAAATAAGCTTGCCAAGTAATGTCTAGATCAAAGAACGCTACGACTGGCAACTCAAAGTCATCTATTGACTTGTCTTCATTATCAAAAGCCCATAGCCTATGTTGCCCATCTATTATTTCAATGGGAGGCACAATTGGATCCCAATCAACGTTTTGAATATCATCTGGCAACTCAATCCAGTTACTCTCTTCATTAGAATGTAGATTTATTACATCTTCATCTCTTATAATTTCCCTGCCACGTTTTGTATTTTTAGTTAAAATATTTGCGACTATAACAGTAGGTAACCATCCCGGCATCTGCAAATCTTTCATTTCATTTGGAATGGTATTCTTGTTACCCATCTCTGAAAGTGGATAACCTCTCTTCAAATAATTACTTATCTCTGAAGACCTTTCTGGATCATGCCTCCTTTGAATACCTATTTCTACTTCTCGCATGGCATCCGCTTTCCGTGGATAAACTTTTGAGAGTTTTTTCAGCAAAGGTGCTTTAATTGAAAAAACATAAAAATTGTGTTGAGGAGGCTTACGACCACCTTCTTCGTTTACTGGAACGGTGTTCCAAAGGTCAAGCCACTGATTTACTTTTAGAACAGGGATTTTTTTATTGAATGTCATAAAAACAAAATTTAACATTCTAAACGGCCTTAGACTTATATGCTAAGCTTTTCCGGAAAGAAATGTATTTATAGGTTGTAGTGCGGGATATTTTCAATTGCTCACTTATTTGTTTTACACCATAACCTTCATTGTATAGTGATTCAACAACTCTCGCCTTCTTTTTTGCTTCTTCCGATAAACCTTTAGGCTTACCACCTACTTTACCTTTTATTCTAGCGGCTAATAGCCCAGCCATTGTTCTCTCTTTTATTTGTGCTCGTTCAAATTCTGCTAGGCTACAAAAAATATGAAAAACTAACATTCCAGTAGCTGTACTTGTATCGATTTTATCGTTTATACTGACAAATGAGACGCATTTTGTAGAAAAATAGGATACTAGCTCGATTAGGTGCGAAAGATTACGTCCAAGTCTATCCAATTTCCAAACTACAACTTCATCACCCTTTCTTAACTGAGACAACATTTTAACAAGCTCTGGTCGATCAATATTTACTCCACTAACCTTTTCCTTAAAAACCACCTCGCAACCAGCAAGTTGCAGGGCATTTAGTTGTAGATCTAAATTTTGGTCTGTTGTTGACACGCGTGCATAACCAATTTTCATTAGCTTACATATTAGTGTTCATAATAACCTATCTATGGCAAATATACTGGACACTTTATGCTGGACAAGTATATTGAACATATTAAAGCCGTATATTGATAATTTATAATGAGAATACGGGTTCCTTAATAAACCGACCGTTTTGATGAACATAAAGAAAGCCCCCCGATAACCGGGGGGCTTTCTTTATTTACGTACTAACAAACTGATCAGTGCAGCCAGGATCGTCGATCGATGCGCCCAGAGTTCAGCTCGCTGCGCGTTGATCTGTCGGAGCTGCCTGCGGATCGTATCATCCTGATCAGCGATGCGCTGCCGGAGGCCGACCACTAACGTATCACTCTTAGCTTGGGCCTTCCGGAGCTCCCCATTCGGTAACTATCAGTCAAGTACGTATCAGGCCGGCAATAATTCATTTGGGCTGACCATCCGCTTTCAGATTCTCTTCGGTAACTAGTCTCAAGCCTCCCTGGTAATAGCAAAGCCTCCGGTTATCGAAGGACTCTGCTATTACCAATCACACCAATTAGTACGGCCGGAATCAGCGGTCGCAGTAGTCGGCGTGCAACTCTCGGCTTAAGCGCTTAGCGGTTAGAAATCGATTGGCAGAACGAATTTGAATTGGGCAGGCTTCCCATCAATGGTACCCGGCCTCCAGGCTGGCATACTCGACAAAATCTCCAAAGCTTCATAATCGGCTTGCGGACTCAATCTTTCAACGACTGTCAAATCTTTAATACTGCCGTCAATATCGACGACAAATTCAACAAATACAGTGCCTTCAGTGGGGACAGACAGGGGACGCCTGTTCTTTTTAATAAAACGCTGTAGGCCGACAACTCCACCCGGAAAGATTGGCACTACTGAACCAGCATGAAGAGGGAAAGACAACATAGAGATTGCTTACATATGCGTTGAGATACTTATGACAATGTCTGGTGTGGCCTTAATTAGATCTACGTCATCTACTACCGTCTGGATTTCGACACTGGAATAATTCTGTATAAAATGAGCAAGCGTCCCACAAACCAGATCGCCTGCTTATCCACGCACCAGCAAACTGATCAGTGCAGTCAGGACCGCAGATCGATGCGATCACTGTTCAACTCGCTGCGCGCCGATAGATCAGACTGTTTGTAGATGTTTCGCCCGGTTCCCTGACACACTGTCAAGACTGAGTTATCTACCCGGCAGCGTTCAGCATCGACAGCCTACGTTGGGTAATACGTGCTCTTTGATTTGTGCAAACGCGATTCGAAGCCAAAAAGCAATCCTCCGCCGTTCATCGGGCATTAACCAATGTCCATCCTGCCAATTCCGTCGTCCATCCGGTTTCGTTTTCTTCCCGTCGCAAGTGATGCCAGCTTTGTATCGTTCAAAGCACATCTATGAAACCGAACGCTTTACTTATCATGGGTACCCTGCTGGTGGCAGGAACCCTTTCCACCGCCCAGGCTCAGTTTCCCACCATGGGCGGGTCCACCCAACCTAAAGCCCTGCCCGGTACCGCCGGAGACCAGAGCCCGAAAGGTACCGCTAAGATTACCGGATCAATTGTTGATTCAACCCAGTCGAAAGCCGTTGAATTTGCCAGCGTTGCCCTGCTTAATAAGGCCACCGGCAAAACGGTTGATGGCACTGTAGCCGATGATAAAGGAAAGTTTACCCTGGCTAAACTCGTAGCCGGTGACTACCGGATGCTGATCAGTTTTGTGGGCTATCGCAACAAAACGATTGAAGACGTCAAAATCACCAACGGGCAGAGCCTGGATCTGGGCGTTATCAAGCTCAGTTCCAACGTCAAAACTCTGGAAGAAGTAACGGTAACCGGTCAGGCGGCCGTTATCGAGGAAAAAGTAGACCGGCTGGTCTATAACGCCGACAAAGACATTACGGCCAAGGGTGGTGACGCTACCGAGATTCTACGGAAGGTTCCGCTGCTGACGGTTGATCTGGACGGGAACGTATCGCTCCGCGGTAGTTCGAACATCCGGGTGCTGATCAACAACAAGCCGTCAACCATCGTGGCCAGCAGCGTCGCCGACGCACTCAAGCAGATCCCCGCCGATCAGATCAAGACGGTGGAAGTGATCACCAGCCCATCGGCCAAGTACGACGCCGAAGGGTCGGGCGGGATCATCAACATCATTACCAAGAAGAATAGCCTGCAGGGCCTCAACCTGAACGTCGACGGCGGGGTAGGAAATCGGGGTTCTCAGCTGTCGTTGAACGGCAACTACCGCAAAGGCAAGGCCGGTTTCACCCTAGGCGGCTTCGGTCGAGCTATGTACAATGTCATCACCAAGACAAACCTCGATCAGACCAGCAACATCAATGGGGTTACCACGCTGACTCGCCAGTCCGGCGATGGCTCCAGCTCAGGGCAGTTCGGGCAGTACAACCTGGGTTTCGACTACGACCTGGCAAAGAACCAGAGCCTTACGGCAGGGGTTCGGTACGGGGTGCAAAACATGCTCAGCCAGCAGGACCTCGTGACGCGCCTGTTTACCAACGGTACGCCCGGTGCGGTTTCCAACCGAAACGTGGATGCCAAGAACCTGTCGGGTACGGTCGACGTAAATATCGATTACCTGCACACCTTCAAACCGCAGCAGGAATGGAGCATTTCAACACTGTATAGCCGGAATGACCTGACCAACAATTTCGACGCAAACCTGCTGAATGGGTCCAACGAACTGACCGCCCGTCAGCGGAACCTGAACAAAAACGTCAACCAGGAATTCACGCTGCAAACGGATTACCAGACGCCGATCAAGAAAAATCAGCTGATTGAGTTCGGCGGAAAGGCCATTTTCCGGGAGGTAAACAGCGATTATCGCTATCTGCTGGCCGGGCCAACGGGCGGCTTCACAACGGAGCGTAACGGCACGCTGGGCGCGCTGACGTACCATCAGAACATTGCCGCTGGTTACACATCTTATACCTACACTACCAAGCAGCGCTATACTTTCAAAGGCGGCTTGCGGTATGAGCGTACCTTTATTGACGCCAGCACCCGTGAAGATGGCAGCCTGGGTATCGGCAACTACGGCGTACTGGTACCGAGTGTGAATGCCTCGAAAACCTTCAAGGGGACGACCGTAAAGCTGGGCTTCAACCGCCGGATTCAACGGCCGGGTCTCCAGCAGCTAAACCCGAACTTCAACGCGGCCAACCCACAAAACATCACGATCGGTAACCCAACGTTGAGTCCTGAACTGACCAATAACCTGGAACTGGGGCTGAGCAAAACGATCAAGAAAACGTTTATCAACGCTACGTTCTTTGGTCGGATCACGAACAACGCCATCACGCAGGTACGCCAGCCATCGGACACGCTGCCGGGGGCGATCGTGACGACGTATCAGAACATTGGTCGCCAGCACACCTACGGTACCAACCTGTTCTCAAACATCGCCATCACCTCTAAAATCAGCGTTGGTCTGTTCCTGAATGCCTTCTACACAAGCCTGACCGGCCAGGCGATCACGGCAGACGGACTTACGGAAACGCTGACCAATACGGGCTTGACGGCCAGTGGGGGTTCGTTCTTCTCAGCGCAGTTCAAGAACGGCTGGGGAGCCCAGGCTTTCGGTTTCCTACAGGGATCACAGGTACAGCTTCAGGGACGTCAGGGTGGCTTTGGTTTCTACACGGTTGGCGTGAAGAAGGAGTTTAATAACAAAAAAGCGAGCCTGGGCTTAGCGGCTGAGAACTTCCTGTCGAACCGCTTCAACATTCACACGACGCTGAATTCGGCGCAGTTCAACCAGGTAAATGATGTGTACCTGTATAACCGGGGTGTCCGCCTGACGTTCAGCTATAAGATTGGCAAAATGAGTATGGACGCTCCCCGCAAGAAGGCCCGGTCGGTCAACAACGACGATGTGAAGAGCGACGGTGCCGGACAGACCCCAGCCAGCGGAACATCCGGTGGCGGCACACCACGGTAATATTTTAGCGTAAGCAGTAAACATTTTTTCATCATTTCGACCGGAGCGCGTAGCCCGGAGGAGAAATCTTAAAGTTTTTCCTTTAGCTTAAAATTCCTCCTCCGGGCTACGCGCTCCAAAAACAAGATTAAAACAAAACCTAAACGAGCATCAAGCTAACGTAATCAATGAAAACGAATCAATTCCTGATCGCCACCGCAGCCGTCTTTATGTCGATCGGCGCCTACGCCCAGACCGTCGATGAAATTGTCGACAAACACGTAGCGGCCCTGGGTGGGATGGATAAACTAAACAATATTAAAACGATGGTGACCGATCGGTCATTTACGATTCAGGGCATGGAAGTGCCGACTAAAACAACCCTGGTTGTTGGCAAGTCGCTCCGGTCAGAATCGACGGTGATGGGCAACTCCATGATCCAGGTAGTGGACGGCACAACCGGCTGGATGATCCGCCCCGCCATGATGGGCGGTAGCGGTGATCCCGAGGACATGCCCGGCGAGCTGCTTAAATCGCAGTCTTCCCAGCTCGATCCGTTTGGCCCACTGGTAAACTATAAGGAAAAAGGCAATAAGGTCGAGCTGGTTGGCAAGGAGAAAGTGGATAAAAAAGATAACTTCCACCTGAAAGTAACCACAAAGGAAGGCCAGACGATGGACGAGTTTGTCGATGCCAATACGTACCTGGTCAGCAAAGTCAAAATGTCCGTCAACGGGCAGGATAACGAAATCGGTTACTCGGATTATAAAGAAGTAGAGGGCGTTAAATTTCCGAATACGCTGGAAGTTACGAGCCAGATGGGAAACCTCGTCATGACGACCAATAAAACGGTCATCAACGGCCCGGTGGACAATGCGCTGTTTAAGAAACCGAGTAAATAAGATCTGGTCACGTTCGCTTTAATGCCGCTCTGAAAAGGGCGGCTTTTTTTTTGAAGACTCAGAATGCGGTTTTGATCGTTGCCACACGAACTACCATAGCCCGAACCCGCAGGCAGCCCTATTGCTTGTTCAGTTCATTGCTTTGCTTAGTAACGTATAGTTACACCCGGCTGGCGTCAGAACAGTCAACAAACCGTTTTTTAGCATTCACATATAATTTTCCGTTGTCTACAAACTAATTCGAGCAGAGACATAGCAATCGGTGTCGGGACGTTGTAAGTTGGATTGTCAATTCACATCCGTTGCTATGCTTATAAAGCTACTGTTCGCCCTCTGTTCACTTTGGACAGCCTTTTTCTGCGTATCGGCCTGGAAAATCCCTGCCGATAAACCACCCCGCTGGACGCAGGCCGGTGTTCTGCTTGGCACCTTTCTTTCCCTGGTTGCACTCTACCAACTCTGGAGCCGGATGTGATCCCTGACCGTAGTAGCCAAGGTACCCAACGGGTTGTTATACCAGCCGGCTGACGGCCACGCTGATGAGTACGTTCACCAGCAACGCGATCAGAAACGACACCCCAATCGAGAAGTCAGTAAGCAAAAACGCCTGCAGAAACAGGAAGGTCGTGTAGCCCAGAAAGCCTAGCAGACTGCCCCGCAGCAGGGTCACTACGCCCGAACTACCCTGCAGAAAGTGGGTAAATACGGCCAGAATCGACGTAATGACGGGAAAAGGGGTCAGGACACCGCTCCAGGTCGGGCCAACCCAATGCGCCAGTTCCGTAATGGCAATGACAAACAAGGTGGCCACCCCCATCCGGATCAGCATGTCGTAAGGTAATCGCCGGATAGACGACGGCTGCGCGGCCGGGGCTGGAAAAACGCGTAGACACAGCAGAATACTTCCCATCGCCATTCCGTACCCAAGCCACAGGTTCACCCGAATCTGGTTCAGCAGCAGGGCCACCAACACGTACACACTATACGAGAGAAGCAGTGTCGGCAGCCAGCTAAATCGGGCCGACAACCGGGCGTAGCTGTAGCAGAAGCCAATCAGGGAGACAATTCCCGTCAGAATACCTGGTACCGATTGAATACCAAAGAGTTTACCCTGTTCAAGAATAAAGAACAGAAGAATGGGCCCGGCAATCCAGGGCATACTGGAAATCAACCCGCCAATTCGGTTGCCCCATTTCCGGCTGGCCTGCGTAACGATTGCCATCACGACAGGCATCAGTGCTACTTTAATCAAAAGAATATTCATGCAGACTAACGATACCGACCAGGACTCTACCCGTACTGAACGCTGACCGCCGAAGTAGCTTCATTCCCGTATGTGCCGCTACGTTTCCTCATAGGTCGATACCGTCCTCCAGCCAGAGAGTCGGTATTGTTACGGTCATGCACCAGTACTGACGCAACTGCACAACCAGTTCTTTCCACTGCTGGTAGGTATATGGCTTGCTGATAAAGGATGAAGCCCCGTAATCATAGGCTCGTTTCAGTTTGGCCGATTGACTATGACTGGATAGCATAACCACCGGCAACAAGCGTCCCGTGGGATGCCGACGAAGCAGATTCAGTAGTTCCAGGCCGTCTTTTCCGGTATGCAGATCAATATCTAGCAGGATAAGTTTTGGCGGACGCCCCCCCATGTGTTCCAGATAGTCTTTTGCTCCATCGAAACCGCTGATATGCGTAAACGTAGCTTCGGGGAAGCTGGTTTTAGCAACTCGATTCAGTACATCAGCAATAGCAGGTTCGTCGTCAATAACGAGTATAGGAAATTGCGTCGGCATACGTAATAAAACAGAAAACAGCGGGTCAGCACGCGCAAAGCTTATCTGCCAGCGAACAGGTCTAATCCGGTAAATGGCACAAAAGTAATCAGGGATCAGGGCTAAATTATCTAAAAAGATTTTAATGTCTTGTCTGGAGCATATGAACAGTAGTTGAAACGTCCCAGCCTATGAATTCATCCAGTTGCCAATTTCTTAACACTTTCGTAACAAAGAGCCACTATATCTTTTCTGTCCAATTGTTATGGCCCTCTTCCAGTAACTTCCCTGTCTGAAACCCTACTAGGCACTAGATCGAATTCATCATTTTCTACCCACATAAAGGCATCCTACATCCGAAATAACTGGCAATTTACTTAAAATCAACACCTTGCCAATAAGTAAACAGATAACCCCTATTCTTCATGGCTTCATAGGGCAGAACTGAGGGCTTTATTAGAATTAAATTTATTCTCAATTATATTATATTATTTTATTTTTAAATCTTGCATCCTGTTTCTTTCGGCAAGTAGGCCGCCTGAATTTTGCACCCAAAAACCGCACGTTGCCCTATGTCATTCTGCTACGTATCCCCCCCTCCTATCACCTGTTTAAGGAGGGTTTTCGTTCCACTGCTGGTTGTCCTGTCGACAACTGTTCAGGGAACACACGCTACATCAATTTCTGGTCATGCATTCTCGCTAACGGGCATTAACGCTACTGCCGACATAACCATTAGTGGCCGTGTTACCGACGGCGCGACCAACGAAGCACTGGCTGGCTGCAGTGTCGTCCTGAAGGGCAGCACCCGCGGCACGACTACTGACGCCAACGGCGAGTACCGTCTTACGATACCCAGCACTGGTTCGCCCGTTCTGGTGTTTGGCTTCATTGGCTTCGTT
Organism: Spirosoma sp. KUDC1026; assembly: GCF_013375035.1. Lineage (NCBI taxonomy): Bacteria > Pseudomonadati > Bacteroidota > Cytophagia > Cytophagales > Cytophagaceae > Spirosoma > Spirosoma sp. KUDC1026. Next base: position 3,022,049 of record NZ_CP056032.1, on the reverse strand, counting down.
ACGCAGGAAGTGGCGGTCGGGAACAGAACGACCATCAGCGTAGGCCTCAAGGCATCGGCCTCCGAGCTGAATCAGGTAGTGGTTATCGGGTACGGAACTACCACGAAAAAAGATGCAACGGGGGCGCTGACAACGGTAAAAAGCACCGATTTCAACCGTGGTATCATCAACTCGCCCGAACAGCTCCTTCAGGGTAAGGTAGCCGGGGTGAACGTTACGTCGGCCAGCGGTGAACCAGGTGGTCGGCAGACGATTACGGTTCGGGGTCCGGGTGGCGTCCGGACGGGTAGTACCCCGCTGTTCGTCCTGGACGGTATCCCGCTCGACAATTCCAGCACCAGCGGGTCGGGTAGCCCACAAAACCCGTTGAACTTCCTGAATCCTCAGGACATCGAAAGTATTGACGTCCTGAAGGATGCGTCAGCTACGGCTATTTACGGCGCCCGTGGTGCCAACGGGGTCATTCTGATCACCACCAAGAAAGGCAAAGCAGGGGCGTCCAACCTGACGGTTTCGGCCAACGTTGGGATTTCGAATATGTCGCGTCCGCTGCCCGTCTTTTTCGCAGATGAATTTCGTCGGCAGGTTGTAGCCGTTGGAGGCACATTAGACGATCAGAAATCATCAACCGACTGGCAGCGTTTGATTAGCCGGACCGCCGTAACGCAGGATTACAACATCGGCCTGAGTGGGGGTACGGATAAGCTCACCTATTACGGGTCGCTGAGCGTACAGAATCAGGAAGGTATCCTGAAAAATAGCTTGTTCCGTCGTTACACGGGTCGCTTCAATGCCTCGCAGAAGTTCCTCGAAGACCGGCTTACGGTAGACGTCAATCTGACGGCTTCGCAAACAACCAACAGCCGCCCTCCTATCGAAAGCATTGTTGGCGCAGCGCTTTCTGCTAACCCAACCTACCCGGCGTATGACAGTACGGGCGCCCCGATCAAATACCAGGCGTTTACGAATCCGCTGGTAACACTGAATCTGCAAAAAGACCTCACGACAACCAACCGTATCGTTGCTAATATTTCCCCCTCGTACAAGTTCACGAAGGACCTTGTTTACAAGATGAATCTGGGGGTCGATAACTCCAGCTCGACGCGGGATATACAGTCGCTGGCGAATCTGGTTCCGCAACAGGATGGACGGCTCGAAAGCATCTACGCCAACAATCAGAACGTACTACTCGAGAACTATTTTACCTACACCCGCGGCTGGGGTAACCACAGCCTGACGGCTCTGCTGGGGCACTCCTACCAGAAGTTCCAGATTCGGGAGCGGGGCTGGAGCATCAATAAATTCCCAATCTCGCCCGTTGAACCGATCAACAACCCCGGTCAGGGCCAGGATCTGTCGCTGGCTAATAACCGGCCCTATGGATCAGCGATTGACAACGAACTGCAATCGTTCTTCTCCCGGGTGAATTACCAGTTCCGCGACCGGTATCTGTTCACCGCAACCGTGCGGGCCGACGGATCGTCGAAGTTCGGTTCTAACAATAAGTATGGCGTTTTCCCATCGTTCTCGGCGGGCTGGCGGTTGTCGGAAGAGCCCTTCCTGCGGTCCGGTCCGTTCTCCGATCTGAAACTCCGGGCGGGCTGGGGTCAGACGGGCAACCAGGAAATTCCATCGAAGATTACCCAGGCCCTGTTTACATCAACCGTAAGCGCTACAACCAGCTATCCGCTTGACGCGTCGACAACCTATCCCGCCGGTACGACCTATACGCGCCTGGCGAACCCGGACATTCAGTGGGAGGTATCGACCCAAACCGATTTAGGACTTGACTTCGGTTTGTTCAACGGCGCACTGACCGGTACAGTCGATTATTTTCGTAAAGTATCGGGCAAAATTCTGCTCGAAGTCATCCCGGCCGATCCGATTCAGCCAGCCTCTACCTACTGGACGAACGTACCCAACATGACCATCACAAACCAGGGTGTTGAACTGGGTCTGAATTATCGCTACGCCAGCCAGAGCGGTTTCCGGCTGGATCTGGGCGGTAACGTAACGTTCATCAAGAACGTAGTGAACAACTCACCATATTCGGTTATTACATCGGGGTCGGCAACGGGGTCGGGGCTGACGTCGGCGACCATCAACGGCTACGTAAATGGCCAGCCGATCGGTACGTTCTACCTGCGTGAGTACATCGGCATCGATGAGAAAGGGGTAAGTAAATACAGCGACATTGATGGCGATGAGAACGGAGGCACCGACAAAGACCGGATTGCCGCGGGTAGCGCGCTGCCAACTAAGCAGTTCAACTTCAATGCCAGCGCGGCTTACAAAGGCTTTGACCTGACGGCCAACTTCAACGGCGTATCTGGCAATAAAATCTACGACAACACGGCCAACGCCCTCTTTTACAAAGCCCGGCTGGTCAAAAACCTGAATACAACCCCCGAAGGTATTGGTGAGCCAACTGAGTCGATTAACAACTCAGCACCGGTATCAACCCGCTTCCTGAAAGACGGTTCGTTCTTCCGCCTGAACAACCTGACCCTGGGCTATAATCTGAATCCTCGTCTGATCGGTATGAACCGATGGATCTCAAACGTTCGCTTCTCGGTAACGGGTCAGAACCTGTTCGTCATCACCAAATACAACGGCTATGATCCCGAGGTTAATACCGATCGGACAGTCAATGGTGTTTCGTCGTACGGCATCGATTACCTAAGCTATCCCAAAGCCCGTTCGGTTGTTTTTGGGGTAAATGTGACATTCTAAACAAGCCATCAAGCGCAGCCTGTCCGCCCTCCGAACGGAAACAGGCAGGCTGCACTTCTTCTCTCTTTTACTATGAAGCGGACACTCCTGTCAACCGTAGCACTCGCCGGACTCCTGGCCCTGAACGGTTGTACGAACCTAAACGAAAACGTACTGGACGAATCGTCGGCGACTGGCCTGACAGATCGCCAGGCCGCCGATGGTAACCTGGCTCCCGTCTATGCCCGGCTACCAGATATCTTTACGCACACCAACTATTTCACCATCCAGGAAATCTCGACGGATGAAGCAATCCTACCGTATCGTGGGGGTACTGACTGGGGCGACAACGGGATCTATCTGGCACTACACCAGCATACGCCAACCAGTACCGATCCAAACCTGCGTAACACCTGGGTCCTACTGACGCAGGGCATTTCGCGGTCGGTGACAGCCCTGACTACGCTGCCAACCATCAATGATTCGAACACGAAAACGTACATCGCCGAAGCGCGGGGTATGCGGGCGTATTACAACATGATGCTGCTCGATCTGTTCGGACTGGTGTTCGTTAAAGACGATCCACAGGGAGTTTCGCAGATTCTGCGGGGCGAACCGGCCCTGGAATACGTAAAAAGTGAATTTTTGGCCGCTGAGCCGGATCTGGCGACCAGTGTTGGCCCCGGCCGCCTGACCAAAGGAGGAGTTTGGGGATTACTGGCCCGGCTGTACCTGAATGCCGCCGTTTACCGGGATCGATACGCGACGCAGTTCACGTTCCAGTCGGCCGACATGGACAAGGTTGTCGAGTACACGGACAAGATCATCAACTCGGGTCAGTACCAGTTGTCGCCAGATTACTTCTCCATTTTCAACGCCGACAACCACACCAACAAGGAGCTGGTTTTTGCCGTTGACCAGCGCTCTGAACTGAACGGCCATAACCGGCTGGCTTACTTCTCGATATCGGGTGACCAGTTTCCACTGCCCGCGTTCACGGGCGCCAACGGTACTGACGGACCAGCGATCACTCCCGACTTTTACCGGACCTGGACAAGCGCCTATTCGCAGGACCCGGCTGGTGTTGACCCTCGCTTTTACAAGAAGAACCAGACCATTCCGGCTGATTCGTGCGTTGCAGCGTCTAACGTCGTGATGGATCGGGGTATTCTCCGCGGGCAGCAATACGGTCTGCTACGGGTAAATGGTGCTTTCGTACGCTGCGGCAGCAATTACCGGGTCGGCAAACTGTTCTACGTAACCCGCAACCGGCCAACGTTCCCTGTAAACTTCACGGAGCAGGTTGACTTCAGCGTAGCGGGTAGCAATTACAATACGGGCTATCGGGTATTGAAGTATGAATTCAGCCCTAAATCGCAGTCCGGCCGGAACCTCGGCGACGTTGACATCCCTATTGTGCGTCTGGCCGATGTGTACCTGATGCGCGCCGAAGCCAAGCTGCGGAAAAGCAACGATGCTGCCAGTGCCCTGGCCGACGTAAACAAAATTCGGTCGGCCCGTACGTCAAGCACACCAGCGCCCGCGCTGACGAGCATGACCCTGGACCTGCTGTACCGCGAACGGGGCTTCGAGTTATACTGGGAAATGGTTCGCCGGACCGACATGATTCGCTTTGGTAAGTACGAAGGCACCTGGACCGAGAAAACAAACAACAATCCCCAGAAGCGGCTATTCCCGATTCCGCAAACGGCAATTGACGGAGCTTCTAACCTGCCAGGTTATTTAGCGCAGAATCCGAGTTACTAATCGCGTCATTTTTATGTAATCACTAAGCCCCGTCCGAGCATTTGTTCCGACGGGGCTTAGTGATTTATTGCGGGTATCAATTGATCTATTGGCTGATTGTTTTCCTCGCTCTATCTCCTGGAATATAGTCTTGCAGGGGGTGGTCCACCGTCGCGGCAAGGAATGACAGAGTAACCAAAAACCAACCAATACAAGCAACCCACCTACTCAAATAGCCCCCAATCGAAAGTAAAACGATGCGCCGGGCTGTACGTCACTGTTCAGGCCAATCTGTCCATTCATGGCCTGAATAAATTCTTTCGAAATAGCCAGCCCCAGGCCCGTGCCGCTTACCTGCCCGTTGAGGCCCGGTGCCCGGAAATAGCGGTCGAAAACGCGATCGCGGTGTTCGGGCCGCAGACCCGGCCCGTAATCCCGCACTGTGAATTCAACCTGTTTGCCGACTAATCGAGCGTCAATGTCGATGGTTGATTTCTCTGGACTGTGTCGCACGGCATTGGAGAGAAAGTTAACCAGTACCCAGGATGCCTTGTCCGGATCAGCCCAGACCGAAGGCAAATCTGGTGGTAGAGCGACTTCAAAGCGCAGCTGTTTCTGTTCAGCCTGAACCCGTAGGGCATTGGTGGCGACCTGTATCAGATCAGCTGGCTTCACGGACTGCATCTGCAGTTGAATCTGCCCCGACTCGACCTGGGCCATATTGAGTAATTCGCCGGTTAATTTCAGGAGTCGGTCGGCATCGTCCTGCACATGCGTCACCAGTTCCTGCTGCTCGCCATTCAACATTCCCAGCCGCTTGTCCTGTAGGAGTTTCAGACTCATTTTGATGGCCGCGATTGGCGTTTTCAGTTCGTGCGAAACGGTGGCAATGAAGTTGGTTTTGGCCAGATCAAGCTCTTTGTACGACGTAATATTCTGGAGCACAATAACGTAGCCCGCTGGTACCGTTTCGGTTTCACCGGTAGGCGTTACGTCCACGGCATGAATCTGCTTGGTGAAATAATTTTCTTTACCTACCCCACCCGCCCCGGCATCATAAATTTTCAGCAGGTTGGTCGGACTATCAGACTCACTAGGCTCCGCCAGCCTCTCGCTAATGTCCGGCTGCATGACGTCCTGAATCAGGGTCCGCATCAGATCGTTGGACGTAGCGATATCGGGGGCGTACTGACCAATAATCCGTTGCCGGTCAATGCCCAGTAGCCGCTCGGCCACGGAGTTCACGAACAGGATTCGCCTTTGTTCGTCCAGACCAATAATTCCATCCGACATGATCTCCAGCAGCGTATCGATACGCTTTTTCTCGAACAGCACCCTGGCTAGGCTGGAGTGTTCATATTCATCGAGTTTCTGGGCCATCGAGTTAAACGATTGCGCCAGTTCGCCAAATTCATCGCTTGACTTAAAATGCAGTCGTTCTTCAAAGTTGCGGCTGGCGACCTGCTTGATGCCCCGTGTCAACTCCCGAATCGGATTGGCAATGTAACTGGGGATGCTGATAACGAACGACAGCACAATCAGAAAGCACAACGTACCAACGGAAGCCAGCCAGCCCAGGGCATCTTTGGCGGTCTGTTCGGCGATCCGGCTTTTTCGCATACTGGCCCGCCGGTTCAGGTCGTCCAGCGCAAACAGGTTCTGCCGGATGCGACCAATCGTCAGCGAGTCACGTCTTCCCGCTCGTAATCGGTCATACTCCTGCCGGATTGCGCTCGTTAGTTCCTGCTCACCCACTTCCGTCTCGTTGGCTTCCTGTTTACGCAGGCTTCGATCGAAATTGACCAGCGCATCCGGATCATCCAGATCAGCCAATGATTTCTGCATTGTACTGATAAATTCCAGGGAGATGTAATTATCCTTTAGAATGGCCTGTGAATCCTTCGACAGCCGATTTAGGTAATACGCCCCCAATCCGCCCAGCACCAGGCTAATGCTAAACAGAAACAGCAGCGAAAGGGAGATTTTGGTCTTTAAGGACATAGGCAAATTATGAATGAGCGAATGAGTGAATGAGTGACGGGGCCGCCCGCGTGGTGAGTGAATAGTTTGCGTCAACCCTATTCGCTCATTCGCTCATTCACAATTCGCTAGGATAGAATGATCAAATCCGTGTCGGAGTCGGCGAGTTTATTGAGTAGTTGATTAAAGGCGTTGGTACGCAAAATAATCTGAATCAGGCTGAAATGCGGTTTGCCGATGCAGAGTGTCGTTACGTTGCGTTGCTTAATCTCCTCCATTATACTGTTGAAAATATGATCGCTTTTGACCTGAACTACCTCGGCCCCCAGTTCGGTGGCCAGCTTCAGGTTGTTGATCAGGTGCCGCTGCACGTCGAGCTTAATCCGGTCGGCACTCTCCGAAGGCGTCTGCACGTACAGTACAAACCAGCGCGAATTATAGTAAGCCGCCAGCCGGGCCGTTTTGCGGATAACGCGCCGGGCCGTCTGATGATTACTACTGATAGCCGCCAGAAACCGCTCGTTCTTGGGCTGCGTCCCCGGCGGCAGGATCGTGTCAATCTTTCGCTCGACGGCCGACGCTACTTCGCGCAGGGCCAGTTCACGCAGCTGTAAAATTTTCTCCGACTGGAAAAAATTTTGCAGTGCCGTCTGCACCTTGCCGGGGTCGTAAATCTTACCTTCCCTGAGCCGGGCAATTAGCTCGTCGGCGGTCAGATCGATGTTGACGACCTCATCGGCAGCTTGCAGCACTTTGTCGGGCACGCGCTCGGTAACGTCGATACCCGTAATGGCGTGAACCTCATCGTACAGACTTTCGATATGCTGAATGTTGACCGCGCTGATGACGTTGACTCCCGCGTCGAGAATCTCGAATACGTCCTGCCAGCGCTTCTCATTTTTTGAACCGGGAATGTTCGTATGCGCCAGTTCATCGACAATCACGATCTCGGGGTGTCGGTTCAGCACCGCCTGCACATCCATCTCTTCCAGCTCTCGCCCTTTGTAGAACAGCTTCCGGCGCGGAATAATCGGCAGCCCGTCGATCAGTACGTGCGTTTCGGCCCGGTTATGCGTTTCAACAAAGCCGATCTGGACGTCGATACCACTACGCAGCAGCGCATGGGCCTCCTGCAACATTCGGTAGGTCTTACCCACGCCCGCACTCATGCCAATGTATACCTTGAACTTCCCCCGACGCGACTGCTGAATGAGCCGGAGGAAATTGTCAGCCGATTGATCGCGTTGGTCAGGGAGCATGTCGGTTTATACTAATTGACCCCACCCTAACCCCTCCCCGTTAGGGTGGGGCCTAAAAATCAGTGATGGGCAAAGCCCCTCCCTAACGGGGAGGGGGTGGGGTTGCTCTAAAAACTAATGGCCAGGCTGGTTGTCAGCGACGTATTGCTTTTGCTTAGCCCCGTACTGGTTGAAAAAATAGCGTCTTTGCTGTCGTACATTTTTCCTTCGACGCGGAACAACGCGTTTGGCAGGATCGCGTAATCGTAGCCCAGCGAGTAACCCAAAGTCTGAAATCCGTTGGCCGTAGCCGTCGCAATGATTACCCCGTTCTTATCGTCGTAATACTCCACTCGACCGTTGAGGTAACTCCTGTCGGATGTTTTGTAGCGGGCAATAATGACGGGGGAATACCAGATATAGGAGCCACTGCCTGCCCGCTCACCGGTTCGGGTATCAACAACCGGTTTACGGTCGGCACCGATGTCGAAGCCGAGGATTACCCCAAACTTACCCGTCGGGTTGATAATGGCGTACAGGTTATTGAAGAAGCGACCCTGCTTCAGCGAGTCCGGTCGGTCGCTGCCCAGGAAGCTACTCCAGTTCAGGGTCACCATCGACGACGGGCGGTATTGCACCTGCGTACTGATAGCCATGCCGCTATAACCCGGCAGTTTGGCAATGCGCTGCCAGCCATTGAGTACTGAGCCCAGCAGTGTCCACTTACCATTCGGGGTATTGTAAGTCACCTTCGCACCAGACAGGTAGTAGGGCGAATTTTCGGCTAGTATACTGCGGGTCAGCGTCCAGCAGTCTTTTGAGATAGCGCTTTCGAAGCCGATGTGTGAGGAGAATATCCCCGCGTCGAGCCACAGGTCTCGGTTCTTGGCCAGCTTCACGCCCGCGTTCGCTTCGAACACGTTTTTTAGTAGTCCCTGCTCGGCCGCATAGTTGTATTGCGCATATGTACCGACCTGTACCGCCAGATTCGCCCGTAGCCGCTCTGCGGTGTAGGCAGCTTTCAGAAACGCCAGGTTGATATTGACTTCCCGATTCCGCTTATGATTATACAGAAAGCCGGGACGCTCCTGATCGGTTTTTGGCGCCGTAAAATCGTGGGTATAGTACGCTTCGACATACCCCGACATTGTTAGGCCGGAATTTGGCGCAGCCGATGTAGTCGTTGTATCAGTTGTTTGAGCAATGGCCGACGCCGTTAGTAACGGCACAGCAGCAAGGGAGAAAAATTGGGCAATACGTTTCATGGTTGGTGGTCCGCACAGGACGGACTCGTTGGTTTTGTTGTATTCAGCAAAAACTCAAATGATCGTCAGCCGACCGTCTCGACCCTTTCGGCTTGCCGGGACAGTCGGTCGACGCTATGAACTCTATGATTCCCCGGACGAACCGGCGCATCAAGTTAGCGGATTTGGTCGAGGGCGACGTTCAGTTTCAGCACGTTCACAGTCGACGGCCCAAATAGCCCCAGTAGCGGACCGCTTGTGTTCGCATCGACCAGTTGATTCAACCGTTCCGCTGACAGACCACGCACTTTCGCGATACGGGCGACCTGAATTTTAGCCGCTGCGGGCGACAGATCGGGGTCGAGACCGGAGCCGGATGCCGTTACCAGCTCGGCCGGGATATCGGCTTTCGTCACCGTTGGGTTATGAACCAGAAAGGTGTCGATACGGGCCTGCACCGTTTTCAGGTAATCGGGGTTCGACGGGCCTTTGTTCGAGCCGGCCGAGCCAGCCGCATTGTACTCAACCGCCGACGGACGTGAGTTGAAGTAGCGATCGTCGGTGAATTTCTGCCCGATCAGCGCATAGCCGACAACCCGGCCTTTCGCTTCGACGGTAACGCCTTTACCACCACCAGGCGCCAGCTTGGCAATTCCCGCTACTACGAGCGGATAGATAACGGACGTAAGAATGAGCATGACTACGGTCAGGCGTATGGCAGGAATGAGATTCGTTTTCATGGTTATTGGGATGAAAGAAGAAAGACGTTTGACGAAAGAGGGGTGTATTTTACCGGCTCTCTCAGCGACTATCTTTCTTCTTTTGTCTGTTTTCTTTCTTCTACGCTTTTACACAAACAACCCGACCGCCAGATCAATCAGTTTGATACCGATGAAGGGAGCGATGACCCCACCCACCCCGTAGAGCAGCAGGTTCTGCCGCAGCAGCGCCGACGCCCCGATGGGTTTGTATTCGACACCGCGCAGCGCCAGCGGAATCAGCATCGGAATGATGATCGCGTTGAAAATAACCGCCGACAGGATAGCCGACTCGGCGCTATGCAGCCGCATGATGTTGATCGCCTGTAGCGCCGGAATCGACGTGATAAACAGCGCCGGTACGATAGCGAAATACTTGGCTACGTCGTTGGCGATACTGAAGGTTGTCAGGGTGCCGCGCGTAATCAGCAGCTGCTTGCCAATTTCAACGACTTCGATCAGCTTAGTCGGGTCGTTGTCGAGGTCGACCATGTTACCGGCTTCCTTGGCAGCCTGCGTACCCGAGTTCATGGCCACACCCACATCGGCCTGAGCCAGTGCTGGCGCATCGTTGGTACCGTCGCCCATCATTGCCACCAGTTTACCGCCGTTTTGTTCATGGCGGATGTACTGCATCTTGTCTTCCGGCTTGGCTTCGGCAATGAAATCATCGACGCCTGCTTTCTCCGCGATAAACTTGGCTGTCAGCGGGTTATCGCCCGTTACCATCACCGTCTTGACACCCATCTTTCGCAGGCGGTCGAATCGCTCGGCGATACCGGGTTTGATGATATCCTGCAATTCGACCACGCCTTTCACTTCCTCGTTTTCCGTCACGACCAGCGGAGTGCCACCATTAGCCGCAATCTCCTTTGCTTTCGCATCAGTCTCCGCCGGGAAATGATTGCCGACGCGCTCGACGATGTTCCGAATCGAATCGGTCGCCCCTTTACGGATGCGTTCTCCTGTCGTTAAATCAATACCTGATGAACGCGTTTCGGCAGTGAACTTGATGAGTTTCGCCCCTTCGGTGTTCAGGTGACGCGTAACATCTTGTCCGGCCAGTTCGACAATTGATTTACCCTCGGGGGTTTCGTCGGCCAGCGAACTCAGGGCCGCAATCCGCACCATATCGGCCTGTTTGACGCCCGGTGCCGGGTAGAAGTTGGTCGCTTTCCGGTTGCCAATCGTAATCGTCCCCGTTTTGTCGAGCAACAGCGTATCGATGTCACCCGCCGTTTCCACCGCCCGCCCCGACTTCGCGATTACGTTGGCCCGCAGCGCCCGGTCCATACCAGCGATACCAATGGCCGACAGCAGTCCACCGATGGTGGTGGGAATCAGACAGACGAACAGGGAGATCAGGGCCGCAATCGTGATGGGCGTATTGGCATAATCAGCGAAGGGCTTGAGCGCAACGCAGACGATGATGAAGATCAGCGTAAAGCCCGCCAACAAAATCGTCAGCGCAATTTCATTCGGTGTCTTTTGTCGCGACGCGCCCTCGACCAGCGCAATCATCTTGTCGAGAAACGACTCCCCCGGCTGCGTCGTCACCTGTACTTTAATCCGGTCCGACAGCACTTTCGTACCGCCCGTCACCGACGATTTGTCACCACCCGCTTCGCGAATAACCGGTGCCGATTCACCCGTGATGGCCGACTCATCGATGGTAGCCAGCCCTTCGATGATTTCACCGTCCGACGGGATGATGTCGCCCGGCTCGCACAGGAAAACGTCGCCTTTTTTGAGCTGTGCCGACGAAATCGTCTGCACCGATCCGTCGGGGGTTCGGCCTTCCGACCGTTCATTCGTGTACATATTGCCCACGGCGCGAATCACTTTGGCGGGCGTTTCCTGCCGGGTTTTGCGGAGCGATTCGGCCTGCGCTTTCCCCCGGGCTTCGGCGATGGCTTCGGCAAAATTGGCGAACAGCAGCGTCAGCAGCAGAATCAGCGTAATGGTGATGTTGTAGCCCAGCGAGCCCTGCGTCTGATCGCCCGACACGCCGATGTATATCGTCACTAGCACCATGATCAGCGTACCGACTTCGACGGTAAACATAACCGGGTTCTTGATCAGAATCGCCGGGTTTAATTTGACAAATGACTCCCGGATGGCCGTTCGGACGAGGTCGCCCTGGAACAAACTGGGAGAAGAAGATTGGGTTGCCATTTTAGTTATCTTTGAAAAAACAGATTTTGGATATGACGGTCGAACAGGCTTCTATCGAGCAGGTGTTTCAGAAAGCAGGGTACTCATCGAGCACTGATTACGCCATCAAAAAGATGCAGGAAGAATTGCTGCGGGAACTCAAGGTGTGCAGCGACCGGATCGACGCATTTGAAGCGAAATACGGGATGCGCTACGAGGAGTTCGACAAGCGTTTCAACGAGCTGACCCAGTTTGGTTTATTTGAAAGGGAAGATGACATCATGGACTGGCGGGCTGAACTCGTCGTATTGAGAGGTGTTGAAAAACGACTGGCGAAACTGGTAAAATGAAGCACGACCTAAGTACATTCCACGCCATCATAGATGTCACCACGCCCCTTGATCCAATCGAACGTCCTGAACTGACTCAAGTTCGCGGTAGTATTACGTTCACAGATTCGTCGGTGCTCCACGTTCGCGAGAATTACATAACGGTATCCGGCTGGATCGACTATTCGTACCACTGGCAAACTGCCGATCATCAACTCATTCACCGTTGGGACAACGCCCACGAAGTACCGTTTTCCTCTTCGCCCCACCATCAACATATTGGTACAGAAGATAATGTGCATCCTTCGGAGCCGATGACGCTGACCGAGGTACTGACCATTATCGCCCAGCGCATTACTTCAGGCTGAAATACTCGGCCAGTGGACCCAGCGTGAGGGCCGGGAAGAACGACAGGGCCGTGATGATCATGATGACCGCAAAGACCATTAACCCGAACGTACCATTGTCCGTTGGCAGCGTTCCACTCGACTCCGGCACGTATTTCTTCTTGGCCAGCAAACCTGCTATGGCTACCGGGCCAATAATGGGGATGAAACGACCCAGCAACAGCACGATTCCCGTCGCGTAGTTCCAGAAGAAGTTATTGTCGCCCAGTCCTTCAAAGCCTGATCCGTTGTTAGCATTGGCCGACGTGAACTCGTAGAGCATCTCTGAGAAGCCGTGGTAGCCGGGCGGTTGGGCGTTCCCATTATTGAGCCAGGCCGACGGCTTCACCGCCCAGTCAGCTTCGGGGTAATTAACAAATATCCAGGCCGCCAGCGCCGTACCACCTTTGACGAGCAGCGTGCTGACGAGCGCCACAATCGACGCAATCTTGATCTCCCGCGCTTCCACTTTTCGACCAAAGAACTCCGGCGTCCGGCCCACCATCAGACCCGAAATAAAGACCGCAATAATCAGGAAGTAGTAGAAGTTCAGGATACCGACCCCGCAACCCCCATAGAATGCGTTGGTCATCATGCCCAGTAGTTGCATCATGCCCGATACCGGCATCGACGAATCGTGCATGGAGTTGACGGATCCTGTCGAGATAATTGTCGTTACGATACTCCAGTAGCCCGACGCCAGTGGTCCGAAACGAACTTCCTTGCCTTCCATGGCGCCAGTCGGTTGTGCCACGCCCATGCGCGCAATGGCTGGGTTACCGTGCAGTTCACTGATAAGCGTTGGCACCAGTAGCATCAGCATTCCGATCGTCATGACGCCGTAAATCATCAGCGCGAACTTCTTCCGGTTAATCAGGAAGCCCAGCGCGAAAATCATGGCAATCGGCAGTACGACCTGCGCAACCATTTCGGCCATGTTGGTCAGGTAGTTCGGGTTTTCGAGCGGATGCGCCGAGTTAGCACCGAAATAACCACCACCGTTGGTACCGATGTGTTTGATGGCAATCATGCCAGCCGCGGGTCCGCGTGATACGCCCACTGTATCCCCCTGCATCGTTACGATACTATCTTTACCATCGAAGCTGGCGGGCGTACCGTTAAATGCCAGAATAGCAGCCAATAGAAGCGACAGGGGCAGCAAAATCCGGGTAATGGACTTCACGAAGTAGACGTAGAAGTTACCGACCGTTTCCACGCTTTTTGGCAGGAACGATCGCACAATCAGTATCAACGCGGCAATACCCGTCGCGGCTGATACAAACATCAGGAAATTAATTACGATAGTCTGCGTCAGGTACGTAAGGCCCGATTCGCCGGAGTAGTGTTGCAAGTTACAGTTGACCACAAAACTGATGGCCGTGTTGAATGCCAGGTCCGGCGTCATCGATGGGTTACCGTCGGGATTGAGCGGTAAGCTTCCCTGCACCAGAAATAGTACAAATGCGTAAATCAGCCAGACGGCGTTAATCGTCAGCAGCGCCAGCAGGTTAGCTTTCCAGCTCATATCCTGCGTTTCATCGATACCGCCAAGCCGGTAAATCAGCCGCTCGACGGGTCGCATAAAGTCAAAAGCCGGGCCGCCGTTGCGGTTGGGCTTATCAGCGAACACGTTCGCGACGAATTTGCCCAGTGGAATCGCCAGCAGCACGGTCAGTCCGTACATCACTGCGATGCCTGTCCATTCAGAAAACATAATAAGCGAATGAGTGAATTGTGCCACAATGGAATTGAATGAGCGAATTGATGCTTTCGCTCTAGAAATTCTCTGGTTTGATGAGGACGTAGAGCATGTACGCGAATACCAGCAGGGCTACGACAAACAGGAGCGTAATCATGGGGAGGTCAGATTGCAATTGACTTAAATATGTTCGAACCATTCAATGGCTTTGTAGAAGACGAGAAAGCAGAGCAGAGCCGAACCAATCAGAATCAGGAGAGTACTCATTGTTTTGAACTTGTTAGGTTGATTTGTCCTGGTAGTGCCAAAAAACAGTCCAATCTTTCTCACCCATCAAGCCATACCAACAAATGACTGATAAACAGCCACTTAAAAATTCAACTAATCAATAACAGCTGGATAAGGCAAAAAAAGACCTTTCCAAAATGGAAAGGTCTTTTTCATTCTGAAAATCCAGAATGGCAGTGACTACTGCTCGTTGGAGATCTGTTTAAATTGCGAAGGGATACGATATAAGGGTAGTTTCCGGGGAGTACTGAGCACCAACGGTACGGCTTCCGTCGTTACGTTGCTGGTATCGAGGCCGTAGGCCTCCTGCGCCGTTAGGGCAATGCGTTTGAGAAGCAGGTAGCCCGTCATAATCAGTCGTTGGTAGTTGGTCAGCTCGTTGTCGTAGGACAGGAAGCGACGGAACAGCACAAACCGGAAATCGCCCGCAATCCGATGCACATTCAGCGACTGGTATTTGGTCTCAATGGTTACTTCGTTGTTAGCAACCATGTCATGAACCACCTGCCGAAATAGCAGATTCAGGCGGGGTTCGATGCGGAATCCCAGGTAGAACGTAACGAAGTAAGCGTCTTCACGAGCCAGTGTATCCACTTTATAACGCATCACGTAGGGTTCATCTTCAACGCATACGTGAATAAACCAGTAGATGTCAGCCCGCTTGGGCGCCCGGTTTAAAATCGAGAACAGGGTTTCATTTTCGATCTGATTGTAGTTCTCTGCAGTCGTCAGATACACCAGGTGCGTCGAAAATTTAGGAATACTTGTATCATTACTCAGCGCTTTTAGTACCGGCAGGTTACTAGGCAGCGTATCGTAATGCGTCAATCGGTTTATCAATCCCTTGCCCTGATACCAGAACACCATCATGGTCATCAGCAGCAGTCCCAGCGTAACCGATATCCAGCCGCCTTCCTCAAACTTTACCAGATTGGCGATCAGAAAGGTACTTTCAACGGTCAGAAATATTCCCGTCAGCAATACGATCAATACTGTATTGACCCGCTTCACCCGCAGATAGGCGCTGATCAGCAAAGTCGACATCAGCATTGTCAGCGTTACGGCCAGACCAAAAGCGGCTTCCATGTTTTTAGACTCCCGGAAGTGCAGCACGATCAGAATACAACCGACCATCAGGCCCCAGTTCACGAACGGTACGTAGAGCTGCCCCCGCTCGTCGGACGGGTAGGCCACGCGCTGACGGGGCCAGAAATCCAGTCGCATGGCTTCACCCACCAGTGTAAAGGCCCCGCTGATCAGTGCCTGCGAGGCAATGATGGTTGCCATCGTTGCCAGAATGATGCTGAATACGGTTAATGACGCTGGCACAGTACTGTAAAACGCCCCTGATTCGCTGATCGGTTCGCCCAGATGCTGCATCAGGAAAGCAGTCTGCCCGGCGTAAGACAACAGTAGGGTGACCTTCACGTACACCCAGCTCACCCGGATATTACCCCTACCACAGTGGCCCATGTCGGAATACAGCGCTTCGGCCCCCGTCGTACACAGGAAAATGCCACCCAGTAGCCAGAATCCTCCCGGATATTGGGTTAGCATTCGCCAGCCGTATAGTGGATTGATGGCTTTCAGTACCGACGGCTCACTCAGCAACGCGTAGAAACCGACGGCACCAATGAAGGTAAACCAGACCAGCATGATCGGCCCGAACAATCGCCCCAACTGCTTTGTCCCGAACTGCTGGCCAACGAACAACGCAATCAGAATTCCTATTATGATGGGCTCCGTATCGAGTTCAGGGTAAAAAATCAATAACCCCTCAATGGCCGACGATACAGAGATAGGT
Organism: Spirosoma sp. KUDC1026; assembly: GCF_013375035.1. Taxonomy (NCBI): domain Bacteria; kingdom Pseudomonadati; phylum Bacteroidota; class Cytophagia; order Cytophagales; family Cytophagaceae; genus Spirosoma; species Spirosoma sp. KUDC1026. The sequence goes on along the minus strand of NZ_CP056032.1, from coordinate 3,005,711 downwards.
GGTGTGATCAGACCATCTGCCAGCAGAAAAGCCCCTCCTACTATGGCCGGCACCATCAGCCAGCGCCCCGAATACCGACGAACCAGGGCATAGAGGGAGAAAATCCCGCCCTCCCCTTTATTGTCAGCGCGCAGGGTAATGATGACGTACTTGATTGTTGTCTGCAGCGTCAGGGTCCAGATAATGCAGGACAGCGCGCCCAGCACTAGCGTTTCGTTTAGTGCATGACCGCGAACGACGGCAGTGATGGTATAGAGTGGTGAGGTCCCGATGTCGCCAAAGACAATACCGATGGCAATCAATAACCCCTGGGGAGATACTCTATCGACAGTAGTATGCGAAGTCATGAGGAAAAAATTCCTTACGTATTACTCTCAGCCCGGATTTCTGTTCAAAAAATATAGCTGACGACAGTCAACGCGATCAGATCGGCGAATCACTCTCGGCTAGTTTACGGTAAAGGCTCGTCAGACCAATACCCAGTAGTCGGGCGGCCTCGGCTTTGTTACCCTGCGTGTGTTGCAGAGCCCGTTTGATCTGCCGCTGTTCCAGTTCGGCCAGGTTGAACGTATTTTCGTCGGAAACAGTCTTACCTCCCCTTGCCCCGGCTGGCTCAGTCAGTTGCATATCATAGGGCAGGTAATCGGGCAATAGTATTGACTCATCAGCCAGAATGACGGCACGTTCAATGACGTTTTTCAACTCCCGGATATTCCCTTTCCAGGGTTGTCGTTGCAGCAACTGGACAAACTCGGGACTAAGCTGCAGGTTCCGCTTACCCAGTTTGGCGGCCTGCTGCACCACAAAGTGCCGGGCCAGTTCCGCAATGTCGTTCGGGCGGCTACGTAATGGCGGCAGTTCGATCGTGAACACAGACAGGCGATAATAAAGATCCGGGCGAAACAGACCCGCTTCGGCGTCCCGAGCCAGACTTCGGTTGGTAGCCGCCAGCACACGTACATCTACTTTGGTGGGTTTGGTATCGCCCACCCGCAGAAATTCGTGGGTTTCCAGCACCCGCAGGAGTTTAGCCTGCAATTCGAGCGGCATCTCGCCAATCTCATCCAGGAAAATAGTTCCTTTATTCGCTTCGGCGAACAGTCCTTTCTGATCGCGGCCCGCTCCCGTAAACGCCCCCGCCCGGTGCCCGAACAGTTCACTTTCCAGAATATCCTTGCCCAGCGCCCCGCAATTGATGGCCACGAAAGGACCGGTCCGGCGCGGACTGGCGTTATGGATGGCCTGCGCGAACACTTCTTTGCCCGTTCCGGTCTCGCCGGTCAGTAATACCGTCGTATCTGTACCCGCAACCTTTTGCGCCAGATCGATGGCCCGGTGAATGGCAGGTGAATCGCCGATGATGCGATCGAAACCGTAGCGCTGGCTTACCTGCGCTTCCAGTTGCTGAATCCGAAACTGCAGATTGGCCTTATCAACGGCCCGACTCACCAGCGGAATGATTCGGTCGTTGTCATCGCCCTTGGTAATGTAATCAAACGCCCCATTCTTGATGGCCGTTACGCCGTCGGCGATGGTACCGTAGGCCGTCAGCAAAATAATTTCAGTGGCGGGATACAGTTGTTTGATCTGCGCCGACAGCTCGATTCCGTTCTTGTCCGGCAGCTTGACATCGCAGATCACCAGCTGCACCTCCGACTGCTCCAGGAGTTTCAACCCAGACTTTGCGTCACCGGCTTCCAGCAGGGTATATCCTTCCAGTTGCAGAATACGCGCCAGGAGTTGACGAAGTTTGGCTTCGTCATCGATAATCAGAATAGTAGCAGGCATAGCTCGGTCGACTTCAAACGTCGGCAGCAAACTTACACCAAATGGCTTTCTTCCGATTGAAGACGTGTCATAAATTAAGTGGTCGGCCCGCGGTCTTCGGCTGTGTCAGCAGAAGCAGAGGAGCATCGTTGCTGCCCACAACTAACTCATTATCACTGAGCCGAGCGATTCCGCGTACATTGGTTCGCCCACCCGCGTTGGCAACAAACTGAAACTGGTGATTCGTATTTTCGAACACGGGCAGGTAGCTGGCATCCGACTGCCCGATCCGGACGCGGGTATGGGTCAGGTTGCCCCCCATCACCAAATCCAGGTCCCCATCATGGTCATAGTCGAACGGCTCGATGGCGAAAATAGGCGCAAACTGAGCCTGAACGGGTAGCCGATGCGCCACAAAGCGGCCGTTCTGGTTTTCCCAGTACGTTGTCGCCATCCAGTTAGCCGTATTTTGCGACGCGCGTTTCAATTCTTCCGGCTTGAACAGGTCAGTCAACGTAGCGTTGGCATACTGCGTGTAGTCCGGGAAACGACCTTTCAGCATGGCCACCTGGCTCAATGCTTCGTCCCGGCTGGCGTAAGGGTAACTTTTGTTGCCAACGTAGTACGCCAGGAACGGGTCAATGTTTCCGTCGTTGTCGAAATCACTGTACGTGAGCGTGACGGGCGTGCGGGTCGAAGCTTTCCACTGCGTATTCAGGCCGTAGTTGCCCGCTACCACATCCATGTCACCATCCTTGTCAAAGTCCGCGACGGCCAGGCAATTCCACCAGCCCTCGGTATTCGCCGGAAACCACTGCACCGACTGATCCGTCAGTTTACCTTTCTGGTTAATCAGTACGGTCATGGGCATCCACTCTCCCGCCAGCACCAGATCCGGCCAGCCATCCCGGTTGATGTCAGCGGCCCGGGCATCGCACACCAGCCCCAGCTTTTCGGCATTGCCCAGGCAGATCGGCGTGGCATCCGTGAAATGACCGTGCCCATCGTTCAGCAGCACGCTGCTCCGGGCTACCGTCGGGTAGTTTCCCGGCACAAACCGGGCGCCCACAAACAGGTCAAGATCCCCGTCATGGTCAACGTCAAAGGGTGTAACGCAGGCACCTGCTACGGTTTCTTTCGGAAGGGCATTCACCGCTTTGGTGAAGTTCCCCCTGCCGTCGCCTAGGTAGAGCCGATCCTGCAGTAATGGATCATTCTGGGCAAATGGGTACCCACCACTCACGACGTATACATCCAGATCACCATCTTTGTCGGCGTCAAAAAACGCGGCTGCCTCGTCCTGACTGCCCCGGTCCTGCTCGAAAGCCGACACGGACTGCTGGCGTAACGTACCGTCGGCCTGCTGCAGCCACAAAACCCCGGCCTGCCCTTTAGCGCCTGCTACGTACAGATCGTTCCGGCCGTCCTTGTTCACGTCGCCGGTAGCCAGCTTGGGACCGCTGTAAGAGAACTGATAGGGTAACAGTTGCTGCCGTTTAAAATCGTTGGTATCAATGGGCGTATGTCTCCATCCAGAAACGACGGTTTCGGCAAACAGGGCCGCTGATGGTTGAGGATACGTAAATACTTGTGTCGCATCTTCATAGCGAGGAGCCAGCACCTTGCTTGCGGGTACGTTGCGCACTAGTTGGGTATGACCATCGGGGTAGACAATCCGTACGGAATCGGCTTTTTGCTGACGGTTCAGACCAATCGTCAATGGGACGTACTGACACGATTGGAAACCGCGTACCGGCGAAAATTCCTGGTACTGCGCGTGGCCACCGGCATATACCCACACTTTGGTACCCGTCAGCTGACGCGCTGGGTTATTCTGTTGTAGATTGATGGTCAGGAACGTAGCGTTCCGGTCTTCAACGGCCTTATTCTGGTAGATAACCGCGGGGGCATTCATCGCGTTGGCAATCAGATCGAGGTCACCGTCGCTGTCCAGATCAGCGTAAGCCGCGCCATTCGCTTTTATAGCTCGGGTCAGGCCCCAGTCTTTCGTTACGTCGGTAAAGGTCAGGTCGGCATTGTTACGAAATAGAAACCCACCTACGTCAATAGACGGCATCCGGTCGAGGATCTGGTCGACTGACGCACCCTGCCCGGTTTCGCGGGCCTTCACCCGCTCGTCGACCGTAAATTTCAGGAACTCCATGTTGGTGTAATCCTTCTCATAGCCGTTTGTAACAAATAGATCCTTCCAGCCATCGCCGTCGTAATCAGCCAGCAGCGCCGACCAGCTCCAGTCGGTATTGGCGATACCAGACAACTGACCAATCTCCGAAAAGGTAGGCATCGCCAGGCCGTTTTCGGAAGTCGTTACGCCGTTGTTCAGCTGCAGCATATTCCGCATGGTCTGGGGGTGAAATCCGGCATCCAGCAGCATGCGGTATTTGTCGTAGTTATCGTCACCCGAGGAGAGTTTGATCCGTTCGTTCGTTGCCGGTAGCATGTCCAGCGTCAGGATATCGGGCCGGGCGTCGTTGTTGATGTCGGCCACGTCGGAGCCCATCGAGAACAGTGACGTATGGCCTGTTGCCTCTCGCGCTACGTTGCGAAATGAGGGTTTACCCGGCCCGTGTTGGCCGGTATTCAGGTAGAGATAGTCCTCTTCGTTGAAATCATTTGATACGTACAGGTCCGGCCAGCCATCGGCGTTCACGTCCGACACGGCAATGCCCAGCCCGAAACTCAGTACGTTGTTGATCAGTCCCGACTGGGTCGATACGTCGGTGAAATGCGGCTTTTCATCGGGACCTTTATCGTTGCGATAAAGCTTGCTGCCGAAGCGGTTATCCTTCTCCTGCTTATACGAACCCAGGAGTTTGCTGAAACCAGCGTATTGCGGCAGGGAGTGATTCAGCACAAACAAGTCGGGATCGCCGTCGTGGTCGTAATCAAAAAAAGCGGCTTGGGTAGAGTACGATGCATCGGCAATGCCGTACTCAGCTGCGCGTTCCGAGAAGGTTGGCCCGCCGTTCAGCGTGTCTTTGTTGTTGATGAACAGGAGATTTCGGCGCAGGGTCGAATCGCCCATCGCCGAGCGGCAGACGTAAATATCCAGCCAACCGTCCTGATTCACATCGGCCAGCGTGACGCCCGTTTTCCAGCCATCAGTGGCCGCTACGCCTGCTTTATCGGTTACGTCGGTAAAGGTCAGGCCGCCCTGATTCAGATAGAGTCGGTTCGGGGTTTTGTTGCCGGTAAAGTAAATATCCGGTCGGCCGTCGTTGTTCAGATCACCCACCGCTACCCCCCCGCCATTGAAATAGTACGGGTAGTTCAGAACGTTATTTTCACCTTCCTGTTTGACGTCGTTCACGAACGTAATACCAGTTTGGTCAGCCGTCAGCTCGTTGAACAGGGGCGTTTCGCCGGATTGACAGGCCATTGCCAGACTTGTCATGCCTACGTAGAGCCAGCCATAAACTCGTTTAATCATACCTGAAATATAGCGAAAGCGGAGCCAATCCACTAAGGCTGACTCCGCTTTCTGAAGGGTACTTTAGATTAGTTTTTATCCCACCAGAGGGGGGTCGTTACTTTGTCGGGACCATTAATCAGCGATTCGGCTTTTTTGGCCTCTACCGTATTGGTCTGCTGCTCAACCAGCAGGATCGGAATCCGACGCAGCACCCCACCGGCTGGAATATCCGGGTTATCCGAATTCACTACCGGATACAGTTTCGGATAGCGCGTCCGGCGGTATTCGGCCCAGCCTTCAAAGCCATCCGGGAAGATAGCCAGCCATTTCTGGGTGCCAATCTGCTCACGCTGGATAGCTTCGGTAGCGCCCCAGGCAACCGGAATCGTGCTCAAGGGCGCCGATTTTAGGAAATCGTTCGGAGCCACCGGCGTTTTGGTGCTGGTCTGATAGGCAGTAATGGCCGCAGCGCTCGTTACGCCCCACTGGGTCAGTGACATAGCGATACCTTTGTTATAATAATCCTTCGCTGTACCACCCATATTCCAGCCGTTCAGGGCACCCTCCGCCATCAGGAAATAAGCCTCGGCGGTCGCCATTACGTTCTGAGCCGTTCCCAGACCAGTGGATGTCCACCGTTGCCCAACGTGCGAGTTGGCGTCAGCGGTATTAGCAGGATCGGTTAACTGAGTTGTTGCCAGCCCGTTACGTAGCCCTTCGTAGGTATTGGTTTTCACGGCTGGCAGGAAGTAAGTTGGCAGGCGTGGGTCCTCGTAGCCTTTCAGCACCGATTCCATGGCCGCACTCATCCGAAACTCGTTCCAGTCCGACATGATGGCCAGCCCGTTGTTGTCACCGCCTTTCGTGCTACGCGCCACTAGGGCATCATCGTCAGGGCTGGTGGTCAGGACGCCACCCGCCACCGCAGCTTCGGCTTCGGTTTTTGCCCGGGCCGGATCAACTTTCGAAATCCGCAGCGCCAGCCGGAGCCGGAGCGTATTGGCGAACTTGATCCATTTGTTTACATCGCCCCCATAGATCAGGTCGAATGAGCCGTATGGTTTTTCGGACGTTTTGGTTTTCAGCAACGTCGTAGCAGCTGCTAACTTCTTGAAGAAATCGTCGTAGATTTTGTCCTGCGCATCATAGGCTACCGACGTAGCGGGTTCGCCGGCTTTAAAATACGGGATCGGTCCAATGTAATCCGTCCAGCGGTGGAACGAGTATACCCACCAGATATTGGCCAGCGCATTCTCCGCCGAGTTGGCGTCCGTGCTGCTCATGATGGTTTTCAGCTGGGGCACCACCTCGGTGTACTGCGCGGTCCAGGGACCGCCCAGCCAGTCCATCCGGATCACGAACCGATCAGACGGGAAGTATGTAGCTACGCAGGCGAAATACTGCGCATACTGGTCGGAGAAGAGGTTCTGACCAACCTGATAGTTACCGCCGGGCAGTGTTGCTGCCGACTGCGCTTTCGAAAACAGGTAAGGAATTTCGCCCGCACCAATCGTAGAAATCTTCGTCTGGTTGGTGTTGATCTCGTCGAAATTCGTGGTGCAGCCAACAGCCCAGAACAACGGAGCCGATAGGCTTGCCGCCACAAGAGTCTGCCGCAAAAGCTTTTTATAGGGTGTCATCATGACGATAGTTTCGAATTAAAAGGAAAGTTTCAGATTCAGACCGATGCTCCGGTTCGACGGCAGCGTTCCGTATTCAACGCCCTGGAAGTTACCATTGCTGATGTTCACGTCCGGATCGAACCACATCTTGCGCTTGCCAATACCCGGAATGTCCAGGATGGAACTGCCCCGATAGAACCAGAACAGGTTACGGGCAACGAACGACAACCGGGCTGACTTGATAAAGAAGTTTGATGGTACCGGAATGCCGTAGCCGATCGACACTTCACGGAGCCGGACGTTGGTCGCGTCATAGGCAAAGAATTCGCCCCAGCCGTAGCGTTTGCCCGATACGGTCTGCCAGAATTGCTCCGCCGTAATGGCCGTCGTGTTGGCCTGTCCAGCGCCTACCAGCGTTACCCCATCAGCCCCGGCGATACCCGCCGTACGACCTGGCAGCACCCAGCCACCTTCCCGATTCTTCGCCGTCACTTCGGGGATACCGCTGAATGCCAGGTTCATCTCCGTACCCGATACGGCAATGCCACCGATGCGGGCATCAACCAGGAAGCGGAGTGAAAAGCCTTTATACGTGAACGAGTTCGTGAAGCCCAACAGCATTTTCGGGTTGAAGTTGCCAATATACTCCTGCTCTTTTGTGGCAACCGGCAAGCCGGTCGATACGATTGATGTCGTTCCTGTCGGACCGGTTACCTGCTGAGAGCCAACCAGGTACTGACCCGTGGCCGCATCCTTTGCCCAGCGATACGAGACGATATCCCCGTATGAACCACCTTCTGCCACAATCGGCGACGCTGACCGGCCATACCCACCGGACAGGAATGCTAGTTTGATATCGGGCGATAGGCTAATGATTCGGTTCCGGTTCAGGCCCATATTCAGCGTCAGATCCCAGGAGAAGTCAGTGGTTTTGATGGCCGTTCCGTTGACCACCACCTCAAGGCCCATGTTCCGGATATCACCCGCGTTGATGTACTGGTTGCCGAAGCCGGATGCCGGCGCCAACCCCAGTCGCAGCAACTGGTTGATCGAGTTCGTTTTGTAGGCCGTCACCGTCGCCCCCAGTCGGTTGTTCAGGAAGCGCGCATCGACGCCAAGTTCCAGACTTTTGGTGATCTCAGGTTTCAGGTTACCGATCGCCTGCGTACCGTCCCGGCTGATAAAGCCGGAACCCGCTCCCTGGCTATAGGAGTAGTTGGTCTGCAGCAGGTAGGGATCAGCTCCGTTACCCACTTGAGCATACGATCCATTGATTTTCAGATACGACAGTGGGCCGTTGATTTTCAGCAGATCCGATAACACCACTGAAGCACCGATTGAGGGATACTGAAACGAATAGGGTGCGGGCAAGGTCGACGACCAGTCATTACGCAGGCTGGCATTTAAGAAAATAGCGTCCCGCCAGGCCAGCGAAGCCTGCCCAAACAGCGACTGGGTCTGCACGCGGGAGAAATCATCTCCCACACTCAGGTTAGTACCGAAGTTCAGGTTGAATCGGTTGGGTACGTTCAGGCCGTCGGCCAAGCTATTGGTCGCCTGGTACCGGGTGTCCTGAATAATGGCCCCCGCCTGGTAATCGAGCGTCAGGTCTTTGCCGAGATTGTTCTTCCCGTCGATTAACAGGTCATACCAGCTTTGGGTGTTGACAATGTTATTCCGGGAGAACTTACCACCCGCCTGGTTGGCCCACAGGATCGTTCCCTGCGAGTAGCTTTCTTCGTTTTTATCGAAGTACTTGTCGAGGTTCGCCCGGCCCTGAATGCTCAGGAAGTTGGTCAACTGATACTTGGCCGACACAAATCCGATAACCCGGTCGCGATACTGATTGATGGCGGTCTGATTGATCATCCAGTACGGATTCTGGTAGATCGACGACAGGGTCGATGGCCAGGCCGTTGGTGTCGGAATATTGAATGCGTTCGGCGCAGCATAGTTCTGCGCTGTAGCCAGACTGATATTACGGGGGATCTGGTACAGGTCAATGACCGGCGCGTTTTCTTCACCCGTCCGGGGTTTGTTCAGCACCGATTGGTTGATGTACGTCACTTTCGCGTCGGTCGACAGTTTCGAGCTGATCTGGTTCGACAGGCGCAGGTTGATGGTATGACGGTTCAGGTTGTTGCCCGGCACTATTCCCTGCAGCGAGTTATTGGTGTAGGACAGATACGTCTGCGACCGCTCCGATCCCCCCGTAATGCCGATGGAATTGTTCCAGCCGACAGCCGTCCGGAAAAAATCACGGATGTTGTTAGGCTGAGCCGAATACGTATCTGCCTGACCCAGATAGTTCGTGTAAGACTGGCCGGTCATGGCTGCCCCCCAGCTGGCCCCAACAGCCGGATCGAGTTTACCACCCACGCCTTGTCCGTACTGATTCTGGACGAAGGGCAGCGCAAACGGCTTCTCGATCGACACGCCGGAGTTTACGTCGACTGCTACACGGCCCGCTTTTCCCCGTTTCGTGGTGATCAGAATTACGCCATTGGCCGCCTGGCTGCCGTAGAGCGCAGCTGCCGACGCCCCCCGTAATACGGTGGTGGTTTCAATATCGTCGGGGTTAATGTTCGAGGCTCCATCCGAATTAGCAACACTACCAAAATCACTGTTAGCCTGCCCGAACGTACTGTTGTTGATGGGCACCCCGTCGACAACAATCAGGGCGTTGTTCGTACCCTGAATCGAGCGGTTACCCCGCAGCACAATCCGCGAGCCCGTTCCCGGACCACCCGAGCCCTGGGTAATGTAGGCACCGGCAATTTTACCCTGCAGGGTATTCAGGACGTTACCATCACGCACCTCATTGATCTGCGACGTTTTGATGGTCTGCGTCGCGTAGCTCAGCGCCTTGGCCTCTTTCTTGATCCCCAGCGCCGTCACAACAACTTCGCTAAGCTGTCGGTCATCCGGAACCAGGCTGATGGTAAAGGTCGTCTGGTTGCCAATTTTAATCTCCTGATTGACGTAGCCGACATGACCGACTACCAGGACATCACCCGCGTTAGCCCGAATCTGGAAATCACCGTTGGCATCGGTGCTGGTACCTCGTGTCGTTGACTTAATCACGACGTTGGCCCCACTCAGCGGTTGGGCATTTTCGTCATTAACTTTACCGCTCAAGACACGTTCCTGCCCTAGTACCCAGGGCGTCAGAAGCAGCAAAAAATGAATTAATAGTAGTGTTTTTTTCATAGACCAGTTGTCACAAGTGGGGTTGATACGATAAGAATACGATACAGTAACAGAAAGGCTTCGATTTTCGAAACCATAACGTAGGCATACTGCCGGCAAAATAGCCATTTCGCAAAATTAATACAGAATATTTTAAACAATTTTAAAATATTATTAAACCTTATCACTCTCTGATGGATCTTACGTTTTGAAAAGACGCTGGTCAGTAGTAGTTAATCGATCCTTGTCAAGACATCGGCAGCCTTTTTTTGTATCATCAAATTTTTCAATCAATATTATACAGGCCAGAAGACCTAAAGCAATTTTTTGCGTCTAACGTACTATGTAACGCGATCGGGTAACCAGTTCACCGATTCTCGTTTTCTATCATCATTATGTATATACTATACGTTCTCTATCTAATCGTTCTCAGTTACATTGGGCTTACCGTTTTATACGTCGCCATTTTTTCGGCTGCCAGCCAGTCCGGTGGTACGGATGATGTCTATCCGGCTCCGGTGACAACATTCCGGAGAATAGGCGTGCTAATACCAGCTTACAAAGAAAATGCGGTCATCGTCGACTCGATCCAGACGAACTTACGGCAGAACTACCCCAGCGACCGCTACGACCTGATCGTCATTGCCGACTCCATTCATCCCGACGTGCTGGCCCAGCTGGCTACGCTCCCTATTCGGGTATTCGAGGTGTCGTTTGCGGTATCTACCGTTGCCAAAGCCATCAACGAAGCCCTGTCACGGATTGCTGATAATGAGTATGATATTATCGTCGTTTCCGACGCAGATAACCACATGGCGCCTGACTTCCTGGATCGTATAAACACGGCCTTTTCACAGGGCTGGCGGGCGGTGCAGGGCCATCGGGTGGCCAAGAATACCAATACCAGTGTAGCTGTGTTGGACGCAATCAGCGAGGAGATCAACAACAGCATCTTCCGGAAAGGCAGCCGGGCGCTGGGTCTTTCGGCGTCAATTATTGGCTCTGGCATGGGCATCGAACCGCCCCTGATGAAGCAGGCCATGGCTCATCTGCAAACTATGGGTGGGTACGACAAGGAACTGGAGATGAATCTGATTCTGGCTGGCCACAAAATCGGCTACCTGGAGCAGGCGTTAATTTATGACGAAAAAGTGGCGCAGAAAGCCGTTTTTGAAAACCAGCGTACCCGCTGGATTGCCGCCCAGTGGCAATTTCTGCGGTTTTATTTCCGCCGGGGCGTAGCGGAATTCGCCAATGGCCGGCTGGCGAGCGGATTCAAGTTTGCCCAGGCGCTGGTTCTTCCCCGGGTTCTATTGCTTGGCCTATTGGGCATTTGCTCGTTTCTGGGCCTGTTTACTGGCGACCCCGTCCTGTGGGGGTTCCCCCTCGTGCTGCTCATTATCCTGATGGCTAGTCTTATTACGGCTGTTCCATCTTATCTACGGGATCGTCTTACGGTACGAGAATTGCTCTTGATCCCGGTACTCATGCTCAGCTTTGCGAAGGCTATTTTTAATATCCGGAAGGCATTCAAAAGTTTTTTACCAACACCACATACCAGTTCACCCGATCGGCGGGTGCCCTAAAAACCCATTTTTTTTAGTCGATTAAGTTTACTTTGTGACAAAGAGAGGAATTAGTAGTCAAAAGCTAGCAGCCATTCGAAGACAAGAAGGGTAACAGATAAGTAAAATAGTATTCCGAAACTAATAAAGTTACAACGAACCGTTCAGGAATACCAGCACTTTTCACCTGATTCTATCTGATGTCTGTCTGACTGGCTATCATGCCCTCTACAGACGGTTGTAAGGATGCATTTTTTTGTTTACGCGTGTACTATGTTCAGTGTTTTACGAATTAACCTGCTGGTTCTGGTTATCTTTCTTTCCACAGCGGTAGGCTTCGGTCAGACCCGTAGTGCCAGGGGGTTGGTTTCCTTTGGCCAATCGTCGGGATCTGGAAACGATTCGTTGTTTCTTGATATTGACAAAGACATTGCGGTACAGTTGATGCCGTTTGATGAGTTGGTGAAGATTGCTGTTGCCTCGTCGCCACTCATGAAGTATCAGAATGAATTAGTCAATTCGCTGGATGCCGTTAAAACACTGTCGAAATTTCAGGTTCTCCAGAACGTATCAGGCTACGCGAACTATTCAGGGGGAAATCAGTCACTGATTTCGTCCTCAGCGACGTTACCGCAGGGCGATTTTCTGGGGCAGATTGCCAACGGCTACCGGGTTGGTGTTGATGTTCGGGTTACGCTTTACGATATTTTTGGTCGTAAGTATCAGGTGCGTCAGGCACAGTCCAACCTGAAAGCGGCCGCTGTCCAGAAAGATATTATCGAGTTGCAGATCCGCCGGGAAATGATCACGATTTATCAGGACATGATTACGGCGCAGCAGATGCTTAAAATTCGGCTTCTTGATGAGCAGTCGTCGCTCACCGCGCTGCGGGTAGCCGAAGCTGAACAGCAGAAAGGAACGGCAACGGCTGAAATTATTGCAAATGCAACAACCCGATATGTGCAGACGAAATCGATATCGGAACAGGTTAAAGGTGATTTTTTAAAAAGCGTACATCAATTTGAAGCCTTGGTTGGCGTTCCCATCCAGCGGTTAAAACGTTACTAAGAACCTTATGAATACTGAGGTCTTTCTTCGGCTGCTGAAGCAGCATATAGTATGGTTTATCCTTATTCCCTGCGTCACCGCTGGTACAGCCTGGTATTTTACCCGGAACGAAGTAAAGGTCTATAAATCTCAAGCTACGATCTACACGGGGCTCGTTTCCCGGTATTCGCTTCTGTCCGATCAGCAGAACAGTTTCATGGATCGGTCTTCGGTCGCGCTGGATAACCTGCTCACAACACTCAGTTCGAAAGAAACCCTGACCCAGGTTAGTCTGAGTCTGCTGACCGATCACCTGATGCTGCAACAGCCCGACAGCCTGGTTTTGTCGTCGGCCGGTTTTGAAGCCCTGCGTAACGACATCCCGTCCGAATGGCAGCCCCTGCTGATGGACGAAAGTAATCCCGTCCGCCTGCGTAAGACGCTCGACAGTCTGGCAAAATCGCAGTTCGACAATCCGATCAAAACGTTGCTGTTTAAGTCGAATTCGTATTACTCCCTGCAGCGGATTAACGAAAATCTGAAAGCGACGCCCCGTAAAGCCACGAACGACGTCCTGCAGATGGAGTATGAAGCAGGCGATCCTGGTGTAGCCAAGCAAACGCTTTCCTACGCCATCGAGGCCCTTAACAAACGGTCGTCGTCGTTCAAAACGTCCGAAAGCAAGTCGGTTGTCAGCTACTACGAAGATAAGTTAAAGGAGGCCAAACAGAATCTCGATCAGGCGGAGGGTAACCTGCGGGCGTTTTACGTAAAACATAAGGTCCTCGATTACGACGAAGAAGCCCGGAATATGGCCGCTTCACGCGAAACCAATATTACGGAATACAACCAGGAGCTGATGCGCAAAAACGCGGCAAAAGCGTCGCTGGATGCCCTGGACCGGAAACTCAGTCAGCAGGGTAATATGGGCTCGGTCAACGCCGACCTGAACGAAAAGCAACGTAGACTTACCGAAGCGGAAAGCAAACTGGCCAATGCCCGGGCTTATGGACAGCCAAAGCTCGTTATTAGTCGTTTACAGGCCAATCTTAACCAGGCCTCAGAAGAGTTGAAAACCAGTGCGCAGAAATACGATGCCGCTTCCAGCGGTTCGGATGCCGTACCAGCCCAGGCCCTGGCCAACGAGCGACTGGCTAAGTCGCTGGAGTATAACGAATCAGCCGCCCGCCTGGAAATTTATAAACAGCGGATGGATGAATACCAGGCCAAAACCGACGAGTACAGTCCGCTGGGTTCGCAGTTACGCCAGCTCAACCGGGCATTGAGCGTAGCGGAAAAAGAATACATGACGCTGCTCGACAACGTAGATCAGTCGCGTACTCGTCAGCAGGATATTTCAGTGACAGGGTCAATGGAAATCGTGGATGCACCAGACTTTCCTACCGCCCCCCAGGCCTCTAAGCGCAGCCAGCTGATTATTATCGGGTTTGGTGTTGGTCTGTTCCTGGCCCTGCTGCTAACAGCCTTGCGGTTCTGGCTCGACAAACGGATTTACTCGCCGGAACAGGCCGAACAGATGATTGGCCTGCCCGTTACGGCCATGTTCCCCACGGTTCGGAAACCGCTGGTGTACTCCAAAATTACCCGGGCGGCCCAGAGCATGTTCGAGCAGTTGTTCAATGCCATCAACGTAGAGATTGCGCAGGTGACGACCAAACCTTACCCACCGGTTATCACCCTGTTCAGCATCCGGCCCAAACAGGGCAAAACCTGGGTGGCCAGCGGTCTGATTCATCTCTATACTGGTGCCGATCAGCAGGTAGCCTACTGCTATCCAAAGACGACCGGCCGGGAACGGCGTGAAGACCGGATTGGCATTACGTTCTTTCCGTACACAATCCGGCCTGATTTTATGAACGTAACGAGCGTTGACTATCTCATCGACCATGAAATGGGCTTCGACTCGTCGCAATATGATCGGATCATTCTTGAGTTGCCCCCACTCATTAACAACCAGGTACCTACGTTCCTGTTGAAAGGAAGCGCCTTGTCGTTACTGGTCGTTGATGCAAACAGCACCTGGGCACGCGCCGAAAAGCAATTACTCAGTCTGTACATCCGGATAACGAAACAGCCGATTCTGGCTATTCTGAACCGGGTAAGTGTCAATCTGGTCGACATGTCAGGTCAACCAGTAAAAGGACCAGAACCCGTCCGTCCAGAGCGTTCGCTCCAGCAATAAACACTGGCCGAATCAGCATCTGCTGATCGTCCGGGGATCAAGATGACCGGTAAAAGCATGTCGGCTAGCCTTCCCAGGGCGCCCGATTCTTACTTAGTCTAACTGATCTGTAAACGAGGAATAGTATGCAAACCGTTACCAACCGTGACTCAGGGGCGGAGCTCGCAGCTCCATTACTTCATCATCTCGTTGACGAAGTTGCTCAGCGTCATCCTGACCAGGTGGCGGTTGTGCATAATGACCAGTCACTGACGTATCAGCAACTGGTTATCAAGGCCGACGCATTAGCGCAGACGATTCTTCATCGCGACACTGCCAGTCCGTTTATCGGCATCAGTACCACCCGTGACCTGTCCATGATCGTCGGCGTGCTGGCCATTCTGAAAGCAGGAAAGGGCTATTTGCCGCTTGACCCTTCCTACCCGATCGCACGTCTGAAACAGATTGTCGACAGCGCCGGGATTCGCACGGCGCTCATTACTGAAGCCGATGAGCAGCCCCTGGCTACTCTGCCGCTCCAACGGCTGCCCCGGAATCAGACCTCTCCTCTTTCGGAACGTATCACTGCCCAACAGCACAGCACGGCCTATGTCCTGTTCACATCAGGATCGACAGGTACGCCCAAGGGGGTTTGCCTGGGGCAAAGTGCCCTGATCAACCTGTTGGCCTGGCAGAAAACCCAGTCGCAGGCTGGTATCGGAACACGCACACTCCAGTTTGCGCCACTCACCTTCGACGTATCGTTTCAGGAAATCTTTGCGACCCTGAGCACGGGCGGCACGCTGGTCCTTATCGACGACAGCCAGCGCCTGGATCTGAACAGTCTGCTGCCGTTCATTGGCGAGCAGCAGATCAGCCGGCTTTTTCTGCCTTTCGTTGCCCTGCAGTATCTGGCCGAAGCGGCCGTGACAACCAACTATTTCCCCAATAGCCTACGTGAAATCATGACGGCGGGCGAACAGTTGAAAGTTACCCCGCAGGTCGTTACGTTCTTCACCGGCATGCCGGGCTGCGTTCTGTTCAATCAATATGGCCCAACCGAATGCCACGTTGTCACTCAGTTGCGCCTGGATGGCGATCCGGCGACCTGGCCTGCCCTGCCGTCCATCGGTTCACCCATCGACAATGTCCGGGTGCACGTTCTTACCGACCAGTTAAAACCCGTTTCTGAGGGTGACGCTGGGGAGTTGTGCTTCAGCGGAGCTTGTCTGGCCGAAGGTTATCTAAACCAGCCCGACCTGACTGCCGAAAAATTCACGTATGTCTCGTTGCCTGGCGAGCCGCATCCCGTTCGGATTTACCGCACGGGTGATCTGGGTCGTCTGTTGCCGGATGGCAGCATCGATTTCCAGGGCCGCCGGGATGATCAGGTTAAAATTCGGGGCCACCGGATTGAGCTGGGCGAGATTGAGGTCGTTCTGAACCAGACGCCGGGCATCAAGCAGGCAGTAGTTATGGCCCGGAGTGGCCCGGCTGGTCAGCAACTGATCGCGTATTTGATCTCAGCTGATGGTCAGTCGGATATACTGGCGGTCCGCAACGCCATTGACCAGCGGCTGCCGGATTATATGCTCCCTTCGGCCTACGTCTGGCTGAACGATTTCCCAAAAACGAGTAGTGGCAAGGTCGATAAGAAACGGCTGCCAGCGCCCGAACGGAAACGTCCGGAATCGGCAGGTCCTTACCGGAAGCCGCGGACTGAACTGGAAAAAACCATCGAACGTATATGGGTATCGTTGCTGGAACTGGACACAGTAGGACTGGACGACAACTTTTTCGAACTGGGGGGCAACTCACTGCTCGCTCAGAAAACCGTAGCGGGTCTCAAGCAGGAAAAGCTGACACTGCCGATTACGAAGCTATACCAGTTTCCGACTATAGCAGGCGTGGCTAACTATTTGCAGCCGACACGCGAAACAGCAAAAAAAGTTCAGACGAGCCCGCTAAAATCACAGTCAGATACGTCGTCAGACATTGCCATCATCGGTATGTCGGGTCGATTTCCGGGGGCCAGCAGTATCGACGAGCTCTGGCGCGTCCTGAGCCAGGGTATTGAAACAGTTCGGTTCTTCACCAACAGCGAGCTTGACTCAACAATTCCCAAAGACCTACGTACTGATTCACGCTACGTGAAGGCGCGGGGTGTGCTAGATGGCGCCGATCAGTTCGATCCGGCATTCTTTGGCATTCCGCCCGCTATTGCGCAGCTGATGGACCCGCAGCAGCGGGTTTTTCTGGAAATTTCCTGGGAAACCCTGGAGCAAACGGGCTACCTGCCCACGCATTACGACGGGCGTGTGGGTGTGTTCGCGGGCAGCGGCAACAATTCCTATTTCCTGAATAACGTTCAGTCAAATAAAGAGCTAGTCAATCAGGTGGGTGCCTTCCAGGTGATGACACTCAACGAAAAAGACTATGTAGCTTCCCGGACGGCCTACCAGTTGAACGTAAAAGGTCCGGCGGTCAGCGTCTATTCAGCCTGTTCTACGTCGCTGCTGGCGGTCACGCAGGCAGTACAGAGCCTTCGTAACGGTCAGTGTGATGTGGCGCTGGCGGGCGGGGCCAGCATTACGGCTCCCATCAACAGCGGCCACCTGTATCAGGAGGGGGCTATGCTCAGCAAAGACGGCCATTGCCGCTCGTTCGATGCGCAGGCGCAGGGCACTACGTTCAGCGATGGAGCCGGAGTTGTTCTGCTGAAAGATGCAGCAGCCGCCCGTCGCGATGGCGATACCATTTATGCTGTGATCAAAGGCGTTGGCGTCAACAACGACGGTGGCGGAAAAGGCAGCTTTACGGCTCCCAGCGCCGAAGGTCAGGCAGGCTCGATTGCGATGGCGATTGCCGACGCGGCTATTGACCCAGCTACCATCAGCTACGTTGAAGCCCACGGTACTGCTACGCCCCTGGGCGATCCCATTGAGATCGACGGCCTGACGATGGCCTTTGGTGAACAGGAACAGAAACAGTTCTGCGCCATTGGCTCCATCAAAAGCAACATGGGGCACCTGACGGCAGCGGCTGGTGTGGCCGGACTGATCAAAACTGTGCTGGCCCTTTCCCACCGCCAGATTCCGCCTTCGCTGGGCTTTTCGACCCCGAATCCAGCCATTGATTTTGCGAACAGCCCGTTCTTCGTCAATACCAAACTAGCCGACTGGCCGTCAGACAATCCGGTGAACCCACGTCGGGCGAATCCACACCGTCCGTATCCACGCCGGGCGGGGGTAAGTTCGTTTGGGGTAGGCGGTACGAACGTTCACGTCATTCTGGAAGAATTTATTCCCGCGGTCGAAGCAAACCAGCCGGCTTCGGAGCCAGCGGCTGCTGATCGGGCTGTGCAATTAATTACGTGGTCGGCGAAAACAGCGAAGAGCCGGGATGCTTACGCGGGTAAACTGGTTAATTTTCTAAAACGCACCGACGATGTTAACCTGGCAGACGTAGCGTTTACGCTGCAGACCACGCGGGCGCCCTTTCGGCACCGACGGTTTGCTGTAGCAGCCACCACCGACGAGCTACTCAAACAACTGGCCGCGGCTCCGGCTGCTGCCAGTACCAGCCCAGCTGAGCTGACCACACCCGACGAAACGGTGTTTCTATTTCCGGGTCAGGGTGCTCAGTACCTGAACATGGGCCGGGCTCTATACGAAAATGAAGCCGTGTTCCGGGATGCCGTTGACCGCTGCGCCATTTTGCTAGCCGGCCACCTCGATCTGGATATCCGGCAGGTACTGTATTCTGAGAAGACAAATTCCGAATCCGAACAACGGCTCAAAAATACGCGCTACACCCAGCCCGCTCTCTTCGTAACGGAATACGCGCTGGCCACTTTGTGGATGAGCTGGGGGATTGAACCCTCCATCTTTTGTGGCCATAGCGTTGGTGAATTTGTTGGCGCCCATCTGGCCGGGGTTTTCTCGCTGGCCGATGCGCTGAAACTCATCGCGATTCGCGGGAAACTGGTAAGCGAGTTGCCCAGAGGAAGTATGCTCTCGGTACGTCAGCCTGCCGAACTTGTGCAGCCAATGATGCCCGACACGCTATCCATGGCGGCTGCCAACAGCCGTAACTTATGTGTTGTGGCCGGTCCTGATGAGCACATTGCCGACTTTGCGCGGCTGCTCGACGAGCGCCTGGTTCCCAATCGACTGCTGCTGACCAGCCACGCCTTCCACTCCACCATGATGGAACCGGTTGTCGGTACGTTCACGGAGGCTGTGACTGACATCGTACTGAATCGCCCCCAGAAACCAATTGTGTCGACGCTGACTGGCACCTGGATGACGGACGCTGATGCCGTTGACCCGGCGTATTGGGGTCGGCACCTGCGCGAAACCGTACGCTTTGCCGATGCCCTCGATACCTTGTTTGCGCTGGATAATCCGCTGTTGATCGACCTGGGTCCGGGCCGGGGGCTGGCAACGCTCGCCCGGCAACAGGTGGGCAAAAAAGCCGTTCCTATTTTCACCGGTCTGGTTGACCAGCTCGACTGGTCAGCCTGCAATCAGGCATTGCTGACAACCCTGGGCCAGCTCTATGTTCACGGGTTAAATCCTGACTGGCAGGCATTTTACGGCGGTCAGCAACGGCAGCGGGTTCTTTTGCCGACCTACGCCTTCGATTATAAACGCTGCTGGATCGATCCAGTACGTATTGAACCGGTCCCGCGCGAACCGGCAGCAACAACCGTCGCACTCCCAATTGCCCCCTCCTCTGAACTGACAACCAACCTGGCCGTTTCCACACAGCCAACCCAAGTAACTATGCGTAAAACCATTCTGATTGGTCAGATCAACGACCTCATCGAAACCGCTTCCGGTCTGGATATGGTCGACGTAACGCCCGACATGAGTTTTCTGGAGATCGGTCTGGACTCTTTGTTGCTGACGCAGGTCGCCTTGACGTTGAAAAAGGAATTTGACGTTCCCATTACGTTCCGCCAGCTAACCAACGATTTCACCAGCCCGGCCCTGCTGGCCGAGTACCTCGATCAGCAGTTACCGGCCGAAGTAGCTCCGCCCGCGGTGGATTCAATGGCGGCCCCGGTAGCTCCTACCCCGGCAGCCGCTCCAATGCCAGCACCGGTTTATGCAGCTCCTCCGATTTCGATGCCCGCGACACCGGTCACGGCCGATGGTGACTCAGCGCTGAACCTGATCGCACAACAGATGCAGTTACTGGCCCGGCAGATCGCCTTGTTACAGGCAGCTAGTCCAGCGGCAGCACCAGCTTATGCAGCGCCAATGGCTTCGGCGCCTGCGGCTATATCAGCATCCGTACCAGCTCCTACTCCGGCGCCAAAACAAGTACAACTGTCTACGCCTGACATTACCGCGGAGGAAGCGGTTGAGCTGAAGAAACCGTTTGGTGCCACCGCACGTATTGAGCGGCAGAGTACGACGCTGACCAGCCAGCAACAGACGTTCCTGCAGCAAGTTACGGACCGTTACACAAAAAAAACGGGCAAGAGCAAAGTCTACGCGCAGGAGCACCGTGCTCAGATGGCCGATCCACGGGTTGTTTCCGGGTTCCGGCCCCTGACCAAAGAGATCGTTTATCCGCTGGTTGTCAACCGCTCCAAAGGCAGCCATTTATGGGATATCGACGGTAATGAATACATCGACGCCCTGAACGGCTTTGGTTCGAACATGTTTGGCTACCAGCCCGACATGATCAAGAAAGCCCTGCTCGATCAGATTGAGGATGGGTACGAGATCGGGCCCCAGCACCCGCTGGCGGGCGAGGTTAGTGACCTGATCTGCGAGCTGACAGGCAACGACCGGGCTGCCCTCTGCAACACCGGTTCCGAAGCGGTGCTGGGGGCGATGCGGATTGCCCGTACCGTTACGGGGCGGTCGCTGATCGTAGCGTTTTCGGGTTCTTACCACGGTATTGTTGACGAGGTAATCGTTCGGGGAACCAAGAAACTTAAGTCGTTCCCGGCCGCGCCCGGCATCATGCCGGAGGCCGTGCAGAACATGCTGATTCTCGAGTATGGCACCGACGAAACGCTGGCCGTCATCCGCGATCGGGCGCATGAACTGGCGGCCGTCCTGGTCGAACCCGTGCAGAGCCGACGCCCCGAGTTTGTTCCGATTGATTTTCTAAAAAAAATACGGAGTATCACCGCAAAATCAGGCACGGCACTGATTTTTGATGAAGTAATTACTGGTTTTCGTATGCATCCGGGCGGTGCTCAGGCGCTGTTTGGCATAAAAGCTGATCTGGCTACGTACGGGAAAGTAGTTGGTGCCGGTATTTCCATTGGTGTCATTGCCGGGAAGCGGGACTTTATGGATGCACTGGACGGTGGTTTCTGGCAGTACGGCGATGCCTCGGTACCCGAGGTTGGCGTTACGTATTTTGCCGGTACGTTCGTTCGGCATCCGCTGGCGCTGGCGGCTTCGAAAGCGTCGCTGGAGTACATGAAACGCAAAGGTCCGCAGCTTCAGGAAGAGCTGACGCGCAAAACCAAACGGCTGGCCGATGCGCTCAACAGTGTACTGAACCGGCACCAGTTACCAATCTACGTGGCTCAGTTCGGCTCACTCTGGAAGATTAAGTTTAAGGAAGATATCCTGTGTGGTGAACTGCTGTTTACCCTCATGCGCGAGAAGGGTATTCACATCTGGGATAATTTCCCCTGCTTCCTGACCGAAGCGCATACGGATGACGAAGTGAACACGATTGTTCGCTGTTTCGAGCAAAGTGTGCAGGAACTGATGGATGGTGGAATTTTTACGGGAACCGAACCTGCCGTTGAGCACACGTTCATTGCCACACCACCCGCGCCCGGAGCCCGGCTGGGCCGCGATCAGAACGGGAATCCGGCCTGGTTTATCCCCAATCCGGATCAAGCCGGAAAATACCTTAAAGTTGAGCTAAATTAGGTTTGAATGCAGGACAGCAACACCAACATTCGCTTTATTGAAGTCGATTTCGATCCATTCAGTGGTCCGCCCATAGAGCGGCTGGCTCCTACCACCGAGCCTCAGCGCGAGATATGGGCTTCCTGTCAGCTGGGTGGGGAAGATGCAAGTCGTGCCTATAACGAATCTATTTCGCTGGCTTTTACTGGCCCTGTCGATCAACGGGCTATGGCCAGCGCGTTCACTGACCTGGTTCGCCGTCATGAATCCCTCCGCCTGGTTTTTAGTGGCGATGGCCTGCAGATCTGCGTTTTTGAGGAGTTGTCGGTTGAACTTACGTATCTGGATTATTCCGGTATTGATGGGGATACGCAGCAACAGTACGTTACCCGGTACGCGCAGCAGGATGCCATTTACACTTTTGACCTGCTGAACGGCCCGCTCATCAAGGCGGCTCTGCTCAAGCTTTCTGATACGGCTTACCATTTCATTCTGACCGCTCATCACATCATCTGCGATGGCTGGTCGCTGGGTATCGTGCTGCAGGATCTGGGTTCGCTATACTCGGCCCATGTTCAGCAGCAACAGGCAAACCTACACGAGGCTCCGCTGTTCAGTCAGTACGCCCGGGAGCAGGTAGCCTTCGCCGACAGCAATGCCTATCGGACGAACGTTCAATTCTGGCTGGATCGGTTTCGGGATAACGTACCGGCACTAAGCCTGCCCACCGACTCGCCCCGGCCCGCTATCCGAACCTACAAAAGCACCCGTCAGGATTACAAACTGGATAAGGCGCTGGCCCAGGACATCCGGAAAGTAGGCGCTAAAGCGGGTTGCAGTTTCGTTACGACGCTCATGGCCACCGTCGAGGTACTGCTGCACCGGCTGAGCGGCCAAACCGACATTGTGCTGGGGCTTCCCGCGTCGGGACAGTCGGCAACGGGCTACGACCGTCTGGTTGGCCACTGCGTCAATCTCCTGCCGCTCCGGAGTTTTCCCAAGCCACACGATACGTTTACCCAGTTTCTGCTTCGTCGGAAGGAAGCGCTGTTGAACGCCTACGAACACCAGCAGCTTACGTTCGGCAGTCTGCTTCAGAAACTGAACATCACCCGCGATCCGTCGCGGGTGCCGCTCGTCCCCGTTATTTTCAACGTGGACATGGGCCTGGACAACGATGTTCATTTTCACGGACTCGATTACCGGCTGATCAGCAATCCGCGGCAGTTCGAAACCGTCGAGATTTTCCTCAACATCGGCGGGTCGGTCTCGGACCTGACGCTCGAATGGTCGTTCAATACGCAGTTGTTCGAAGGCGCGACCATCGACCGGATGATGCAGGAATACGAACGTATTCTCCGGGCGGTTGTCGCCAATCCGGTTATTCAGCTCGACCAGATTCCGCTCACCGATCAGCGGGAGCTGCTGCAGAAGCTGGCCCGTTGGAACAATACGGATGCCGATTACCCCCGTACGGAACCGTTGCACGTGATTCTCGAAAAGACAGCCAACGAGTTTCCCGATAAAATTGCTCTGGTTACCAAACAACGGGACGTAACGTACCGGGAGCTGAACGAATCAGCCAACCAGCTGGCGCACACGCTACGTAGTCAGGGCGTGCGCGTCGGTGATATTGTGGGCGTGGTACTGGACCGGACGCCCGACCTGTTAATTTCACTTTTAGCGATTCTGAAATCCGGAGCCGCCTACCTGCCGATTGACCCCGAGTATCCGCAGGACCGCATTGCGTTCATGCTCAGCGATTCTTCGGCCAGCACAGTCATTACCTCCCGAAAGTACCAGCAGTCACAGTCCAGTTTTACACCCCAGACCCAGACGGTATCGATAGAAACATTACTTAATCAATCTTCCGCAAACCCGACCACTGCCCCCGACGTATCGATGTCGAGCAGTGATCTGGCGTATATTCTCTACACTTCTGGATCAACGGGCCGGCCAAAGGGTGTGCTGATTGAGCATCGGAATATTGTCAACCTGCTGTTCAGTATGCTCAATTTTCCGGGCATGACCGCCGACGACCGGCTTCTGGGCGTTACGACGGTGTCGTTCGACATTGCCGGGCTTGAACTGTTTCTGCCCCAGTTGGTCGGTGCGACGCTGGTGCTAGCCGATGCCGAAACCACCCGAGATGGCAGGGCGCTGCTGCAGATGCTGGTCGACCAGCAGATCACGGTCATCCAGGCCACGCCCGTTACCTATAAGATGATTCTGGCGGCTGGCTGGGACGATACCATTGTTCCCGAACTCCAGGAATCGCTTAAAATTCTGTGCTGTGGCGAACCCCTGTCCAACGATCTGGCGCAGAAGCTTACTGTTCGTTGTGCATCGCTCTGGAATATGTACGGCCCGACCGAAACCACAATCTATTCGACGGGGAAACAGATTCTGGCAACCGACGAGCTGATTACTATCGGGCGGCCCATCAACAACACCCAGGTCTATATCCTGGATGAGCAGTTCAACTTACTACCCGAAGGCATTGCCGGAGAGATTTATCTGGCCGGCGAAGGTGTTGCCCAACGCGGCTATCTGAACCGTCCGGAACTGAACGATACCAAGTTTGTTCAGAACCCCTTCAGCCGCGTTCCCGGCGAGCGAATGTACCGTACCGGCGACCTCGGCAAGTTTACCACTACGGGCGAAATTCACTGCCTGGGCCGTATCGACCACCAGGTCAAAATCAGAGGGTACCGCATCGAGCCGGGCGAGATCGAGCAACTATTGCTCAAGCAGCCGGGCGTGAAGGAAGTGCTGGTGATTGCCCGCGAAGACCGCCCCGGCGATCAGCGGCTGGTGGCTTACGTTGTCACGAATTCTCCCCTGCCGGAACCGGCATTCCTGAACGAAACCGGCAAATGGCGGAGTAAACTCACTGAAAGCCTGCCGACCTACATGGTGCCGGCCGATTTCGTCAGCCTGGATCAGTTCCCGGTCACCCCCAACGGCAAAATTGACCGGAATGCACTACCCAAACCCGTTTCGGCGCGGGGTACGCAAAAGCGGCTCAAACAGCCAACTACGACGCTGGAGAAACAAATTGCCGCTATCTGGACTGATATTCTGGGTCTGGACACAGTCAGCGTGCAGGACGATTTCTTTGAACTGGGCGGCCACTCCATGATTGCCGTTCAGGTGATGGCCCGGCTGGAAAAGGAAACCGGCAAACGGATCCCGCTCTCTACGCTCCTGACGTATCCAACCATCGAAAAACTGGCGTCTCTGCTGGAGAATGACAAGCCCGCCAACCGTTGGAAATCGCTGGTTCCTATTCGTCCACAGGGTACCAAGTCCCCTATTTACATTATCCACGGCATTGGCCTTAACCTGCTCAATTTCAGCAGCCTTACGTCGTACATGGATCCCAATCAGCCAATCTATGGCCTGCAGGCTCGCGGGCTGGACGGCACAACCGAGCCGCTGGACAGCATGGAAGCCATTGCCGCTGCCTACAACGCGGAGCTGATTGATCAGAATCCAACTGGCCCCTACGCCATTGCGGGGTATTCGTTTGGCGGCTACGTAGCGCTCGAAATGGCCCGGCAATTAAAGGCCATGGGGAAAGAAGTAAAGATGCTGGCGATGTTCGATACGAACGCCGAAGAGTCGCTGACGTTCCGGTCGCCGATGTACCGGCTGGGTCGGAAAATCGCGCGGCAGGTACCCAAGATGATCTGGATCGGGAAGTCTTTTCTCAAGCAGCCAGCCAACACGCTGCAATACCAGCGGGAGTTCGTTGAGCGGCAGGTGAAGCAGTTTATGCAGGCCATCGGTCTCCGCGACGAACCGCAGCCTGAAGCGGGTTTCGAGCAGTTGAACCACATCATGGAAAAGCACGAAACGGCTTACCAGAACTACATTATGCAGCCATACGACGGCATCATCGACCTCTTTAAAGCGAAAGATCGACTCTACTTTGTGGACGACATCAAGTACCTAGGCTGGAAAAAATATGCTCTGAAAGGTGTGCGGGTGCACGACGTACCGGGCGATCACCAGTACATGCTGCTGCCGCCCAACGACAAGGAATTCGCTCGTACGCTTCAGCGGGCGCTGGACGCCAGTTAAATCCGGTAGTTAAAACAAACTGCGATCGGGTCTGTGAACAACTGTGTCACAGACCCGATCGCAGTTTGGAAATGTATTGAATCGGCTACGTCAGCACGATGATCTTACCGGCTCCCTGGTTGCTTTCCATGAAGCGATGAGCATCTACGATCTGGTCAAGGCCGAACACGCGGCTAACCGACAGCCTGATCTGGCCCGTTTCGATTAGTTGGATAAACTCCTGAAATACGCTTGTCGGGCTAGTAATCTGCCCACTGTCGTAGGTCGTGAGCCGGACCGTAGCTGGGATAAACTCCATTGGGGCAAAATCAGGGATGGTCCAGCTTTCTGACAGCATCCCGCTCATACAGCCCGTACCGCCGGGTTTGAGGCAGCTCAGCGAATCGTGCAGGGTGCCGGTACCAACCAGTTCCAGTACCTTGTCGACACCGCCCGGAAAAATAGCCTGCACTTTGTCCTTCAGGTACCCATCATCAATTAGAACGTGCGCGGCTCCATTATCCAGCAGGGTCTGCACTTTCTGGCTATTTCGCGTGGTTGAGATGACGGCTACGCCCGCGTGAGTGGCCAGCCCGGACGCCAGCATCCCCACCGACGACGTCCCCCCGCGAATCAGCAGAGTTTCGCCCGGTTGAATACCCAGGGCCGAGTACAATGACCCATGCGCCGTTTGAAACATTTCGGGAATAGCGCCCAATGTTTCCCAGGGGAGCGCACTTGAAACGGGGTGCAACAGGTACTTCGGCAGGACCGTATATTCGGCGTAACTACCATCAAAATCACGGCCCATCCCCCCCATCAGGGCCAGTACCTGCTGGCCTGTCGCGTACTGACCGGATGGGTCGGTTTCTACCTCGCCGACGCACTCAATCCCCAGCACGCGGGGAAAGATGACATTGGGCGAGTAGCCTTTGCGGGTCATCAGCTCAGATCGGTTCAGGCCAAACGCTTTGACTCTGACCAACACCTGCCCATCGGTCGGAACAGGTACGGGTCGTTCTTCCAGAATCAGCTCCTCGGGAGAACCAGGGCGATAGATGACAGCTGCTTTCATATTCAATTCGGATTCTTGATAAACGGCATAAGACTAGCCCACACCGCCAGAAAGTTTTCCAGAAAAACGATATACCCAGCCTTCGGCACAATAGCAAGCTGGCTGTCAGGAATCATCTGATACGTATCGATAACTATTACCAAAAATCGAAAAAAATTTCTAACATAATAGTCACATATACTATATTTGTAACTGTAAAACTGCACACAATGAGAAAGCTAGAATTTGCCTCCCTTCAAGTCAGAGATCTTGAAGCCTCGAAAGAATTTTATACCACAAAACTAGGCTTTGAGGAAGCTGGAATTCCCAACCCACAGGCCTGCGTCTTTACGTACAACAAGGGTGAGGCAAGCTTTGCTATCAGAACGCCCATTGGTAACCTGGACGGAAAAGAACTGGGCATCGGGGCCTCACTCTGGTTTGCCATCGACGGGGAAATAGAGGATTTGCAGGCCCAGTTGTTAGCCAAAAATGTGCCCTTGCTGGGGCCGGTCCAGGCAACTCCTTTCGGAAAAATCATTATCGCCAAAGATCCCGACGGCTACAACATCACCTTTCTGAAGGCCAACTAATCGGATCGACATGAGCGGAGATACTAAATACTGGATTATTGTAGCCTCGAAGGATCATGTCAAAAGCGCGCTGGCGCAAGGCATTGCCCAAACCTGTCACGGAAAGGCTTCGCCTTTGAAACGGATGCGTAAGGATGATGTCGTTATCTACTATTCGGGAAGGCAGTCACTGGGCAAGCCTGAGCTGTGCCAGGAATTTACCGCTATTGGCAAGGTTAGGGATGACGAAATCTATCCGTTCCGGGTGTCCGACGACTTCTGCCCGTCGAGACGTAACATTGACTACTTACCCAGTAGGGATGTGTCCATTTTGCCCCTGATTTCGGGACTGAATTTTATTCACGACAAGAAAAACTGGGGTTATCCATTCCGTTTTGGCCTTCTCGAAATCGACCGGCATGACTTTGACTTAATTTCTTCACAGATGTTACAGAACGAATATGCCCACACGAATTGAATTTCATTTTAAAAAGCCAGAAGACAGTCCGGGTTACCTTCTGGGGCAGCTAACCATGTTGTGGCAGCGTAAACAAAAGCGTGTCTTAGACCCTCTGGACCTGACGCATACCCAGTTCGCTCTGCTCTGTGCACTGGCCTGGTTATCCAGGGAAAGCGACAAGGTTACGCAGGTGGACATAGCCAATCAGAGCAATGCCGATACGATGATGGTGTCGAAGGTACTTAGGACACTGGCAGAGAAGAAATTTATCACCCGCCATGAGCACCCGACAGATACCAGGGCTAAAATTATCAGACTGACCCCAGATGGGGAATTGATCCTGCAAAAAGCCATCATCTCTGTGGAAACCGCCGATCAGGATTTTTTTCACACGCTGGAAACCGATCTGACAACCTTTAACTCAACGATGGTGGGACTTATCGAACAGAACACCAGAGAGAGGTGAGTGAACAGTCAAGCTTTCACTAAGCTTATATTGGTGAGTTCTAAGGGAAATTTCTATCCTCTCTGGGCAAAAATCAGTTAAGCAGATCTGCGAGTGCATTCTTATCCTTTATAGCTGACATCCAGGTGATGACTCCTGGTTTATAAACCCCCTTTTGATCGATGAAGGCATAACCTGGGTAACCACTGAAGGAGAACAACTTCGCCAGTTTTGCATCCAGTGCTTCATCAATAAAAAAATGGATACCAGGTAGTTTTAACTCCCCTATTTTTCGCTTCCACTTGTCCTCGTCCGAACCTTGGGCTGTGCAAACGTACACAAATACAACCGGCAGGTCTTTGGCGTCCTGCTGCAATTTTTTACTGTGCGGCATTTCTTGTAAGCAGGGCGCGCACCACGTAGCCCAGCGGTCAAGTACGATGGCCTTCCCTACGAAACTCTGCTTGAGCTTGGCTAAAAAATCGGCTCCGCTCATGTCGGAGAGCTTATACAATGTCGCCCCAAAATCAGTTTGTTGTAAGGTACTGCCGAAACCGGAAGCGGTGAGTGAATTTCCGGAAGCGGCCAATGCCCTGTTCGCCGAGGCTAGCTGCTCAATGGTACGAGCGTACTCTTTCTGGGCTATTACCTTACACCAGTTAGTAGTCATACTGGGCAGTATCTGTTCTAGTGCCGCTTTCTGTTCGGCAATATCCTTACTATTATTCAGCTGTAACTTCATCAAGTCGGCCTGTGAGGGCGAGTAGAGACTATCCAGCCAACGAATACCTTGGGCAATCCTACGATCCTGGTACATTTTTCGCATTCTTGGCCCCAACTGTTTAGTCCACTGGGCTCGATGGGCAGGAGCGGGCGACAATGTTTCTGTACTCCGTAAAGAATCAATGGCGGCTCTTTCCGGCTCCGTCAGCTCGGACAAACGGGCCACATCCTCCCAATTGACCGTCACTCGATTAGCTGGAAGTAGGCGAAAATAAGTGGACATGTATTGGTAAAAGGATATACTACTATTGGATAGTAGATACGTCTTATGCTTCTTAATTTGATCGAAAAGAGCAGGTTCCATAGGATGCCCCCAGTAATAAGAGCAAATCTGGCTATAAAACTCGGATAGGCGCTCATTCTCGAGTAGCCAGGCATAGGGCGACGGATGAGTAGCTACAAACTCAGTCTGAATCGTTTTTAAAGAGTCGAAAATAGGGGTGTGAGCGGCCAGCACTTCCATAGCTACTGGGTGTTGGGACCGGCGAACCTGCTGTATGCGCGAAGAAAGGGCCAACTGGTCCGCCCGTTTGAAGAGTATATGCTCATTCATGTACTCGTTTAGTGGCCCATCGTCGCCTAGATACCGAACGCCGTCTGCCTTAAAAGCAACCTCCTTTCCTGCTGCTTTTAGTTTGGGTATGTCTAATTCTACATATAGCTGTTTATTGGCATAAAGGCCCGTATAAAACAGCTCACCGAAATGTACCCATATCTGCTGGTAAGGCAGTGGATAGTCCAGCACCAGTTCAAAGCTTCCGTCCGCGGCCAATTGAGCGGTTTTGGTTCTCTGTCCTGACAGGGTAACGAGCGTATAGGTGATAGTCGTTTCCTTTATTTCTTGTGGACTTATATGGAGGAGTTTGCCAGTGACCTGGGGTATTGTGCGTTGAGCAAACTGGGCATCAAATTGCGGGTCTTCGATAGCGACAACGCCAACCGGCTGCGCCAGGCTTGTAACTACGGTTGTGAGTAAAACCCAGATTGTAATAGAAGCTTTCATGTTTAGGTATGGCGTTTGATAATGAGCTTAGAGTCATTAAATCTAGGAAAATTAGTGCAATCGTAAACACACAATTTATCCCCTGAAACGTCCGTTCTAAGCGACGAATCAAGCACATCCTAAAACCGCTACAAAACCTCCTTATAAGTGGCTTTACACTCCGCCTATTTATTCAGCGTGGGATCGATTACGCCGGCGTCAAACTCAGGATTGAGTCGTTTGTAGAGCGGGGTTGGCTCAACCGTAACAAATACCTCTAACGTAGGGCCGACAAACAATTCCAGCAGGTGGCCGCCGTGGCTGATGCCGTCCTCGGTAGCCAGGTTAAGGTGGGTGTGGGCAACCGGTTTGCCATTAAACACAGCAATGTCACCCACCATAGAGGTAACCTCAGCTTCACTAATAGGGATCACTTTGAACTGTTTGCGCTTGTAATCATACCAGCCTACCTTGGCCGATTTAGCATCCCCGATGGCTGTGTAGTGGGCGCTTTTTACGTCATACTTCTGGGCAAACTCGGTCAGTCCAGACACAACTTCATCACCCGTAGAGAAGATGACGGCGTATGTTTTTACGTTTCCGTTGGTACTCAGCAGCTTCACTTTCACCCCCGGCGATCGGCCTGTCTGAGCGGGCTTAACGGGCGACACATAATCCTGCGCCTGGGCAGCCCCTCCAATGCCTGCCAGCAGTAAGGCAGCGACAACATAATTCGTCCAGAGTATTTTCATAACGTTCAATTTACTGAGTTAACCCAGAATCTCAGGCTTGGTTTCGGCTAGCGGTCCGAAACTACAGCAGATGAACGTATCATAGTCTATCCCCAAATGGGAATGACAAGCCAAAGACTAATAATTGGCTGTCTATTAACTTCAAAACCCGGCGATCTGAAAAACTATACCGCAGTTTTTCAGATCGCCGGGTCTAATGATATCGCCAAACGGATACGTAACGACTTAAAACAGCTTCTCCTGAGGTGGTTTTACTCCCGCTAACCGCAGGTAAACAGTGGTCTGACCCCGGTGGTGCGTCTGGTGTTCGAAGAGTTTGGTCAGCACCATGGCTCGGCTCATCTCAAAACGGTTAAACAACTTGGTCTTTTCAGCCATCTTTTCTGGCGTCATTGTCTTGACGTTATCGATAACAAAATCGTAGCCCGCCAATACCAGCTTGGTAATGTTCGCTTTCGATTTATCGGTTGTCGATTTTTCCAACTCCCCCTGGCCGTAGGGGCTTTTAGCACCAGTAGCCGCTGCGATGAAGCCATAGTTGCCATCGGTCAGGTGGAGCATTTGCTCGGCAAACGAGCGCATCTCCGGCGTGGGCTTCAGGCTGTACTTATCGTCGGGCATGGCGTCCAGGTACTCGTTGGTGTAGGCTTTAGCCCGCTCCCACTCCTTTACGGTTTCGTCAACAGACGATTGTGCCTGGGCAAATTGAACAAGTCCCAGCGCCAGGCACAGGGTCGAAAAAAGGTAGACTGCTTTCATTATCTGATAGGTTTGACTTCGGCAAAGATGGGACAATCGGGTTAGGGAACCCAATACACTAGGTTAAGGAACCGGCGTAAAATCAGCTCAGTAACTAGAGGACGGGAACGCGAGATTTTTCTGGATCTTGCTCAAAAATTCGGGTGTACTACCCAGACAGATAACTCTTCCCTGTAGGCTTTTTGCGGTTCTATTTTCCAATACCTGACGCTTTTGCCTGCTCCCGGCTAAACAGTATCCCCCGAATTTCGGGATAGCGTTCACGAATACTATCCAGCGCATCCTGTAGCCATTTCTTGTCCTGCCTATTCCTGACCTGCCCTGCTGGCTGGCCAAGTCGCGTCAGTAGAATTGGCTTCTGGCGAATGTCGTACGTGATGTGGGTCCGAATGGTGCTGTGCATAAGCTGGAATCGTGAAGCAAACGAATGACTCCGGTGATCGTCGGCCCGGGCGGGATCGTCTACGGCTTCGACCCCAATCCAATCAATACAGTCGGCACCGGGGTAATACGCAATAATCGTCGAGGGCTCTGTAGGGCACCATACCCACGTTACGTTGGTTACGTTACGCTTGTGGCTAAACCGAACAACGTATTGCCAGGCCTGCCGATACAGCGCGAGCAGCTTCTCATTGCCGGTCCCCCACTGGCGGGTCGTATCGTCGAAGCCCGGCGCAAACGACAGCAACACCGGCCGACGGTAGCGCTTTATCTCGTCAAAAAAATTGATTAGTACCGTATCGCGCTTTCCTTCCTTAACTCCCAGCAGCCAGCGTTCCAGGGCTCGGGACGTCTCTGTCTCCGGCAGGGCTGGCTCCAGGTACAGCAGCGGTAACTGATTGGATGCAACCGACCAGGCTGGGGACGTAATAAGCAGCTTTCGGTCTGTACCTTTCGCCGACGAGTCCGGACTGTCAGCATCCGTTACCAAACTGGAGTCTGCTGTGAC
This sequence comes from Spirosoma sp. KUDC1026, assembly GCF_013375035.1. NCBI lineage: Bacteria > Pseudomonadati > Bacteroidota > Cytophagia > Cytophagales > Cytophagaceae > Spirosoma > Spirosoma sp. KUDC1026. The sequence continues at coordinate 2,973,192 of NZ_CP056032.1, read as the reverse complement.
AGGCATGACCGTTGTCCGCTGACTGGTCGGCCATGCCAGATGCTGAGGTGCAATAACCATATCTGGCAGGAAAACCCGTTTCGGGCTAGCGCTCATACTGGTATCTGCCCGCGTGGATGTGTCCCGCACGGGTTCATCGGCCAGCAGTCCGTAGTAAAAGGGCTGCGTCGTAGCATGCTGAATATCGTTCGTGATGTCGGCCGATCGTTTCTTCTGATCATACGCAATCAGCCCTGTCGTCAGTAACAGCACCAGAACAGCCAGCGGGATGGCCGAAATACGCAACCAGCCGTAGATACCATGCCGTACGTACCAGGCCGCCAGCCGGAATATACGCATGCCCGACCGCGGGAAGGTCTGTCGCTGTACCCATTTTTTCACGACGGCCAGTGACTGCTCCTGCCCGATGACCACATTGATTGTGAGAATGAGTACGTTGAGCAGGGAAAAACCGATCATTAGCTGCGAATAAAAATTACTGACCGCAAACCGACCGTAGTGATAAATGCTGTACCCAAGGGCACCCAGAGTCAGACCGATCATCAGGATATTGGGTAGACACAGCAGCACGTTATTTCGCAGCCGGTCCTGCTTGGGCGTTGGCAGGTATGGCACCTCGACTCGGCAGATCGTGTAGATCAGCCCCAGCAGGTATACCCACCAGGTACCGCTGCTGAGAATACCGCCCAACACGTGAAAACCGGCTTCATGCTTCTCAATCAGCCACCGCTGGGCGTACTGGCGAATTAGTAACGTAGTCGTAAAGAGCGGTAGGAAAGCCGTCGCAAAAACCATGAGGTCCAGCTTCAGCGGGAGCCGCATCATCACCAGCGCCAGAATCGGGATGAGAAGGTCGATTAGTTGTACTACTCCCGTCAGGTAATGCAGCGGCATAGTCAGGTAATGCAGTCGCTGCCGCCAGGTGAACGCGCTGAACAGCCGGGGATACGTAACAAACAGGAGCTCGAACGTACCGCGCGCCCATTTCAACTGCTGTTTGTAATAAGCCGACAACGTAGCCGGAACCAGACCGTATGACAACGGCAGGGGCACATAAACCGATTTCCAGCCTTTGGCGTGGAGTTGCATGGCCGTATGCATATCTTCCGATAGGCCAGCTGCGTGCCCGCCAATCGAGTCGAGGGCATCCCGACGGAATGTACAGTTCGCCCCAATGGCCTGGGCTGTGCCGTAGCTGCCCATAGTGGTCATCATTGGTCCGTAAAATGTATACGTCTGCTCGGTAGCGCCGTAGGCGACCAGGCTTTCTTTTCGGTTATAATACCCTTGAACGCATTGGACAAAGCCGACCTTAGGGTCCTGAAAGTACGGCAGCACATGGTCCAGAAAATCAGGAACGGGAATGTGATCGGGGTCCAGAATCAGACAGATATCGCCCTCGGCTACCTGGAGCGCGTTGTTGATGTTGCCGGCCTTGGCGTCTTTCCTGTCATGACGAACAATGTGCTCAACGCCCAGCTCTTCACAGATCATACTCAGGTAGGGGTCACCCTCTTCGTCGCACAGGTAGGTAGTATGAGGATAGTCTATATTCTGAATAGCCCGCAGCGTATTGATAACCATCTCGTAGGGTTCATCCGCGCAGTAGGTCGTAAAAATATCGACGTGCCAGTGCCGGTTGATGGCGGCCGGTTTGGGCGGAACAACCTGCCAGTAGTGGTACCATTCGTGCAGTAATCGGAACAATTTAAGGCAAATCGAGACCGATAGGAGGACAAACAGCAGGGTGTATCCCCGGTTCTGGGGCTGAAAATACATCCACAGGAACGCGCCCATAAACAGCATCCCAATCAGAATCAGGATACGGATTGGTGTTCTATCCTTCTTTCGGTACGAGAAATTGTAATTCTCGTTGGGGGAAGGTTCCGTAAAAACAGGCCAACTCATAGGCATGGTCTAGCTAATACACTCTCGGCTCACGAAATCCCCCCGACGCCGGTAGGATCAGCGCCCTGCTCACCTTGTCGTGGTGAACAAATATACGCTCTGCACACACTTGTGACGTTGAATTGCCCGATTCGTCAGTGACTAATCGGCGGAATCGCGTATAAAGTAAAGAATACGTCCTGCATACCTGTTTGCATTTATGTCCGTTGTGCCCGTTTCGACAACGTACTGAGCTCTCTTTTCCGAATGCGCGTAGTACCTATTTTCCTGGTTTTCCCCTTTGCCTGGCTCTTTAGCACCTGTCAACAGAATGGTACGGCCGATTACACCGTGTACCACCGCGACCAACCGACATCGATCTATTTCAACGGTCGGCACTATAGCCTGCTGCGCTACGGGAAGCCTTATTTTATCCACGGAGCCGGGGGGAAAAGTCACCTGGAGCGGCTGAAACAAAGTGGGGGCAACTCCGTTCGAACCTGGGATGATATTGACGGCGAACAAATTCTGAATCAGGCGCAGAAGCTGGATCTCACCGTACTGTTTGGCCTCTGGGTCGAGCGGGAAACGGATGGATTTGATTACAACGATCAGCAGGCTGTGGACCGGCAGTACGAGCGGATTCGCAAAACAGTACTGAAGTATAAAGACCACCCGGCCCTGCTGATATGGTGCGTGGGCAACGAATGGTCGCAGGACGCTACCAACTTCGACGTCTTTGACGAAGTCAACCGGCTGATCGCGCTGGTTCATACGCTGGACCCGAATCATCCTGTCACTACGGCGATCTCGCCCGACAGCGAGCGGTCGATCTGGCTGGTGCGGGAGCGCTGCCCGGAACTCGACATTTTATCCGTCAACTCCTATGGACTGATGCCCGAGCTGGCCGGATTTCTGGAGAAAGGTGGCTGGACCAAGCCCTACCTGATATCCGAGTTCGGGGCCAAAGGCTACTGGGAAGAAAAGACAACTTCCTGGAAAACACCCATCGAACCGACCAGCAATCAGAAGAACGACTTCATCGACCGTATCTATCGCCAGTACATTGGTTCGCACCCGACAAACTGCTTCGGTTCGTATATTTTCTATTGGGGGAACAAGCAGGAAGAAACGCACACCTGGTTCAGTCTCTTCGACGAAAAAAGCCACGAATCACCCCAGGTTGAACTGATGCAGGAACTGTGGACCGGAAATCGGCCCGCCAACCGGGCTCCGGTCATTCATAAACTGGTGGTCGATGGCTCAACTGCCCTCAGCCAGTCTTTTCCAGTAGCGACGGGACTTCACCGCGCCCAGATTCTGGCGACCGACCCCGATGGCGATACGTTGTCTTACCGCTGGGAGATCAAACTGGCGGCAAAAAACACGTCCGATTACATCAATACCAGCCGCCCCGCTATCAGCGGGCTGATCCGTTCCACCAACGGCCCTTACGTGGATTTTGTCCTGCCCCAACAACCGGATGCCTATCGTCTGTTCGTGTACGTCTACGACACCAAAAACCACTTCTCAACGGTGAACTTAGCCTTTCGCGTCACCGCCGACGGAGTGACCGCCGAGTAAGCTTAGCGACGTCGTGGCTCGTAAATGAGCCGGAGAAAAGAACTAGCGGTACCCGTGCCGTTCACAGGCAGGCTGCTCACCAGGCCAAGAAGCAGGTTGTTTTTCAGGGCTATGCGCACTTGCGGACGAACAGTCTGCTCCTGGAGGGGTCCATTACGGTATTGATAGAGTTCGACCCCAACAAAGGCTTTATACTGGGGAATGACGTAGTGCAGAGCCAGGTTAAGCTCGTACCCATCAGAACGGATAGCGCCGTGCATCGGCAATTGACCGCCCAGTGCGGCATACACCAAACTGTTCCAGTGCCGACCCCACTTTTTGGCGGCTACCAGGAACGGGTGTCCTTCCTCTGTAGTGAATATAGCTTTCCCCGCGTGAATCCCGCCCGAATTGACGACCAGTTCATTGGTATACCCAATCGCCAGTGAGGTTTGCCAGGGGCGAATTACGGCATATGTCCACTGAACCGACGTTTTGATACTATGCACCCGGAAGGTCGTCGTTGGTAACTCCTGACTGGACGTGGGCACCAAAAGCTGAAACGGGACCTCAACTTCCAGGCCGAGTCGATTGATCGGTGCAAATTCGTATTCGACAAACGGATGCCAGGACGTCATTCCTCCCTGTCGGCTGAACTCGGTACCCACGTTCCATTCCCGTTCTCCTTTACGGGCGCCCAGATCCCGGACCAGATCCAGGTACAAGGGTTCGGCGTGAGAGATCTTAGTAGCTTTACTGGACGTACCGACCGAGCTGGGTACGGTATCAGCCGCAGTAGGAAGCGGGTTGGTTGTGCTTTGCCCCCAACCTGTTAAATAGCTTATACATAGAATACAGATCCAATAGATTGACGCCTTTTTCATGCCGTTTGCCGTTTTGTTAAGGCAAAGCTCCGGGGCATTTCTGGAACCAATCTGGAATTCTAAAACTGAACGGAAATCACAAACAGATTCGCTTCCAGCGTGATCGTCGGCGTAAATTGATACGTATCGCAGATGGATTTAACAATGGCCAGGCCCAGGCCCAATGACTGGGGTTTATCACTCTGTTTGACAAACCGGCCGAAAAGCATTTCAGGTTGGCCCGCCACCGAAGCCGTGGTATTTTCGATACGTAAGCAGCGATCAACCAGTTGAATGGTGATTGTCCCCCCGGCAACGGCGTGGAACAGCGCATTCCGAACCAGGTTACGAACCAGAATTTCCATGAGGTACTGGTTGGCGGCCAGCTTGAGATCACCCTGACTGGTCAGTTGAACGTGCAGTTCCTTCTGGTCGGCCATGAACTCGTATTCGTCCACTGTCCGACGTACTATATCACCCAGATTGACTAACTGCGTATCGCCAAACTGCTGATTGTCGATTTTACTGAGAAGTAGTAACGCCTTATTCAGGGCCGATAACCGTTCCAGTTGCTGGGTCAGTAACTCCAGGGCCTGGGCGTCGGCCGGCGTTAGCTCAGGATTTTGAATGAGCTGTTCCGTCTGGTGCAGTGCAATGGCGAGGGGCGTCTGAATTTCGTGCGATGCGTTTTCGACAAACTGCTTCTGGTACTGATAGGAGCGCTGGTTGACCGTTGTCAGGTTGGTAATCGTCTTGTTCAACTCTTTAAATTCCTGAACCGAACTCGTGGGCAAAAATAGCGGATCGGGCTGGTCGATCCGGAATGCCCGCAGCTGGGCCAGCGTTGAATAGAAAGGTTGCCAGAGCCGCTGCTGCAGGAAAAAATTGAGCAGAAAACTCAAAAGCAGCAGCCCAACAATGACAGCACCGGTACTGAACGCAATAACCTCGCCCATGTCCTCCAGGTCGAGCAGCGACATATGGATTCGTAAGCGATAATAGACACCCTTATGGATGAATTTGGTAACCAGTTGCCGATGGGGCTCGTACTCCTGCTCTACCAGTTCATACACGGAAATATCTTCCATATGCTCCCGCAGTGCCAAATAAGCCGCTTGGCTGATGGTATCCAGCTGAAAATCGTTGGCTATGGCCGAGTGAGTTACCAGCGGATTCGGCTGCGCAGCGATGCTGGCCAGTATCTCCAGTTTTCGGTTCTGTAGCTCCTCTCCTATTTCGTCCTCTACCTCCTGACTCACCTGGTCAAAGATGTAAAACCCGCTGCTAATAAGAGCAACAAAGAAAACCAGCGCGCTTAAGAGCGTGCTACGGGTAAGAAGTCGCATAGCAATCCATTAATGAGAGATGTCAGTCGGCCAGGAATTTGTAGCCGATGCCATAAACGGTCTGAATATCCAGTTCGTAGCCAACCTGACTGAATCGTTTGCGCAGGTTCTTGATTTGGGAATAAATAAAATCGTAGGAATCCGACTGATCTGCGTTATCGCCCCATACGTGCTCCGCCAGCGCCGATTTCTTAATCACCCGATTTTTATTGGTTGCGAACAACAGCAACAGATCGTATTCTTTTCGATTCAGGCTAACGGGCTGATTATCGACAAAAACGGTGCGGGCTTCGGTATTGATGCGCAGGCGGCCGACCTCCAGACTAGCCGACCCCTCAAATTTCGTCCGGCGTAGAATAGACTTGATGCGGGAGTTGAGTTCAGCCAGGTGGAACGGTTTGGGGAGATAATCATCAGCGCCTAAATCCAGGCCGGCCAGTTTATCTCCCAGCGAGTCTTTCGCCGAGATGATGATAGCCCCCGTTTCCTGATGTTCCTGTTTTAACTGGCTCAGAATATCCAGGCCATTACCGCCGGGCAGCATCAGATCGATTAACACACAGTCGTACGCATACACGCCAATTTTTTCCTGTGCCTGCTGGTAAGTCGTTGCCGTTTCACAGATATGGCCCTGACTCTGCAAAAACTGGGTTATGGTCTGACTAAGGCCCGGCTCATCTTCAATGACTAATAATTTCATACAGTTGCTGATCGACTTCCAAATTAAACCCGCAAATCTGGAAAGAATCTGGACAAACGGATACGAATTGATTCAGGACAGCTGTTCGAAACCCGAAAGTACGTCGTCCCTGATTGACAGTCACCATTACGTATTTAGCAGAGCATTTCGGAGGCCAGTTTTGCGTTGACGTACCCTCAGCCGGTCGCCTAGAGAATGGCCTGTCGGTACGTCTTTATCTCAGAGAGAGATATTTTGTAGGCCAGCGTCAGCCCGCCATAAATGCTGCCGCCCAGCACGACTTCGGCAATGGTGTTGGCCAGCCCTTCGTAGCCAACAAAGATTTTGTAGAGCGTTACCGCGCCAACCATAATCAGGCAGAAAATAAGTGGCTTGGCAATATTGCGAAGAAATACACCCATGAAATCGCCAACCAGCATGTGCACGATTACAAAGTTGGCAATCAGGTTCAGCAGCGTTGCGAGCAGAAAGGCCATTGCAATACCCGTTACGCTCCAGTACGTCCCCAGTACATACACCAGCGGAATTTTCACGACCAGCGTTCCCAGGTTCAGGTAAAACAACAGGTTCGGTTTCCCTTTGGTGAAGGCCAGCGTAAAGAGCGGATGGCTCAGACAGGTAAAAAATCCCACGAACACAAAGATTCGGATCAGGTCAATCGTTTGCTCCCAGCCCGGTCCGTAGAACAGCGGCACAACGCTCTCGGCCGTCACGAACAGACCCGCCAGCAGCGGCAGGTTGCAGTAGCTGATAAAATCCAGAATCTTAAGATACGAGTTTTTCAGACCCGCCGTATCCTCTTTCATCTTGGCCAGAATGGGATAGGCGACCTGTAAAATGATCGGGTTAAGTTTCGTGATCGGAAAAATAGCCAGTTGGTAAGCGATGGTATAGTACCCCAGCAGCTTGACCCCCAGCATTCCGCCGATGAAGATGTTATCGGAGTTGGACTGAATGAACCCCAGCAGCCCATCGCCCAGGTTATACATCCCGAAACGGAGGTGTTCCCCCGCTTCGCGCAGATTGAACGACAGCATGGGTTTGAACAGCGGCCAGCCCAACATAACCTGCAGGATCGTCCGGACGGTCTGCCCAACCAGCGAGCCGATAATCATCGACAACTCCGCAAAGCCATTGAACGCCAGTGCAATCGTCACAGCCGAGCCGATCACCGTTCCGAGAATATCAACGGTAGCTACTGACCGGAACCGGAGTTCTTTCTCCAGCAGAAACATGTACAGCTGACCGAAGTAAACGATCAGAAAATAATAAGCAGCCAGTTTAACGACCCCTTCCAGTTTAGGCTCGTCGTAGAACGTAATGATATAGGGCGTGCTGACGTAGACGATAACGAAAATGAGCGCGCCAACCATCAGGTTGAGCAGATACAGCGTCGAGAGGACTTTCCGGTCACTTTCCTGCTTGTAGATGATCGAGTTGGAAAATCCGAGATTGGAAAAAATCTGGAAGAAGCCAATGATCAGATTACTGACGCTCACGATACCAAAGTCATCCGGCTCCAGCAACCGGGCCAGAATAGCGACCTGAACGAATTGAAAAACGGTGGAAATGGCCGTAGAAATGGTGATCCATTTCCCCCCGTTCATAGCCTTTTCTTTGTTACTCATTTATATACACACGCGGTAATTACGGCCTTCTTAATCTGTTCGGATCACTTTTTTCACAATTCGGTACTGATCCTGCCGGATATCGAGCAGATAAACGCCACCGGGCAAATCACTAAGATCCAGCCGCTCGCGGAACTGCCGGACAGGCTTGGCAAATCGAATAGGGTCGCTCTGCTTGCTGCCTTTGCTATCCACAACAACAATGCTAACCGGCGTAAAAACACCATTTTCGAGAACAATATCGACGTAGTTGGCCGCGGGATTCGGATAAACCTGCACAGTAGCCAGTCCACTATCCACGATTCGCTCACCCGATGCCGGCAGGACGAAGATAGGTGTTTCGGTAACAGTAAGTGGAATCATTCCCGTAGTGCTCACCCGTATTTCCTGCGTCATCGTCTCGCTTCCAATTCTGGGCGTACAGATCCGTACCGTATCACCCTTCGGGATAGCCAGGTTGTAGCGAGTGGTTCGGCCGTGTTCATCCGGCACCACCAATACGAAGGCCGATTTGCCGGCCAGGTCGTACCGATCCACCACAACCCCACTGGTTCGTTCGGCAGGAAGGGTTTCCTGATACCGATAATCACCCAGCAGATTTCGTACCTGGTATAAATAATCGGCGGCTGGTTTGCGCGTTTTATCACCGTTGATCAGCCCCATAGACGAAAACTGGGTTGGATTGGCCAGGTTATCATCGTACAGCTGGTAGAAGAACAGGCGATCGATACCGACCCGGGCGTAGACCAGGGCTGTTCGCAAGATCCAGTCGGCCTGGGTTTCCTGAACGCTCTTGCTACCAATCGCAATCGCTTTTAGCGGACTGCCCTGGTTCAGGTCGTAGCCCGCTTCCGTAATCCAGACGGGCATATCGTGGGCGGCCTGGTGAGCCACTTTCACAAATTCCCGCGCCTGTTCGCCCACGCTGGCTACCTCCGGCGCTGCCCCCCGCGACGAGCCGCCCCCCTGCGACGAAGCAGCGTCGTTGGCATACAGGTGCTGGTTCATCACATCCCAGCACAGATCAACCCGTCCGTCGGGTTTCAGGCCCCGGAACTCACGGCACCAGTCAATCATCCCCCGCACGTAGTCAGTGGAGGAAGCAGCCAGCCCCCCGATCACGACAATCATGGATGGATCGGCGTTTTTAATGCCAACGCCCGGTCCCAGCGTATTTTTGTGTCCGTCGTAAAAGGCCGACAAGTTGGCGGCATATTCGCGCGCGGTCTGGTACGCTTTGCGGCCTTTCCAGGTTTTATCCCGTTCGTTTTCGCATTCAATATAGCGAATCAGGCCCAGCCCGATTTTTTGGGTATTGATACCCGCCCAGGTTTTTACGGAACTGACCTTAACCAGCGCCGGATCAATCTTCTGGTTGTATCCGTACCGGGCCGCAAACTGAAACCCTACTCTGGCCTGCTCGATATACGACGCGGGCTCGGCTAAGTTCCGGCCATAGGGAGCCGGTACATTCTCATTATCCCGTTCGCCCGCAGGGTACGTATTCTCCAGCCACTGGGGAATGGTTTTCAGGCAGGCCAGCACCGTAATACCTTCGGCTTTACAGCGTTCGTACAGCGCATCATAGTTCCAGCTACCGGCGCCGGTGGGGTTGAAAGTATACTGGCCCGGCGTCGATTCCAGTTTTTCCCAATCCATATAGTGCCGGATAGACGAAAACGTTTTGACGGCCGGAATCCGGCTCTCGTCGATTTTCCAGGGGGCATTAGCATCTTCCAGATTCCACTCAAACGCATTCACGCCCACCATCTGTCTGAAAGGCGTAGGCCGAATGGGGGTAGGCGAAGGTGCAGCCCCCGCCTGGTGGGTCCCGTACAGTTCCAGTTCGTTGGGATACGCGCCCGATGTATTCAACACCAGGTAACGGGCGCCGGTAATGGGTGTTTTCAGATCGAAATTATCTGGATTTCCGGGGTCCGGACCAACCCATTTGTTGTAATGATCGCCCAGAAAACGGGCAATCGGTATCCGCTCCCAGCGGTCATTGATGATATACAGCGTTACGGGGGCCTCTTTGTTCTCGCCCTGACCATCATACATTCGGATTCGTTCGATGGTCATCTGCTCGCCTTCCAGCAATGGGTAATACGCGTCGTAATTGGCGAGTAGTTTGTTCCAGCCCGTATTGACGGCCTCCTGCGTATTGCCGTCAAACAGACCATCCAGTCCGTTCGTTACGTTGTTGAGTTGATACCAGCGTTTGGCATCAATCGGAATTTTTCCCGTCGTTTGTGGCAGGACCACGCTGGCCAGTAACGTATGCGTTTCGGCGGGGCCGATGAGATAAAATAGGCCCGCGCATACTACCAACGTTGTCAGTAGGCTTTTCATAACTATCATATCCATTCAGATCAACATCGTCCTCACTCCTCAATCTGTGCCCCCTGATATTACCTGATGTTCGAATTGGATTAGCGTACCAACAGTACCCGTCCTTCCTGCACGTACTCCCGGACCGTATTTTCCGAACTGGGCACCTCATACCGAATAATCCAGGTATAATGCCCCGCTTCGCACGGACTGCCCGCCATATTACCATCCCAGTGCTGCGTCAGCGCATTGCTGAAGAAAACCGGCTTGCCCCAGCGGTTATACACACTCATGGTAAACGACACCGAATGCTGCAGATAAACGCTTAGCTGATCGTTTACGCCATCGCCGTTGGGCGTAAAGACATCGGGAATATAAGCCGGTTCGGGTGGACACACATCGCACTGTTTCAACTGAATATCATCCAGCGCCATGTCGTTTCCGCAGCCACCCGCGCCCTGGTTGTTGATTAATCGAACGACCACCGGTTCCGCTACTTTAGGCGCCGAAAACGTAGTGGAAAACCGGCGCCAGACGGGCGTGGCAGTTACGTCAATAAAACCAAAATCGATGGTTTGCAGCACCCGCCCGTTGCTTGTCTCGATCTGAATTGTCAGGTTAGGTAAGGCATAGTCAGAACAGATACCCGGTTTCAGCAGATTGACGCCCCAGAGCGAAAACTCATATTTCGTACCTCCGCACAGGCCCGTCAGGGTCTGCTGATAGAAGGCTCCTTTTTCGTCGGCCGCGTTAATAACGAGCATGTTTCCCTGTACATCGCCGGGCGTGTGGTCTTCCGGGATGTTGTGCCAGGCATTATCGAAACAGTTGCCGGTTATACTGGGCGTCAGACCGTATTCCCCATTATCGGGGCAGACCGAGCTCGAAAATCGATACGTTGTTTCGTTGACCAGTTGATTACCGCCGGCCATCGTACCAAACGACTGATTGATAGGAGGTTCTCCGGCGACACCAGTACATTGCTGGGCAGCCGTATTTTGAACTACTGCCAAAAACAAAAGCCCCCCCAGCCAGCTTATCACTGACAGTCTGTTCCAAAGCCAGGAATTATTCTGGAAAAGTGTACGAAACAGCATTGTCATAATTAGCTATTAAGACGCTTTATTCCGTCGTCCGTCACCCAGAAAACAACCGGTATTCCTGGCTTGAGTAACTTATCATTTGCTACTAGCTACCAAACCGATAGTTTTGTGTACTAACCCAGCCGTTTATGTCCCAGTCAACCGTCGATTGTTTTACCCAGGCTGTGGTAGACTGGCTACCCGCCGAACCTGACTGGTCGGCGAATGAACTGGCAATTTTCCGATGCTACCTGCCTGATTTTATTTCCTTCGATAAACGTTTGCTGGCTCAGTTACAACCCGATGAATACAACCGGGCGCAGCGATACCATCGCTCCGATGACCGACGCCGGTTTGTGTACACCCGGGCGTTGTTACGCATGCTGATTGGTCGTTACGCCCAGCTGCCGCCGGTTACGGTTCCGATCCATGTGGGTCAGTATGGCAAGCCGATGCTGCCTCCGGAACTGGCTAAACATATCAACGTTACACACGCCGGAGACTGGGCTCTGCTGGCCGTTGGGCCGTCGGCGGTGGGCGTCGACCTGGAAAACAGTGCTACCGGACTGGTCTTTGCGGATATTGCTTCGCTTAGTTTCAGCCCGACGGAGCAGCAGTTTTTGAACGAAGCCTCCGATCAGCACGCTTTTTTCTTTCAGCTCTGGACCCGTAAGGAAGCGCTCATCAAAGCCACCGGCCGGGGGATCAGTGATACGCTGGCTGATATTCCCGCGCTGGATGGGCATCATACCGTCGCAGATGCCATTCTGGGTGAGCCGGGCTTCTGGCGTATTGCCAGTTTCATGGCAGCGCCGGATTATCCTGCGGCTCTGGCCTACCGCCCCACGCCGGCCCCCATCCGGTTCTATACCCTTGCGTCCTGGCTGTTCCCTTTTGACTAAACGTCATTTACGCTAATCGCTTTGCGGACAAGGCGATTAGCGTAAATGACGCCTTAAATAGTTTACGAACCAGCATTTTCGTAAACAAAACAAGTGACCTTTTGTAGCGAAAGCGGTCAAATAGGACAGTTCCCCCCGTCAACGTAGCTTGTTACGTTCAAGCTTTATTCCTGTTCGTTTGCCCATGCAGCGCTTCTTGCTGAAATTTCTTTACGTCGTAGCCACCCTGAAGTATCCCCGTATCCGTCGCGACCTGCGGTACTTTGTCCGGGATAACTACTTTTGCCGCATCAATCAGCTTCGTTTTCTACCCGATGATTACGTAAACCGCAAGCCGTATAAAGTCATTGATTATCACGGCGAATTCGACCAGGAGCTACGCTACGTCTTACCTTTCGCGTATTGGCATCACCTGAACGGCACCCTCCGGCAGACCATTTCCTGCACGGATACGAAACCGTTTTATTTCTTCAGCCAAGATCACGTCGAGAAATACCCAAAGCGCATCTGGCAGGCCGGGTACGATTACTACGATGTTCCTAACATGACCCACAGCCCTACCTTCGATTACAGCAAGTGGGCGCGGGTGCCGCTGAAAAGCCACTATCAGAACGATTGGTTTGTGTACGACAAGCCGCTGCTGATCATTGCTAATAAATACAATATTGAATGGGATCGTCCGCCCATTAACTTCCTGGACATCCCAACGCTGGACGCGATTATTTCGACCTACAAGGATCGGTATCAGATCATCTATAACCGGCCGCTTTCCTCGCAGATCGTTCTGGACAACAGCGAAATCATGGACCTGAACGAGCACGCCTGGCTGCGGGAAACCCACCCGGACGTCCTGCTGATGCACGACCTTCACGAGCAGTACCGCGACCGGGTTACCAATTTTAACCACCTGCAGTTGCTGGTGTATGCCAACTGCGACCGTTTTATCTCGATGCACGGCGGTACGGCGGCCCTGGCCAGTTATTTTGGCGGCATCAATATAATTCTGTCGCACCCCTCGGGCGGTATGGAGCATCCGTTCAACGAGTATACTACCATTTTTCCGGCCCTGTCAGGTGCCACTATTTTGCACGCCCGTACCCGCGACGAGGTGATGCCGTACCTGGAACAGCATTATTCACTCCCCCCCGGCCGACCTGTCTGACCATTCGCTCATAACTCATCTTAGCTTATGATTATTACCCGAATTACGAGCGGCCTGGGCAACCAATTGTTCCAGTACGCCATTGGCCGAAGTCTGGCGCTGCGGTACAACACGTCCCTTTATTTCGATCTGAGTTATTATTTACAGACGTACGAAACTGATACAGTACGATTGTTCAAACTGGACCGTTTCTCGATCGATTACCAGGTGCTGAATACGTCGCCTTATTTATACGTATCAAAATTCACTAAACTACTGCCCAACCGGAGTCTGAAACCTGTTTTCGCGTTTGTTCAGGAACAGCAGTTTCATTATGATCCGCGGGTAAATCAGACGAAAGCCCAGTTTGTTACACTGGATGGGTTCTGGCAGTCGGAGCGGTACTTTGCCGGGTATGCCGATATTATCCGGCAGGAATTGACGTTCCGGCGCACGCCCGGCCCCGCTTTTGGTGCCTATCAAGCCAGAATCGGTCAGACCGAGACGCCGATTTCGCTGCACATCCGGCGGGGAGATTACGTAAACCACCCGGAGTTCAGTCAGTCCTTTGGCTTTGTCGGGCTCGATTACTACCAGCGGGCTACGGCGAAAATGCTGGAACAGCATCCGAACGGGCATTTTTTCGTGTTTAGCGACGACCCAGCCTGGGTACAGGAAAACCTGAATCTAACCACGGCGCACACGTTCGTAACAAACACGGGCTCTGACGCCGACGTAGACGATTTACAGTTGATGAGCCAGTGCCATCACCATATTATTGCCAATAGTTCCTTCAGTTGGTGGGGTGCCTGGCTGAGTTCCAATCCGCAGAAAACAGTGCTGGCCCCACAGGCCTGGTTCCGCAACAAACCCGACTGGAATACCGCGGATCTTATTCCATCGCGCTGGATACGTACCTAATGTTACCTGACAGCTATTTTTCATTCTAAAGAAAGATTACAGCCTGATAGTCTGTATCGTACACTTTTTTGTTGCGGTAAGATGTAGCAGTCATTGTGATTTACCTCTTTTTTTATGATACATGGCTCCTCTCAAACATTTCCTGTCTAACCCTGCCTGGCTTCAGCAGCACGAGTTTCCGTTCACGTCACTTGATGAAGTCCCCCAGTCTGTTTTTGATGATATCAATGCGCGACTGGACCAGAAAATCAGCGCCGAGCCGTTGGTATCGGTTATGGTTATTGCCTACAACGAAGAAATCAACGTGCTGCGGTGCGTCAGCACTCTCTCAAAGCTCAAAACGACGATTCCCTTTGAGATCGTAGCGGTGAATAACCAATCCACGGACCGTACCCAGGAAACGATGGATCGGCTGCACATCAGGAATTTTTTCCAGCCTATTCAGGGATGCGGTCCTGCCCGGCAGATGGGCCAAGAGATGGCCGCCGGGAAGTACATGCTGCTGGCCGATGCCGATTGTTTCTACCCGACCAACTGGCTGGATGAGATGATGAAGGTATTGCAAAGGACCGGCGTGGTTTGTGTATATGGCCGGTACTCGTTTATCGCCAATTCCCAGATGCCCCGCTGGCAGTTGACGCTGCACGAAACTATGAAGGACGTTATTGCCGAGTTCCGGCATTACAAGCGTCCTTACCTCAATGCGTACGGCATCAGCATGGGCTACGTTCGGGAAGCAGGGTTGAAAGCAGGATACATGATGCACAACCGGACCTGGGGCGAAGACGGTCGATTGTGCTTTGATATGATGCCGTACGGTCAGGTCAGGCAGATGAAAGTCTCATCGGCCCGCGTCTGGACTGGCACCCGCACGCTGGCCAAAGACGGCACGCTGTGGCAGGCTTTCCGAAATCGAGCCAGAAAGGAATTCAACCGGGCTTTCTCGTATCTGACTCCCCTGGCTCCTCACGACACCAAAACCTCTGCCGACTAACTCCCTGAATACTACTTGTTTTGTAGAGATATGTTCGGTATTATCTCCCAATCGTTGCCTTCCTAAAAATTGGCGTAGCTAAGATTTTTTCACCGAAAACACCTTTTTTTCTGTATGTTACCGGCTCAACAGAAAGGCAATTTATTCTTTACTATTTCGCACATTTTCTAGCCATTTTCGTCTAAACAGACAAAAATGGCTAGAAAATGGCAACTAGACTGCATCAAAATAAATCATCTACCTGATTATACTTACTCCTTTGAGCATAAATTCGTAATTGAAATACGATCTGTATTTATTTTGCTATGTGACGCCCTGTCTGAGGGAGCGTATAAATGATAACATTGCTCTTCAAAGCCTGGTTATTATTCGTGCTCACCACAAGACTGACGTTCATGTCTGTAACTGCCTATCTTAACACATATCCGGCCCTGAAACGGTTGGTGCATTATCTGTTGATTCCGCGGAATCAGGCACGTCCCCGGCGTTGGGTTAATTGGGTTATCAACCCCTTCGTTCACAAGCGTCATCAGTCAGCCGCTATCAGTGCTACCGCCCGGCTCGATGTATTACCCTTCAACAAGTTTTCTATAGGTGCCCGCAGCACTGTCGAGGACTTCTGCGTGATCAATAACGGGGTGGGCGATGTTTTGATTGGCAGCAACAGTCTGGTTGGTATTGGCTCCGTAGTCATTGGCCCCGTCAGCATCGGTTCTGATGTGATTATTGCCCAGCATGTTGTTATATCCGGCCTGAATCATGGTTATCAGGATCCTAACGTACCGATTCGCAAACAGGCCGTTAGCCGGAAACAAATTGTCATTGAAGATGACTGCTGGATCGGGGCTAACGTAACCATAACGGCCGGTGTTCGTATTGGACGCCACTCGGTTGTGGCGGGGGGGAGTGTGGTCACCCGCGATGTCCTGCCCTACTCAGTCGTTGGCGGGAATCCGGCCCGGGTACTCAAATACTATGACGAAAAAATGGAGCAGTGGATCACGGCCGAACCAGCCAGCGCAACCGTCGTTAGTCCGTTAATCGGCCAGCCCGAATAAATACCCTGAAATTCAGGCGCCTTTGGTAACCTGCGCAGCAGGAATTCGTTGTTTGGCCAATACGTCAATTACTTCCTCAAATTCCTGCGCCCGCTGCTCCCAGGAATTATTTTTCGCCGTAGTTACCCGCTGCTCCCGGCGTTGGTCGTCCTCATCAGCCAGTGCCCGTTGCAGGGCCTGCGCGAACTCCTCCGGTTCCTGAGCCAGCTCAATTACTTCGTCGAAATCGTCCAGAATGGCAAACGGTGTCGAAACCACCGGCAACCCAGCTGCGAGGTATTCGTTAATCTTAAGCGGATAGATCGTGTACGTATGATCGTTACGCACGTAGGGGATCATAGCCGCTTTCATCCGGGCCAGCAAAGGCGGTAGCGCGTGCGGCTGATGTGGCGGGGTGAACGTAACGTTTGGGTATACAGAGAGCTGCTCAATGATTTTAGGCTCGTGCACCTCGCCCACGAACTGAAACAGCACGTCGGGCATCGTTTTGACGCAATGCTCAACCAAGGGCAGATCGACCCGGTCGTCGGCCGTTCCCAGATAACCCACAATTGGTTTTACGGTGGGCTTTTTATCGGTCAGTTGATTAGCCTGGTTAAAGAGCTCGAAATTCACCCCATTCTTCACGCAGAACGCATTCGGCTGAAGGAGTGATTTGGATTGCAGCAGCGCCGTCGACGTAGTGACAACTGCATCGACCTTACGCAGGTAATCCAGTTCATAGCGACCGCCATGCCGACCCATCCAGCGGCCAATCGTTATTTCGTCGAAGCAGTAATAGATGGTGGCCCACTCGTTGAGTTTTCCCAGCATGGGGAGGCCAAAGACCGGATTCAGACCGTTTACCACCAGCGGACGGTGCATATCAAGCTTTTTCATGACCCCCCGCAGCTGCCGCGTCAGGCGACCAACGTTCTGTTTCAACAAGGCATCATACGGAGACTCGGTTAGCCAGTTGATGGGCAGCATAACAGGTGGGGTCCAGACATAGACCTCGCCCCCGTTGGCCATTGTTTTCTTCACCAGTGGCTCGGCCCGCGATAAGGTTCGGCCGGGGAGCGACCGCTTACCCAGCAGATGCATGGCATAATCTTTCAGCGTGTATTGGTAATCGACGTACAGAACCCGGTGACGTACAGACAGCTCTGTCATGAGTTGTACGACAGCCTTCTGAAAATCGCCTTCCCAAGCGGTTTGTCCTACGCAGATGATGCAGTCAAAATTTTCCATGAATCCTTTTCACTTATTGGCCCAACAGATCAGCACCTTTTATGCTGGGATCAATATCCCAGCGTTGGCAGGTCGTAAACAGAACGGCGTTGATGGCCAGCATTGTGCTGGTCGGAAATTGTCCTAATGTTGGATTCGAGTAACTCATTACGGATATACCAATAAACTCCGCCAGCATAGCCAGCAATACGGTTGTCAGCCACAGGTCCTTAAGCTGCCATACTTTCAGCGTTCCAATGCCAATAATGGCCAGTAGCATCAGTATATACAGCACCATGCCGACAATGCCAGTTTCGATCCAGAGTTCGACGTACCAGCTGTCGGGCGGAATCTGCGCAGCACCGTGGTTGGGCGAAAATCGAGCCCCCATCCCCCCCGACGTGCCTAGCCCGGCCCCAAACGGCAAATCTTTCATATAATTACGTAGCATCGCCTGGTTTTCCATCCGAACCATGAACGATGCATCTTCAGAAGGACGCAGCGCCGTCCGGATTCGGTAAATCTGATAGACTGAATCGCCAATGTGCGTAAACAACAGGATTGCCATAATGGGAGCGGCTACGGCAGCCCCCTTCAGGAGGGTGGCCGGATTACGCCGGAGAACCAGATAGGACGGGAATCCGCCAATCATCACGAACAGAGCGCTCCGGGTTCCTGATACGGCGAAGCCCCAGAACATCACGAGGGCCATCCCCAGAAAGAACAGCTTATGTAATCCCCCTTTGGCCGACATCAGGAAGATCAGGCAGATCAGCGTCATGCCGGCCATCTCCCCGCCAAACTGGGACGCATCGGAGTAGAATGAGAAGCTGCGCAACTGCCCCCACAGTACGTGCGTTTTGGCGTTTCCGAGCGCAAATAACCAGTGAGCTTCGGCATCGGCCAGACCGAGATATTGCTGCTTAAAGGCCCAGAGCGCACTCATGAATGACCAGAAAAGCCATATGCCTACTAACCAGCGGATATCCCGCCGGGAGATCGGCAGGACCAGTACGATGACAGTAATCAGCAGCCAGTTCAGCGAAAACGACCGCACCTTGTAAAACCAGGCTTCGTGGTTTGGCACTTCCGGATTAAAATATTCCAGAACGGTATAGAAGAACCAGGTCAGTAATAAGTAGAAAATGGGGCTGTTCAGCCGTTTCCAGGTCATTCGCTTTCCATTCAGCAGTACACTCAGGAAAGTCATCCATAATACGCCGTCCAGCGATAGGCCCAAGGGTGCTTCGGTGGGAATGAAACGGGTAAATCCCAGAGCAAAACCCAGGGTGATGAAGACAAACAGGCCTACTTTAGGCTCAACCAGTATACCGACCAGCATGATTATCGCAATAGGAACTATCACCGTAGCGGCTCCTCCTATCGCACCAAAATTCCCGATCAGCCAGCCAGCTCCCAAGGCTAACAGCACCCCCAGTCCGCCCAGTATCCAGCCACTTCGGGTGGGTTCATCAAGACTGTACGTATCCCGATCAAATACATTCATAATTTATGCAGAATCAGTCGGCCCGCCGGGATTTTTCCCAGACTCCCGATATGTTGCCCCGGCTAAAACGGACAAAACCGGCCAGCACGCATCCGTTCATGAATACGAAATAAAACGGCACAAACGTCAGTTTCCAGCGTGTCTGCCGGTTTTCTAATACGTACCCGACGTAAGCGGCTCCGTAAAACAGCACCTGACCAGCCAGTATCAACCACCAGAAACCAGCCTCGTCGGCGGGCTGGGTCACCAGGATCAGGTTCAGCAGGAACAGCATTGGTAAACAGAACGGTGTAACTGCCCATCGTAGTACCCGGTGCGATACGTACTGAAAACTTAGCCAGCCATATTTTGCTATATTCAATAGGTATGCCAATCGTTGCATAGCCTGAAAGCCGCCCGTTGCAATGCGAATTTTTCGTTTGGTTTCCTCTCCTACCGAATGCGACGGACGTTCCACCGCGTAGGCATCAGGTGCATAATCAACCCGGTAACCCCGCCCGGCTATGCGCAGCGAAATAATAAAATCATCGAGCAGCGTATCCGGTTCGACGGGTTCATATAGATCGGTACGTACCGCAAACAGTTCACCCGCTGCCCCCACAATAGTGTATAGCTGGGCATCCAGCTTTTTCAGAAACGACTCGTATTTCCAGTACAGCCCTTCGCCACTGCCCGCAGCTGATTCTTTTCCTTGTAAACTAATGCGTTTCTCGCCCGTCACGGCGCCAACCGCTTTAGCATCGAAGCGCCGGGCCAGCCGCCGGACAGCTTCCCGGTTCAGTTGGGTATTTGCATCCGTAAAAATAGTGATAGGTGTTGTCACCTGCAGCATTGCCCGATTCATAGCTGACACTTTCCCCAGACGCTGCGTTCCCGACAGCATCGTCAAATCAGGCAGTTCAGCCTGGCGCTGCTGCAGGTACTCATCCGAACCATCCGTCGAGCCTTCAATTACAAACAGCAGATGCAGTTTTTCGGGTGGGTAATCCTGATGCAGACAGTTCTGTAATTTTTCGGCTAAATACGCCCGTTCGTTATAGGCCGGTACGACCATCGTCACATGCGGCAGTGACTCATCGGATAGCGCTTGATGCGCCGGACTTTTTTTTCTCAGTAACTTGACCAACAGCCAGGCAACAATACCGTACCCTAGATACGTGTAAAAAACCAGAAAAAACAGAAAGAAGAACAGAAAACCAATCAGATGATACACAGAATCAATACGTTATCTGCCATCCGGAGATTATACCGTCGAGACACTCGTTGAGGTAAAATTCCAGAAGACACCTTTAGCAAATGCACGAGCGTGTTCTAACTTTCCCCGGAGCAGGTACGTAGCCATGTGCTTGGGAAAAACACAGCCCGCAAAAAACAGGTAAAAGATCAGGCGCTGCGCGGGGGAGCAGTGCCGTCGCATGTACAGAATCCGGTTACGGGTCAGGTAGTAGGTCTTCATCGGATTCTGGGGTCCGACGGATACGGATTCTTTGTGCAAAATGTAGGCCGAAGACTGATAATAAATCAGATAGCCCGCATCTTTTATTCGTTGCGACCAGTCAAGCTCTTCGTAGTACAGGAAGAATCGCTCGGCAAACCGACCTACTCGCTCAATCACTTCCCGGCGAACCATCATGGCGCAGCCGTGCGCGAAATTCGTAACACCGGAGGTATCGTACTGTCCGCTGTCGGGCTGATTCAGGCCAACAGGCGTCGCGGTCCCGGTGTACATATTCATCGAGTTATATCCAGCATACTGGAGTACATCGGGCGTATCGTAAAATTTGATCTTGGGACACGTAACCCCAATGCGCGGATCGATCCGGAAAGGCTCCAGTAACTCGTCAAGCAGGGTGGGCGTTAGTTCAGTATCGTTATTGACGATAAACAGGAAATCACCATTGGCCGCTTCGATACCCAGGTTATTCCCCCCTGTGAAACCCAGATTACGCTCGCTGCGGATTATGCGCAGGTTTGGATACTGGCTGGCATCAAGGCAGGTGCTTAGTACGGGTTGAGATGCGTTGTCGACAATAATGATCTCGACGTTTGGATACGTCAGCGAGCGGGTCGATTCGAGAAACTGACGGGTAATTTCGGCCTGGTTGTAATTGATTGTAACGAGCGATATGAGCGCCGGAGATCCAGCCGGTCGGCCCTCTTCGGCTACACGTTCTCCTTTTGCCATACGCTGAAGATTGTCTTCCAGATAATGTACATATCTGTTTTAAAGGAAAAGGTTCTGGCGTATTCAATATCGAGGGCAATCCGCTCTTCGTCCGACACGGGGCCTTTTCCTTTTGCCCGTTTTTTCACCTGCCACAGTCCCGTTAGTCCTGCCGGACCAGCAAAACGTTCGGCAGCCAGGTTTGTTGTCAGCTGCTCGGCTTCGTAGGGCGGTAGCGGCCGGTTACCCACCAGCGACATATCCCCAAACAGGATGTTAAATAGCTGGGGCAGTTCATCGATACTGCTGTTACGCAGGAATCCACCCAAGCGGGTAATCCGCGGATCATTGCGGAATTTCATAAACTTGGCGTTATCGTCAAGCTTTGCCTGGTACACTTTTTCGCAAATAGTTTTATCCTGATCGAATAACGGCTGCTGACAGACAACACCTTTCAATTTACAGTCAGTACAGCGCGTATCTTCATCCATTACCTCAGCCGTGGGCTTTTTGGCGTAGATGTTCTGATCGCTCATCTGGGAAATCAGCTGGTCAGCCTGCACTTTCATTGTGCGAAACTTGTACATGCTAATCTCTTTATAATTAGCCCCGATCCGCAACGATTTGTACAGGATAGGGCCTTTAGAATCTAACTTTATGAAAAGAGCCGTCAGAATCATGACGGGGGAGGCAAGAAGCAGAGCCGTCAACGAGACAGCCACGTCAATACCGCGTTTCCAGAGGGGCATCGAAAAGACGACCGATACTGGTTTTTTCGATACTGGTGGCACCGAAAGAACGCGTTTGTTTAAATCCAGGTAGTTGTTGATGGTAATACGAATGTCCTGATCATTTTCTGTCAGAACCAGCAGGTCGGTTGCTCTGGCTTTAATGGCAGCGGCAATCAACTGTTTATTCAGAGAGAAACAGGCAACCAATACCGGTACGTGCTGCCAGCTGGGGTTGTTCCGAACTTTGGGGAGCAGAACATTAAAGGCATTTTCTTCAACAATGATAAGATCAACTTCTTTGGTATTGCTCAGCCACCGACCCGCGTCTTTTACGTTGTTGAATCGAACGACAGACGTATCACTTGGAACGAGCGCACTAAACCGGCCAGCAATTAAGTTGTCTTTCTCCACTAATAAGATACAAAATGCGGGTGTATCGTTCACAAAACTAAGCTGGTTTACGCTTTTTCTAGCTCCGCTTTGGTACAACTCATTGGCACGCATTTTGTAACTGTTTTGGTGTCTATTCGGTATCAGCAGGCGAAACAGAGACTAGTTTGCCGTATTCGTTAATAAATTGTCAGGCGCTCTGCCCTAGTGAATACCCCTTTAGCACCATAAACAAAATGCGTGATTTGTTTTGCCAAAACGATTCAACCTCAGGCAATAATCGGGCCGAAACAGGACCAGGACGTTCAGGCGCTTCTTCCGCAACGGGCATATCCGCCCGGCGTATGGTGGCCAGCAGGCGAACCTTTACTTCAGTTGGATTAAATGGTTTAGGCATGAAGCTATCAACACCCAGTTCCAAACACTGAATACGCGTATTACTATCCGATTTAGCGGATAAAACAACAATTGGAGTCTGGCATAGCAGGCGGTTAGACCGAATAAACTTAATAAGGTCAAAACCACTGAATACATCCAGTTCCAGATCGGTTAACACGCAATCAAAGCGGTTACCCTGAGTAAGCAGTTGAGCGGCCTCCTGTCCGTTAGAGGCAACCGTTACGTCGAAATCTTTCTTCAGCGTCTGAACAAGAATCCCGGTTACGTATGGGCTACCGTCCACTATAAGTAGGTGACGTTTCGAATTCATTCTATAAAGCGTTTAATAATCTCCTAACTAGCATCAATCTAAATTTTAGACTACTCGATAATCAATCGGTTACTCTTAGCTTTTGAAAAAAAGTAGTGGCATCGTTTTTGCGCTTGGTGCCCGATTACTCCGGCACGTTGATTTAATTTTAATCTCAGTCCAGCGCATCATCCTCACAACGTATTGATTAACAGTATTTTATTGCAAGTATATAATTTATCTATAGAAAAAATTATTTCATCGTAATCAATTATATATACCATATAAAAGACAACATTAAAAATAAATTAACTCGAATTAATTATACAATAACTTTTAAATTTACTATTTAATTATATACTTAAATTAATAATTTGGGTAGTAAAGGCTTCATTTTTTGCCCAAACGGGATAAATGGTTGCCTCTAGGTTAATTAAAATCACTGTTTTTTTTTCGGTACTGATTCTTTTCTAAATCGTCTTTCTTGGATTTGTCTAATTCAAAGCAGCCGTAGGCAAATGGAATAAATAGTTATCGCTCCTCAGGCTTTTGTATTAGTTTAAAGTGCTTTCGGCAACTTCCTGCCTGTATTGTCTGCCCCGAACGGGATGGTTGCGGGTTGTTTCGTATTTTTACTGTATCAATCATCTACCAGCCGCAAAACGTTGGTTGATGTACGCAATCATCTTTTTTTATTTGTTACGTATTGAGCCCGTCCCTAAGCCTTCCCGCTGATCATATCCGCCTTTTGTTTGGCCTGAAAATGAGACAGCTTCGCCTTGACAAAGGATTGTCTGTCAGCGAATTAGCCAACAAAGCAGGTTTATCCGTTTCGTACGTCACCGAAATAGAAAAAGGCCGAAAGTACCCCAAAGCCGATAAAATCTCGGCTCTCGCCACAGCCATGAATGTGGATTACGATACGCTGGTATCGCTAAAGTTGAGCAAAAAGCTGGAGCCAATTTCGGATCTTCTGCGGTCGAAGTTTCTGACCGAGATTCCACTGGAATTATTTGGGATCGACCCCTCTGATCTCCTTGAATTATTGGCCGAAGCGCCCGCTAAAGTCAGTGCAATGATCCGTACGTTTATGGATATTGCGCTAAGCTACAATATGAGCGTTGAGCGGCTTTACCAAACTATGTTACGCTCTTACCAGGAAATGCATGATAATCATTTCCCGGAGCTGGAAGCCGACGCAGATCGTTTTCTGGCGTCCTTTGCCGGACAGGGGCAAATGGTGCATGAAACGTTGCTGGCCAACCTGTTAAAAACACAGTATGGCACAAAAATTGACTATTTCGACCCGCTCGTTAACCCGGATCTGATGTCGCTCCGGTCAGTATACCGGCCGGAGAGTGCTACGTTGTACCTGAACGCGGGCTTATCTTCCGAACAGCGCGTTTTTATTCTGGCGCGGGAAGTGGGCTTTCAGTATCTGGCACTCAAGAACCGGCCTTATACCTATTCGTGGGTGGAGGCCGAGTCGTTCGAGCAGATTTTGAATAATTACAAGGCTTCTTATTTCGCCGGTGCCATTCTGATCCGACGCGACGCCCTTATCGAAAAGATCTCCGCGCTATTCGCGCAGGAAAGTTGGGACAACGACCGCTTTCTGGCCCTGATTCACGAATTTGGCTCGACCCCTGAGCGCTTCTTTTATCGGCTCAGTAACATTCTGCCAAGTCATTTCGGAATTGATCAGCTATTTTTCTACCGGTTTAACCACACCGCCGGGCAGACAACGTTTCAGCTCACAAAAGAAATGCACCTGTCGCGGCAACAGGGACCGCGTCGCATTGCCGATGAACACTTCTGCCGCCGGTGGATTGCCTTGACGATTTTGCAGGAATTATCGTTCCTGCAGCAGAACAAAGGGCAGAACGAAACCCTTTGCCGGGCGCAACTATCTGAGTATGCCGACTCGGGTTTACAATACCTGATTATCTCCGTCGCTCATCCATTTCAGGCGGCAACGCAACAGAACATGAGCGTGTCGATGTGTTTTGCGATGAACGACACACTCCGAAGCAAAGTGAAATTTCTGCAGACAGATCCGGCCAGTGCCCCTTTCCGTGTCGTGAATGACGCCTGCGAGCGCTGCTCTCTGTTCGACTGCCGCGAGCGGGTAGCGGCTCCTACCGTGCTGCAGAAGAAGCGCCAGTTTGCCAGCATGAAGCAGGCGATGGAAAAATTTCGGTAACGATGTATAGAACAGTGTAAACACAGGAAGGGGGCTGTACCAAACTGGCACAGCCCCCTTCTGTATATCTGAAGTGAACAACTTACGCGTTCTGTTTCATGCGGATGATGTTCAGAGCAGCACCGGCTTTGAACCACTCAATCTGTCCTTCATTGTACGTATGGTTCACGGAGAACTCATCCGTCGTACCATCAGCGTGCGTCAGTTCAACGGTCAGGGGTTTTCCGGGAGCAAACTCCTGGAGCCCTTTAATTGCAATCGTGTCGTCTTCCTGTACCTTGTCGTAGTCGGCAGGGTCGGCAAACGTCAGCGCCAGCATGCCCTGTTTTTTCAGGTTGGTTTCGTGGATCCGGGCGAATGAACGTACCAGAATAGCACGAACACCCAGGAAACGTGGCTCCATAGCTGCATGCTCCCGCGATGATCCTTCGCCGTAGTTTTCATCACCTACAGCGATCGAACCGATACCAGCCGCTTTATAAGCGCGCTGTACGGCCGGAACTTCACCGTACTCACCCGTCAACTGGTTTTTTACCGTGTTGGTTTTGTCGTTGAAGTAGTTCACCGCACCGATCAACATGTTGTTGGAAATATTGTCGAGGTGACCACGGTACTTCAGCCACGGACCAGCCATCGAGATGTGGTCGGTTGTGCATTTGCCTTTGGCTTTGATCAGCAGTTTCAGACCGGTCAGATCGGTACCTTCCCAGGCGGCAAACGGCGCCAGCAACTGCAGACGATCCGACGTCGGGCTAACGATTACTTCTACACCCGATCCATCTTCGGCAGGAGCCTGGTAACCGGCATCGTCGACGGCGTAGCCTTTGACGGGCTGCTCAATACCAGCGGGTTCGTCGAGCATTACCTGCTCACCGGATTCGTTGGTCAGCGTATCGGTCATTGGGTTGAACGTCAGGTCACCGGCAATGGCGAAAGCCGTTACAATCTCGGGCGATGCTACAAACGCGTGGGTGCTGGCGTTACCATCATTCCGTTTCGCAAAGTTCCGGTTGAACGACGTAATGATCGAGTTTTTCCGGCTTGGGTCGTCCATGTGCCGCGCCCATTGCCCAATGCAGGGACCACAGGCGTTGGCCAGAACCACACCACCAATTTCTTCGAACGTATCAAGGATACCATCGCGCTCGGCCGTGAACCGAACCAGTTCCGAGCCCGGCGTTACGGTGAATTCGGCTTTTGCTTTCAGGTTTTTTGCCGTGGCCTGGGCCGCTACCGACGCCGACCGGGTCATGTCTTCGTAGCTGGAGTTGGTGCAGGAACCGATCAGACCAACTTCCAGTTTTTCGGGCCAGTTGTTTTCTTTTATCGCTTTGGCAAAATTCGACAGCGGCCATGCCAGATCCGGCGTGAACGGACCGTTGATGTGCGGTTCCAGTTCCGACAGGTTAATTTCAATCAGTTGATCGTAGTACGTAGCGGGATCTGCATATACTTCGTCATCCGAGCGTAGGTTGGCTTTAACAGCTTCGGCTGCGTCAGCGATTTCGGCGCGGCTGGTTGCCCGCAGGTAGTTGCCCATTTTCTCGTCGTATGCGAAAATCGAGGTCGTTGCTCCAATCTCGGCACCCATGTTACAGATGGTTCCTTTGCCCGTTGCCGACAGACTTTCGGCTCCTTCGCCAAAATATTCGACGATGCAGCCCGTACCACCTTTTACAGTCAGGATACCGGCTACGCGCAGGATAACGTCTTTGGCCGATGCCCAGCCACTGAGTTTACCTGTCAGCTTCACACCGATCAGTTTTGGCATTTTCAGCTCCCAGGCCAGCCCCGCCATTACGTCGCAGGCATCCGCCCCACCAACGCCGATTGCGATCATACCCAATCCACCCGCGTTTGGCGTGTGCGAATCGGTACCGATCATCATGCCGCCGGGGAAGGCGTAGTTTTCGATAACAACCTGGTGAATGATGCCAGCGCCGGGTTTCCAGAAACCGATACCGTATTTATCCGAGATCGACGACAGGAAGTCGTACACCTCTTTATTTTTGTTTTTGGCTGCGGTCAGGTCCGTTTCGGCACCCACTTCGGCCTGGATCAGGTGATCGCAGTGAACCGTCGACGGAACAGCAACCTGGGGCCGCCCAGCCTGCATAAACTGTAACAAAGCCATTTGTGCCGTTGCATCCTGCATGGCTACCCGGTCGGGTGCAAAATCGACGTACGTTTTGCCCCGCTCGAATGCCTCGGTTGGCAGACCGGCAAAAAGGTGACTATACAGAATTTTTTCCGACAGGGTGAGCGGTTTTCCCACGACCTGACGGGCTGCTTCGACGCGTTCGCCCATAGTGGCATATACGCGCTGAATCATATCGACATCAAAAGCCATAATAAAATCGAGATAACGGTTCTTTACATTAGGGATCCTACCTGGATCTGTTCCTACTTAGACAACTATTGGAAACCCAAAATGGATTCCGGATAGCTGCTCAAAATTAGAAGATTCTCCTCTTTTTGAAAATAATCCGGCGAACGGACGGACGACAGAGCCTTATTCAGAACCATTCAATCTAATTTTGTACCCTTTTTTAACAAAAAGAGCTGGAAATAGCTTACCGTTTAAGCAACTTTAGCGATTAGATCTCGTCACCTGAGAGAAAGCTAACACCAAACACAAACCATGATCAAGAAAAACGTATTTCTATCAGCACTTGTACTCGTCCTTTTTGGGCTTACGCTGACATCTTGCTGGGACGAAGAAAACCCAACAACGGTGCCCTCGACAACCATGTTCACGGCCACCCTGAACGGTGCCAATGAAAAACCGACCTCAACGACCTCACCCGCGACGGGAATGTTCATGGGTTCGCTAAACGAGACAACCCGCGTATTGAGCTATACCGTTACGTATTCCGGTTTTCCGGCTTCAACCACGGTCATCGGCGCTCACCTGCACCGCGTTATTCCAAACGATGCAGCTGGTGTGAATGGCGTGAATCCAACGCCCGAGATTCCATTTACTACGTTAACGTCTCCTATCACGGGCACTACGCCAGCTCTCAGCGCGGCTCGTGTAGACAGCATGAAACGGGGCTTTTACTACGCAAACATTCATACGAATAACTACCCATCCGGGGCTATTCGGGGTAACGTGACAGTGCGCTAACGAAGTCCGTCCTGTACGTAAAAAGGCTGCCTGATTTATCATCAGGCAGCCTTTTTTATTGACGATTTCCGGTATAGTTCGGCTGATATCAGGCCATCCATCCGGGACTGGAACGCCTTCAGGCGCAGCCCGGCTGCTGGCATTAATTTTTGCCAGTCGGCCAGTTGGCGGGTTTCAATACCAGCCGTGAATCGAAAAAAACGAATCATTGACCAGATCAGTGCTTCGTGCCACCAGATACCCGTCCGGACAAAATCGGTCACCAACCAATAGCCGCCTTCAGCCAGTACACTGCCTAATTTCGGCAGCAGCTGCGTAGCCAGTGTGGTTTCGGTGAATAAGTCCAGCAAATAGGGGGTAATCAGTACGTCAAAACGCTCACTGGATCGAAGCGCCGTTTCGTCGCCCAACCGGAACTCAACAGTGCCTGTTAGGGGCGTCTCGGCCATACGTTGACTGGCTCGGGCCAGCATCCGGGCCGACTTGTCGAGGTACACTACCCGGTCGGGCTGGCAGTTTTGCAGGAGTGGTTGTAGAATCTTGCCTGTACCGCCCCCCACTACTAACACCGATGCGCCTTTTGGAATTGACAGCCGGGCGTTCGGTTGCAAAAAAGCAGTCTGCGCCTGCTCCAATTGCCGGCCAAACACCAGAAACGATAACGCGTCGTACAGGGGGGCCACCCCATCAAAATTCCCGCCCACAGAACGTAAAAAACCCATGCGGTAAGCCTGAAAACGACAACGGGTGCAGTCCTCTGACGTTCTGCACCCGTTGTTCTTCAATAGAATAAAACAAGGTTGGTCGGCTTAGACCGACTGGGCTACAGCCGCAATGGTCTGCTGGCTGTTACCGGCTACCGTCACCGACTGTCCGTGTACCAGCAGCGTAATGGGCGTAGCCGATGCGTTGGCTACCGTTACGTCCTGCTGCGTGGTGGTTACCTGCAGCATGGCCCCCCGGAACCGAATCTTGAACGACAGCGCCTGCCAGTGCTCGGGGCAGTAGGGGTTGAGAACGAGTTGGTTTTTTTCAACGCGCATACCCCCAAAGCCTTTCACCACCGCCAGCCAGGTACCGGCCATCGACGTAATGTGGCAGCCGTCTTCAGTATCGTTGTTGTAATCGTCCAGGTCGAGCCGGGCCGTGCGCAGGTACATCTCATACGCTTTTTCTTTCATACCCAGCTTCGACGCCTGAATGCTGTGCACGCAGGGCGACAGCGACGACTCATGCACCGTCATGGGCTCGTAGAAATCGAAATTGCGCCGGAGCGTGTCGGTATCGAACTCGTCCTCGAAGAAATATAATCCCTGCAGTACGTCGGCCTGTTTGATGAAGCACGACCGCAGAATCCGGTCCCACGACCAGTTCTGGTTGATGGGCCGCTGCCCTTCCGGAATGTCCCAGACGGGCATCAGGTCTTTATCCAGGAAGCCTTCCTGTTGCAGGAAAACGGCTTTATCCTCGTCGTACGGCAAGTGGATTTTCTCAATAATCTGCTCGGCCAGCGTCAGCTCGTCCGGACGAATCTGAAGCCGATCAACCAGTTCGATGTAGCGATCGGCATTTAGATCTTTCACCTTATCGATGGCTTCAAGCGTGTAGCGCAGGGTCCAGGCCGCAATGTAATTGGTGTACCAGTTGTTGTTAACGTTGTTCTCGTACTCGTTCGGGCCGGTAACGCCCAGCATGACGTACTGTTGTTTCTCCTTCGACCAGTTTACGCGCTGGCTCCAGAAACGGCTGATCGCCAGCAGCACTTCCAGACCATACTCGACCAGATACTGCTCGTCGCCGGTGTAACGAACGTAGTCGTAAATGGCGTAGGCGATGGCACCGTTCCGGTGAATTTCTTCAAAGGTGATTTCCCACTCGTTATGGCACTCTTCGCCGTTCATCGTCACCATCGGGTAGAGAGCCGCTCCGTTCGTGAAGCCGAGTTTCTGGGCGTTTTCGATGGCTTTGCCGAGTTGTTTGTAGCGGTACACCAACAGGTTTTTCGCCACTTTCTGGTCGGCAGTAGCCAGGTAGAATGGCAGGCAGTACGCTTCGGTATCCCAGTAGGTCGAACCGCCGTATTTTTCGCCGGTAAACCCTTTGGGCCCAATGTTCAGCCGCTCGTCTTCGCCGGTATAGGTCTGGTTCAGTTGGAAGATATTGAACCGAATGCCCTGCTGCGCTTCAACGTCGCCGTCGATGACGATGTCGTTGGTTTTCCATTTATCCACCCAGGCCTGCTTCTGCTCAAACAGCATCTTATCGAACCCCTTGCGGGTGATCCGCTGAATATATTTGTGCGCGTCCTGAATGATTGTATCAGGATCGTAGTTCAGCGACGACAGATTTACCGCGTACTTGAAAATAGCGGTTTCCTGTCCCTGCCGACAATCCAGGCTGATTCGGTTAGCAACGTATTTTTCGTATTTGATAGGCTGCGATTGGTAATCGACCCGCTGCCCGTCCTGCTCGATGGCAACGCACATGCCCGTCGCAACATGGAAACCGGTTTTCCGGGTCCGCATTTCGATGTAGGCTTCGCCGTAAGCCGTTTCTTTCCGCACCTCGTCCCAGAACGTTTCGTCGTAGTTGGCGTCGCGGTTCCGGATGGCGCCATCGAGGTAAGGCGTGATGGTAATCTTCGCGTCGAAGTTGAGGGGCGTAATGGCGTACCGGATCGCTCCCGCTTCGTCGTCCACGATAGAGCAGAACCGCTTGGCATTTACCCGAAGCTCTTTCCCGCTTTTCAGAACGGCCACGAACGAGCGTTCGAGGTAGCCTTCCTCCATATTAAGCTCCCGGTGGAAATCACGCACGTCGCAGTGATTCAGATCCAGCGATTCGTACTCGATGTCGATGTCGATACCAATCCAGTTGGCGGCATTCAATACCTTCGCGAAATACTCCGGATAACCGTTTTTCCACCAGCCGACGCGGGTTTTGTCTGGATAATATACCCCGGCCACGTAATTTCCCTGCAGGGTCTTGCCGGTAAATTTCTCTTCGAAGTTTCCCCGCTGACCCATTCGACCGTTCCCGAGCGACATCAGGCTTTCGGTGATTTCGTTGTATTCCCGGTGAAAGCCGTTCTCGACAATACGCCAGGGATTATTTTCTAAATAATGCTTCATTGGATAAGTGGCGACCGTGTGCTCCCTCTTTTTAAACGGCGTTTCGGGTAATTAGTCACCCAAAAAATAAGGGTATTCCAGCGTCGTTTGGGCAGTAAGTCTACTTGAGCTAAGCGACAAAGTTACTCATTTCAGCCTTTACGCGCATCGCCTGATTGATATGCCGCTCCGTATGCGCCACCAGCATCAGGATAGCATCGCCCAACCGGATGGTCAGCCAGTTACCAAATAAGGTACTTAGCGACTCCTGGTTCCAGTCGAGGTAAATAGCCTTGTTGAGCAGGTCGCGCAGCAGGGTTTGCAGCTCAATAAACTGATTCAATACGTCCGTTGCATCCAGTTCACTAACCCGGCGCGGCCGGAGAATACCCGGTGTCGGTACTTTCATTTTTGTCTGCGGATCGACCATGTAGCGCATGGCTTTCCCAACCCAGCTCGATACAAAGGTCTGGTCGGTTGGGCTTGTCTGCACCAGCCCAAGCCGATCAACTTTATGCTGAATGTTCCGGATGTAGAACCGCTCGGCCAGGTTCAGGTGCTGCAGACATTCCAGAATGCTCCAGCGATCCGGTGCCAGTTTAAAACGCAGCTGTCCGGCCGATAATGGGCTGAACTCCCGCGTTACGGTATCCAGAATACGGTCAAGACGGCTTTGGAGTTGCCGGGCGGTCTCAAGTTTGTGCATGATCGGTTGATTGAGCCAGTGAGAATTGCTCAAGGTCGCGTCGGGAGTTCAAGTCGATGGAACCGGCTTCGAACGGCACCTCTGCGCGGTCATTCCGATGGCGGGCAATCACCCATTTCACCCCTTTGTCACCTTCCAGCTGCAGCAGCTCGGCGATATAATCGCGGCTGAACAGCGCTGGTACACTCAGTTGGGTATCATAGCGGCAGGCCACTATGGGTTTACCATCCTCTTTGTAGGTTTCCAGCATATGTAGCAGCAGCCCCAGTGATACCATGGGCTGATCGATATGCAGAATTAATACAGCGTCAATGTCTTTGTGGGTCAGATATAGCCCAGCCAGCCCTGTTTTCAGCGATGAAGCCTGTCCCGTTGGCCAGCTCGGGTTATCGACCAGCGTAATGGGTAATCCTTCCAGTTCAGTTATAACGGATTCGCGGTTCGCACCCAGTACGACCACTACCGGCCCACGCTGCAAGGCAAGGGCACTTTCGGTAGTCCGCTGAATCAGCGATTGTCCTTTATACGTAATAAGTTGTTTTGGCAGGCCACCCATGCGCGACGAGTCGCCGGCTGCCAGTATGATTGTTCCTATTTTCAAGAGTTTCAGAGAGATCGTGGTCTACCGGTAAAACACACTATAGCGCGGGTGGGTTCTGTCGCATCGTAAACACCTCGGCCGGATAGCCGACTTCCACCAGTGAGAGCCCATCGGCCGGTGCCGCCCGGCCCGCCCGCTTCCGATCCCGCGCCCGGATGATGTCGTCGAAGCTGGCCACGCTGAGTTGCCCCTGCCCTACCGCCAGCAACGTACCCACCACCGCCCGGACCATACCCCGCAAAAACCGGTCAGCTTTGATATGGAACATTAGGGTTCCGTCAGCCTGTTCTTCCCAGTAGGCAAAATCAATCCGGCAGTTGAACGTCCGGACGTCCGTTTTTACCTTACTGAAACTTTCAAAATCCGTGTGGTTCACGAGCAGACTGGCCGCTTCATTCATGAGCGCTACGTCCAGCGGGTGCGCGAAAACATAAGCCAGGTCCGTACGGAACGGGTTTTTTCGGCGAATGATGGTGTATTGGTAATAACGAAACGTAGCGGTGTATCGGGCGTGATCGTCGGCGCGCACGGGAAAGCACGCGTATACGGCAATGTTGTTCGACACTAATCCATTCAGCGAGCGAATCAGCGTTTCCGGCAGCTCTTTTGCAGTTTCGAAATGAGCGAACTGCTGTCCCGCGTGAACGCCCGCATCGGTCCGGCCACTGCCCACAATCGTAATCGGCTCCCGGAGTACCGTTGTCAGGGCTGTTTCCAGCACTTCCTGCACGCTGATGCCGTTGGGTTGCCGCTGCCAGCCGTGGTAGGCCGTTCCCCGGTAAGCCAGTTCAAGAAAATAACGCATAATGCCGCAAAAATACGCAGCAATTCATTGGCATTCTCTACCAGTTCGGCTAGCCTGTAACGATCGACGCTCTGGTGCGGAAACTATCCTACTCCAGAGCGTCGATCCTCAGCACACTAGACAAAACGCCTAGCGGAGTTCATCACCAAACTTCTCGTTGCGGCCTGTTTTATCAGCTTCGCCTGTGATAGCGCCTTTCGCCATTTCGAAAAGTTTGACCATTTTACCACCGGGCCGATCCCAGTATTCGCCACCATGAATCGTCACTTTCAACAACGCGATATTCGGGTCGTCTTTTCCCTGCGGAAACCAGGTTTTCAGAAAGTCCGACCAAAGCTCATTAATTTTGGCTTTGTCTTTTACAATCTCAGCAGTCCCTGTTGTCGATACGTACAACTCCGAACCAGGATCTGAAAACGCGACGCTGACACGCGGGTCTTTTTCTATTTCCTCTACTTTGTGCGAGTTGTCGTAGGTAAAAAACCACATCGAACCGTCCGCATCCATGTCGTGAGTAGCCATCGGCCGGGTATGAAAATCGCCATCCAATTCCAATGTGGTCAGCATAGCGATACGAATGTCCGTAATCTTGTTCCGAAGCTTATCCAGCTCCATGGCATTCAGGGTTTATTGGGTTTGCATAACGTTTTTATTTAGTTTACAAACGTTACAAACCCCTGTTTACCGATAGAGTTTAAAGAAATACCAAAAACAAGGAAAGCGGGCTTCATCGAGCGGTCCATGTATCACAACCGCTCTACCTCGAACCGTAATTCTTCGATCAATTGCCGAAGACGATCGGTGCTGGGCGCGGGCGGGGGGAGCTGCTGACTCACGAACGCTTTTACCTCCCAGACCTCCAGTACGTCCTTGAGCGCTACTTCCTGGTTAGGTACATCAGGTCGGTCGGCGGTGAGCAGAAGTGTTCCTTTCACTTTTACCTGATTATATATTCGGCGGCAGCAGATCGGGCGTACGGCATCGGCGCGCTGAAGGAGCAATACGTACGTCTGGCCATCGGCAATGTCGAACCAGTTGCGCACGAACTGCCCAACCAGTAACGCTCCCGGAAACGTAAAATCTTCTCCCGCTTCGAACGCCCGGTAATTCCCTTCCGATAGTGTAGGCAGTTGCATGGTCGGCAATCGGTGCAGAAAATCGGGTTGCTGATGACGCTGACCGTACTCATTGAACTGTGTCACCAGCACAACCGGAATTAGTGGGGCCGTCGGCTGACTAACGGGCTGGGGCTGCTGCGATGCTGCCACTCCTTCGTACACATTGTTGAAGGTCAGCGCTTCGGCCTGCACCCGCTCGTTTGTTGGCCGAACGGGGGGCGTAATGACGGGGGGCACAGGTGCCGGACGTGGTTCCCGTGCGGGCTCCTGCGGCCGGTAGTACTTGTTCAATACCGATGACAGCGGCTGGGGCTCCGGCGTGGCTGACGACTTTGGATCAGGCTGGGCAAAAATATCCGGAAAATCCGGGTGTTGAAAGGGATCGTCTTCTTCGGCATCAAGTATGCCGTCCGACCGAATGGCCGTTGTCGACTGAGTTCGTTCCGGTTGTGAGGTTTTCTGCCCCAGTGGAATACTGAGGGTGGGCGTCTCACGGAGTTTGCGCAGGTCTTGCCGGGTTAGCAATTCAACGGTGGTGTTGAACGCTTTAGCAATAGCCTGCATGTTCTGTTGATTCGGATTTGCCCGCGCTTCTTCGTAGGCCCCTAGCAACGAACGCTTTATGTTTATTTTTCGGGAAAACTGCTCCTGCGTCAGACCGTTCAGTTTGCGCAGATAACGGATATTTTCGCTGACGAGTGTCATCAGGGTTCGGTTTACTAAAGTTTCAGCTAATATAGCCGATTCGTCATGTAAATGCCAAAATGGACGCTCCAGCCCGTTTTATGCTGTCTTTCCCGAAACTGATGGCCTAAAAAAACCGCGTCCCCTCCAAGCGGACACGGTTTGTGCTAAAGTTTAGTAATTTTTACTCGTCGTTCAATAGGACACCAATCTGCTGTCCCTGCCGACTTTTGTACCCTTGCATGGGTGAATAGTCCTGGGTTTTCTTGCCGTAATAGCCCGTACCGTCATAAGGCCGCAGTTGCGCATCGTCCTTGCAGGCGTCTGAGCAGGTGCCAGCGTGTGCATCACCACAGCTTTCGCAGAGCGTTACGTGGTTGTTGCAGGTCGGACTAGCGCAGTTGATCATGCGGCTCGTAGCGGTACCGCAGCGGTAGCAGGTAGACAGAACCTCGGGGTTGACGTGGTTAACCGGCACGGTTACGCGGTTATCGAACACGTAGCATTGCCCGTCAAAGTCTTCCCCACCGGCTTCCATACCGTATTTGATAATCCCACCATGGAGCTGATAAACGTTCTCGAACCCACGGGCAAGTAGATACGCACTGGCTTTCTCGCACTTGATGCCCCCTGTACAGTACGTAATGATTTTTTTATCCCGCAGGTGTTCGATCTCATGGACGTGATCCGGCAACTCACGCAGATTCTCCATGTCGAACGTAATAGCGCCTTTGAATTTGCCGACCGCGTGTTCGTAGTTAGACCGCATATCAACCAGCACGACGTCCGGGTCGTTTTTCAGATCACGAAAGGCTTCCGGGTCCAGATGAATTCCCGTCTGGCGAAGCGGATCAACCGGCAGATCCGAGTGAACAATTTCTTTCTTCACCCGAACGTGCAGTTTCTGAAACGCGTGCTCATCGGCTTCGTCGATTTTGAAATCAATACCGGCAAAGCGAGGGTCAGCGTGCAGAGCCGCCATATAAGCCTCGCAGTCGGCCGCCAGCCCTGAAACAGTACCATTCAGGCCTTCGGGGGCAACGATGACCCGCCCCAGCAAGTTCAGGTTCAGACACAACAGATGATGCTCCTCGCGATACTGCTCCGGATTTTCAATCGGCGAATAGATGTAATAAAGAAGGACGCGGTACGGTTTCATAGCACAAAAATAAACCCATTTGGCCAAAGTTGGTTCCATAGAGAGCACAGAGAGAAAGGGGACGAATAGTCGCTTCTGGAAGCGCTCCTCCCTGTTTACCTTTGCCCCTTTCCTCCATTCTCCTCTTTCTATGCACATTGCTATTACGGGAAACATTGGTGCCGGTAAGACAACGCTGGCCGAACTCCTGGCTGCTCATTACGGCTGGGAAGTACTTTACGAAGCCGTTGACGGCAATCCCTACCTGGCCGACTTTTACGACGATATGCCGCGTTGGGCATTTCAGTTGCAGGTTTATTTTCTGAACAGTCGATTCGCTCAGATTCGAAAAATCGGCCAAGTCCGGAACGAGAATCAGGCAAATCCAAACCAGCAGCAGACCATCATTCAGGATCGAACGATTTACGAAGACTCGGCCATTTTCGCCCGTAATCTGCACCAGAACGGGCAGATGTCCGAACGTGATTACCAGACGTACCTGGGGTTGTTTAACAACATGCTTAGCCTGGTCCGGCCGCCTGACCTGATGGTGTATTTACGAGCTGATCTGCCCAAACTACGCGATCAGATCCGGAAGCGTGGCCGCCCCTTCGAGCAAGCCATCAGCGACGACTATCTGCTCCAGCTAAACCGGTTATACGAAGAATTTATTCGAACGTATCAGGCCGGCCCTGTACTGATCCTGGATGTCAATACCCTCGATTATGCCGTCCGATCAACCGATTTTAACCAGGTCGTTCAACGTATTGATGAGCAGTTAGCGACGATAACTCACTAGAGCATTGTTAAAAACGGCAGCGGGCCACGATGATCTCATCGTGGCCCGCTGCCGTTTTCGTAATCCACTCTCCAGCCGTTACCTGGTTATTTTTTGAAGAATAACCGGCAGACAGGTTGGATCTGGGCAGCAGTTGGCCGGAGTCAGGGTTACCTGAACATCCGTAGAGCAGCCCGTGGCGCTGTAGAGTCGGACTGTATACACCTGTGGTACCGACGGATCGGGCAGATTGTTAAAGGTAACCGTACCATTAGACACTGTTACCGTTCCAGCGGCTCCGAAGGCCGGTCCACCCGTGTAAGTTTCGCCAGCGATGATACCTGCGCTCTGCGTGTTCTGCAGGTTAGCCAGTGTAATCCGCGCGTCGTTGTTGGCATTCACCCCCGAACAGCTTGCCGCTGTGGCGGTAATACTGCTTGGCACGAAGGTCGGCGCAGGAGTCACCGTCACTGTTGTCGAGATTGTGCTCGAACAGCTGGTAGCGAACGTACAGGTTGCCGAGTAGGTAATGGTCGTCAGCGGAGCAACCACCAGCGAACTGGTATTATCACCCGTCGACCAGATTAACGTACCACCTTCGCAACCACCAATCGTCAGCGTTGTCGACTGTCCTTGGCACAGTGTTGTGCTTACCGGCGATATGGTCAGCTGAGGTGTTGGGTTCACCGTTACCGTTGTTGACGCTACTCCACTACAACCATCACCATTAGTCACCGTCACCGAGTAAGCCGTGGTCACCGTTGGGGTTACCGAGATGGCCGCCGTGATGGCTCCGGTGTTCCATACGTAGCTGGTGCCACCCGAGGCCGTCAGCACCGTTGACGTACCGTTACAGATGGTCAGGTTGCCCGCAATCGTGGCCGTCACCGCTGGGTTGACCGTCACCGTCGCCGAGGTCACCCCCGAACAACCGTTCCCGTCGATCACCGTCACTGAGTAAGCCGTGGTCGCTGTTGGGGTTACCGAGATGGCCGCCGTGACAGCACCCGTGCTCCAGCGGTAGCTGCTCGTACCTGTACCTGCAGCCGCACCCGAGGCTGTCAGCACCGTTGACGTACCGTTACAGATGGTCAGGTTACCTGCGATGGTGGCCGTTACGGCTGGGTTGACCGTCACCGTGGCCGAGGTCGAGCCTACGCAACCATCTACGCTGGTCACCGTCACCGAGTAGGTCGTGGTCGCCGTTGGGGTTACCGAGATGGCCGCCGTGATAGCTCCGGTGTTCCAGCGGTAGCTGGTGCCACCCGAGGCTGTCAGCACCGTTGACGTACCGTTACAGATGGTCAGGTTGCCCGCAATCGTGGCTGTCACCGCTGGGTTGACCGTCACCGTCGCCGAGGTCACCCCCGAACAACCGTTCCCGTCGATCACCGTCACTGAGTAAGCCGTGGTCGCCGTTGGCGTTACCGAGATGGCCGCCGTGACAGCACCCGTGCTCCAGCGGTAGCTGCTCGTACCCGTACCTGCAGCCGCACCCGAGGCTGTCAGCACCGTTGACGTACCGTTACAGATGGTCAGGTTGCCCGCAATCGTGGCTGTCACCGCTGGGTTGACCGTCACCGTCGCCGAGGTCACCCCCGAACAACCGTTCCCGTCGATCACCGTCACTGAGTAAGCCGTGGTCGCCGTTGGCGTTACCGAGATGGCCGCCGTGATAGCTCCGGTGTTCCATACGTAGCTGGTGCCACCCGACGCTGTCAGCACCGTTGACGTACCGTTACAGATGGTCAGGTTACCTGCGATGGTGGCCGTCACCGCTGGGTTGACCGTCACCGTGGCCGAGGTCGAGCCTACGCAACCATCTACGCTGGTCACCGTCACCGAGTAGGTCGTGGTCGCCGTTGGCGTTACCGAGATGGTCGCCGTGATAGCTCCGGTGTTCCATACGTAGCTGGTGCCACCCGACGCTGTCAGCACCGTTGACGTACCGTTACAGATGGTCAGGTTGCCCGCAATCGTGGCTGTCACCGCTGGGTTGACCGTCACCGTCGCCGAGGTCACCCCCGAACAACCGTTCCCGTCGATCACCGTCACTGAGTAGGTCGTGGTCGCCGTTGGGGTTACCGAGATGGCCGCCGTGACAGCACCCGTGCTCCAGCGGTAGCTGCTCGTACCCGTACCTGCAGCCGCACCCGACGCTGTCAGCACCGTTGACGTACCGTTACAGATGGTCAGGTTGCCCGCAATCGTGGCTGTCACCGCTGGGTTGACCGTCACCGTGGCCGAGGTCACCCCCGAACAACCGTTCCCGTCGATCACCGTCACTGAGTAAGCCGTGGTCGCCGTTGGCGTTACCGAGATGGCCGCCGTGATAGCTCCGGTGTTCCATACGTAGCTGGTGCCACCCGACGCTGTCAGCACCGTTGACGTACCGTTACAGATGGTCAGGTTGCCCGCAATCGTGGCTGTCACCGCTGGGTTGACCGTCACCGTGGCCGAGGTCGAGCCTACGCAACCATCTACGCTGGTCACCGTCACCGAGTAGGTCGTGGTCGCCGTTGGCGTTACCGAGATGGTCGCCGTGATAGCTCCGGTGTTCCATACGTAGCTGGTGCCACCCGACGCTGTCAGCACCGTTGACGTACCGTTACAGATGGTCAGGTTGCCCGCAATCGTGGCTGTCACCGCTGGGTTGACCGTCACCGTCGCCGAGGTCACCCCCGAACAACCGTTCCCGTCGATCACCGTCACTGAGTAAGCCGTGGTCGCCGTTGGGGTTACCGAGATGGCCGCCGTGACAGCACCCGTGCTCCAGCGGTAGCTGCTCGTACCCGTACCTGCAGCCGCACCCGAGGCTGTCAGCACCGTTGACGTACCGTTACAGATGGTCAGGTTGCCCGCAATCGTGGCTGTCACCGCTGGGTTGACCGTCACCGTGGCCGAGGTCACCCCCGAACAACCGTTCCCGTCGATCACCGTCACTGAGTAAGCCGTGGTCGCCGTTGGCGTTACCGAGATGGCCGCCGTGATAGCTCCGGTGTTCCATACGTAGCTGGTGCCACCCGACGCTGTCAGCACCGTTGACGTACCGTTACAGATGGTCAGGTTACCTGCGATGGTGGCCGTCACCGCTGGGTTGACCGTCACCGTGGCCGAGGTCGAGCCTACGCAACCATCTACGCTGGTCACCGTCACCGAGTAGGTCGTGGTCGCCGTTGGGGTTACCGAGATGGCCGCCGTGATAGCTCCGGTGTTCCATACGTAGCTGGTGCCACCCGACGCTGTCAGCACCGTTGACGTACCGTTACAGATGGTCAGGTTGCCCGCAATCGTGGCTGTCACCGCTGGGTTGACCGTCACCGTCGCCGAGGTCACCCCCGAACAACCGTTCCCGTCGATCACCGTCACTGAGTAAGCCGTGGTCGCCGTTGGGGTTACCGAGATGGCCGCCGTGACAGCACCCGTGCTCCAGCGGTAGCTGCTCGTACCCGTACCTGCAGCCGCACCCGACGCTGTCAGCACCGTTGACGTACCGTTACAGATGGTCAGGTTGCCCGCAATCGTGGCTGTCACCGCTGGGTTGACCGTCACCGTGGCCGAGGTCACCCCCGAACAACCGTTCCCGTCGATCACCGTCACTGAGTAAGCCGTGGTCGCCGTTGGCGTTACCGAGATGGCCGCCGTGATAGCTCCGGTGTTCCATACGTAGCTGGTGCCACCCGACGCTGTCAGCACCGTTGACGTACCGTTACAGATGGTCAGGTTACCTGCGATGGTGGCCGTCACCGCTGGGTTGACCGTCACCGTGGCCGAGGTCGAGCCTACGCAACCATCTACGCTGGTCACCGTCACCGAGTAGGTCGTGGTCGCCGTTGGGGTTACCGAGATGGCCGCCGTGATAGCTCCGGTGTTCCATACGTAGCTGGTGCCACCCGACGCTGTCAGCACCGTTGACGTACCGTTACAGATGGTCAGGTTGCCCGCAATCGTGGCTGTCACCGCTGGGTTGACCGTCACCGTCGCCGAGGTCACCCCCGAACAACCGTTCCCGTCGATCACCGTCACTGAGTAAGCCGTGGTCGCCGTTGGGGTTACCGAGATGGCCGCCGTGACAGCACCCGTGCTCCAGCGGTAGCTGCTCGTACCCGTACCTGCAGCCGCACCCGACGCTGTCAGCACCGTTGACGTACCGTTACAGATGGTCAGGTTGCCCGCAATCGTGGCTGTCACCGCTGGGTTGACCGTCACCGTCGCCGAGGTCACCCCCGAACAACCGTTCCCGTCGATCACTGTCACCGAGTAAGCCGTGGTCGCCGTTGGGGTTACCGAGATGGCCGCCGTGACAGCACCCGTGCTCCAGCGGTAGCTGCTCGTACCTGTACCCGCAGCCGCACCCGAGGCTGTCAGCACCGTTGACGTACCGTTACAGATGGTCAGGTTGCCTGCGATGGTGGCTGTCACCGCTGGGTTGACTGTCACCGTGGCCGAGGTCACCCCCGAACAACCGTTCCCGTCGATCACCGTCACTGAGTAAGCCGTGGTCGCCGTTGGGGTTACCGAGATGGCCGCCGTGACAGCACCCGTGCTCCAGCGGTAGCTGCTCGTACCCGTACCTGCAGCCGCACCCGACGCTGTCAGCACCGTTGACGTACCGTTACAGATGGTCAGGTTGCCTGCAATCGTGGCCGTCACCGCTGGGTTGACCGTCACCGTCGCCGAGGTACTTGCCGGGCAGCTGCTTGTGCTGGCAGGCGTGAACGTCACTGAGTAGGCCGTGGTTGAGGTTGGCGTCACCGAGATGGCCGCCGTGATGGCACCCGTATTCCAGCGGTAAGTACCTGCCCCATCGCCCGATGCTGTCAGCGTCGTTGACGTACCATTACAAATAGCAGGGTTCGCGGGCGTGATGGCCAGTGAAGGAACAGTACCCTGATAAATGATGATTGGGCTGCACCCGCTTACCGGGCAGCCTACGCTTGATGTTGTTGTGAAACTGTAACTACCAGCCGCCGTAATGGTAAAGCTGTTTCCGGTGGCTACCGGCGTCGTACCATTATACCACTGCACGTTGGAGTAGGAAGCGGGCAGGCTTGCGAC
The DNA here is from genome assembly GCF_013375035.1 of Spirosoma sp. KUDC1026. NCBI lineage: Bacteria > Pseudomonadati > Bacteroidota > Cytophagia > Cytophagales > Cytophagaceae > Spirosoma > Spirosoma sp. KUDC1026. Next base: position 2,930,759 of record NZ_CP056032.1, on the reverse strand, counting down.
ATAGGCTTCGCCAGCGCAGATTTTAACTGGCACCGTGAACGTCGACCGGCTGACATTGTTGCTTAGGTTCGGATCGGCGTCGGTTGTTGTTACATAAGCCGTATTATAAAGGACACCTTCTCCCGTTACCGTCACGTTCAGCGTAATTGTCGAGGAGGCACCAGCAGCCAGCGTTCCCAGGTTCCATGCCAGAATATTACCGGGCGTTATTGTCGTTGCGGCAGGCGTAGATGAGGTATATGTCAGTCCCGACTGGATCGTATCCCGCACGATGACACCAGCCGCCGAGCTTTCGCCGATGTTATTTACGGTAATCGTGTACGTAACCGTACTGCCCGTTGTCGTCTGACTAACACCAGATACTTTGGTGATCTGCAGATCGGGTGGACCAGCCACAAAACCCACATCATACCCGCTGAGCGTACTGCCATCCCCCCCCGTCGTGACCGGAATGACGGCAATATTACCCACCAGATCAGCGTCGCTATCGAGCGCAGGATTTCCTCCCTGCCGACTTAACGTCAGGTTCTGTCTGGCGGGAAAATCGGTAGACAGGATACGAATCTCATAGGGCGTATTAGGTCTGACCCCGCCGGCTACCGTCGCATCATTGAAAGAATATTGACCCGAGGCATTGGACGTGGTTATACCCCGCTGAATTCCACTCTGGTACAACCGAACGGTTACTCCGCTTAAATCGGCGTCGCCAGCATCCTGAATCCCGTTACGATTGGCGTCCTGAAAAATTCGGCTCCCAATAGCCACCGCAGCTACTTTTCCTGGCGGATCTTCAGCGTACCCGGGCACCCACCCGAGTAAGTTTAAGACCAGAAGCAGGTACCATCGTCGAAGAAAATGGTGTCGAGATGATAGGACTGTAAAAACTTTCATAGGCAAACTGACTTATTACGGTTTACGTGGACGATTGATTTGTTTACTGGACCAATTTGGCAGGCTATTGCGGCATTCACCGAATTCCGGCTCTATCGTTATAGCGGCTCTCGTTTCGCAACCCAGTAAATCTCAACAATTGTGCCGCCGTTAATAAATGATTTAAGCCTATCGATTAACCACAGATTGTACTATCGACCCTTTTACTTAATTTCGACAATTTAAATATAACCAAAAGCAAAAAAGGGTAACATACAGCCATATAGCTATCTGTTACCCGTCGGCAGATATAGAACTTCAGTTTATTTGTCTACATATAAATATGTGAAAATTATGTAATTTATCACCCGGGAGGTAAGCAGGTTACTCATCGCCCGTTACCTAATCACGCTCACCGAAAAGACTGGTGCAAACTTTATGCCATGAGGAAAGAAACAGGTATATATGCCAGTTCGCGACGCTGATATTCGTCATCAGTTCATTGTTTCATCTTTATGTCAGGCCGTTTTACTGGCCCGTGTGACGCATAGCGGGTTGAAGTTGCAGCGTAGACTAAACAAACAAAGAGACCAGTCCGGTTGCTAGTCCCAACGAAATTGTAGCAACGACCAGCCAAGTGATGAGATTGGTTAAATCAACTGATTGAGAACGATTAACTGAATTCATATCTTACAAGTTTACGGAATTGATCTACAGGAAACCTTTACAATGATCTATGACGAAAAAAGATGTATGGGTCACTCTAATGCGCTCACTTTTTTTCAAACCCGATTTCCTTATCAGTACGAGCATTGGCAGTTGTAGCCGTTTTCAGGGTACGACTTAATTTTTTGTCCTGTCGCTTAGTAAATGGCAGATTATTTTTTACTTTTCTCTTTTTACGGATAATCCCAACTTTCGGCCTTATATGATTCGCAGGCGTCAATGCACGACACCTAACCGGATAGACATCCATCTTTTTTCACTCCTGACGAGCTTACTGCTCCTAACCGGTCTTACTGCAACGGCACAACCTGCCAGTAGAGCGACACCCAGCCTGTCAGGTACGTTTCAATTCAACGGCACTACCCGAACGTATGTGCTGCATCTGCCTGCTACGTATGGGCAGCACAAACAGCGTGTGCCGCTGGTGCTGGCGTTTCATGGCGGGGGAGGACGTAGCGGCCGCTTCGAAACATTGTCGCGGTTGAGTGAGGAAGCCGACAAAGAGGGGTTCATTGTAGTGTATCCAGACGGAATGCTGTCGCAGGGTGCCCTGTCAATCCGGACCTGGAACGCAGGTAAATGCTGCAACCCCAAAGCATCGCTGGGTCGCCAGGCCGATGATGTTGGGTTTGTAAGTGCCCTGATTGATGATCTGGCCAAAACGTACCGGATCGATACCAAACGGGTATATGCTACCGGACATTCCAACGGGGCCATGTTCTGCTACCGGCTGGCCTGTGAATTATCCGGAAAAATTGCGGCCATTGCTCCTAACGCAGGTACTATCCAGCTCCAGCAGCCCTGTCAGCCTGCCCGCCCGGTTCCGGTACTGCATTTTCACTCTAAACTGGACAAAAACGTGCCATATCAGGGTGGGTTCGGTAGCCGGGGGATCAGTAATCAATGGAACCCTTCGGTAGACAGTACATTGTCGGTCTTCGGCAACCTGGCCCATCAAAAGGCCACTCGTCAAACAGTCGAAACGACACCTGTCTATACGCACTATCGCTGGACCAAAGGCGACAGTAACGTTTCTGTTGAGTGCTATCTGACCGAAGACGGGGGACATTCCTGGCCCGGCGGCAACCAGGGGGCGGTGCTTTCCAGCGATCCACCCAGTTCGCTCCCGGCCAACGATCTGATGTGGGCCTTTTTCAAACGGTACACCATCCCCTAAAAAAAGCCTGCCGGCCATCAAGGACCGGCAGGCTTTTTTTTAGGGTCAGCATCACTAATTAACGTGACGACAGTTCAACCGGTTTCATGGTGGGTGTCAGCAGGTGCATTACCAGCCAGGCCAGCAGGTAGGCCGAGCCGCAGATCAGGAAAATGATCCCGTAACCCGACTGCACATCCCCCGCCTGTTTGTAGCTGTCCAGAATACGGCCCACAAATTCAGGAAAGATGATCCCCCCTACCGAGCCGGCCATACTGCCAATCCCAACCACCGAACTAACGGCCCGTTTGGGAAACATGTCCGACGCGGTCGTAAAAATATTGGCACTCCAGGCCTGGTGAGCAGCCCCGGCCAGACCAATCAGGGCAACGGCTGTCCAGATCCCCGGTCCGAACCGTACCGCAATAACGGGTACCACGAGCAGGGCGAAAATCAGCATAGCAGTCTTACGTGCTTTCCAGACGCTCCATCCCCGGGCAATCAGCGCGGAGGACAGATAGCCGCCACCGATACTGCCAATACTGACAAGGGTGTATAACACCGCCAGGTACAGGTTCGGCTTTTTGGTGTCCAGATGGAATGTAGTAGCGAAGTAGTCCTGCAGCCAGAATAGGAAAAACCACCAGATTGGATCGGTCAGCATTTTACCAAAAACGAACGTCCAGGTTTGCCGCTTGCTCAGCAGTTCTCTCCAGGATACAGGCGCTCCATGATCGGCTACCTCGTCGGGGGTGCTTTCGTTATCACTGTGAATATAAGCAAGCTCCTCTTTCGACAGCTTGGGCTGGTTAGCCGGAATCTGATACCCGAAATACCAGAAGCCTAGCCAGATAAAACCTAGCGCACCCGTAACGATAAACGCCATTTCCCAGCCGTAAGCCCCCAGCAGCCAGGGAACCAGAATGGGGGCAATGACGGCGCCAATGTTCGCGCCGGAGTTGAAGATCCCCGTTGCCAGCGCCCGTTCCCGCTTAGGAAACCATTCCGCTACGGTCTTGATAGCCGCCGGAAAATTACCGGCCTCCCCCAGCCCCAGCCCAATCCGGGCGACAATAAACCCGAACGTACCGGTTGCCAGCGCGTGCGCCATAGCCGCCAGACTCCAGAAAATAATCGCAATGGTGTACCCAAGCTTGGTGCCGATATAATCGATGAATCGACCAAACAGTAACAGACCAATGGCATAAGCCGCCGAGAATACCTGCACGATCCGGCTATAATCGAGCTCCGACCAGTTGAATTCTTTTTCCAGCGTCGGCTTCAGCAAGCCAACTACCTGACGGTCAAGGTAATTAATGGTCGTAGCAAAGAAAAGTAAGGCTACGATCGTCCAGCGGTAATTTCCGACGGCTTTGCTCATGCAGGTAGGGTAGTAAGAGAGGTGGTGTGTTGAACCAGCGATGCGATCCGGTCACGCAGCGCTGATGGGTCGGCGCTTGGCCCCGAGAATAGTTGCGAGCCAATGCCGACCGCGGTTACCCCCGCCTTAAACCAGGTCGTCAGACTGTCGGTGTTGGGTTCGACGCCCCCCGTCACCATCAGTTTCAGATGCGGCATTGGCCCCAGAATGGCTTTGATAAAACCAGGACCAACCACATTACCGGGAAATACTTTTACGACCTGGGCCCCCATCTGGGTAGCCTGATAAATTTCATTTAGCGTCGACCCAGCCGGAATCCAGGGGATACCCCGCGTCTGACAGATCTTGCCAATCAGCTCGGTCGTTACGGGCTGCACCACAAAATCGGCCCCAGCATCCATAAACCGCTCCGCATCCTCAGGCGTCAGGATCGTACCGATGCCCATGGCCATGCCAGGGCAATTCGTCCGAACGTACTCAACCAGCTGCGAAAAAACCGTGAAGGCCATGTCGCCCCGGTTGGTGAATTCAAACAAACGCAGTCCGCCATCGTAACAGGCCTGGACAATGGCCTGCGCCTGCTGGCTATCGGCATTATAATAAACGGGAACAATTGGATGCTCGCGTAGAAGAACGAGGAGCTGCTCAGACGAAAATGAAGGCATATTATACTGGAAATTCAGCGTATTAATGGGTAAAGCGTATGGTATTCTCAGTAAGTAAGACCTGGTTGCCCCAGGGCGTAGCCAATAAAGGCCAGCGCCGTAATAATACAACGCTGGCCTTTATCTACTCACAGCAACCGCATAATTTCCCCGTTTCAACTGGCAACCGGAGAACTATTTATCGGCTCGCGTGGGGCGTAACGGCTTATTTTTTGCCGCTTCGCTTAATGGGCCGGCCGTACTTCAGCATTTTCTCGGCCGCGTGGTTCCGGCGGATGTTGACCTTTTTGTTCTTGTCAATTTTGTCGTGGAAAGCCCCCCCGCCCGACTCAGGTTTCGGCCCGGTCAGGTCGATACTTTTCATTCGAACCTGGGGTTTTTCTTCGTCCAGCAATTCACCGGAGATGACCAGTTTTTCGGGTAGGGGCTGCACCGGAATGGTATAGTTCATCAACTGCTCGATGGACGCCAGGTACTCCTGTTCGCTGTCAGCAACGAACGTAATAGCTATCCCCTGCTGGTCGGCACGACCGGTGCGGCCAATCCGGTGGATGTAGTTTTCGGGCGTATCCGGCGTATCAAAATTAATGACGTGCGACACGCCCGCTACGTCCAGACCGCGGGCAATTACGTCGGTCGCAATCAGGACGCGGTACGTTCCGACTTTGAACTGGTTGACGCTGTTGAACCGGTAGTTCTGCGCTTTGTTGGCGTGGATGATCCCCACACTGTCCGGGCACTCGTCGGCCAGCTGTTCGAACAGCAGATCGGCCTGGTGGCGGGTCGCGGCAAAGAGCAGCACTTTAGTCATGCTCGTATCGCGCAGCAGCAGATTCAGCAGATTCAGCTTGGTATTAATATTCGGCACCCGGTACACCCGTTGGGAGATGTTCTCCAGTGGGGTTCCAACCGGCGCGGCCTCTACATAAACGGGGCTATTAAAATACGTATCCAGCAGCCCTTCTACCTCGTCGGTGAGCGTAGCCGAAAAAAGCAGGTTCTGGCGACGGGGCGGCAGCAGATCCAGAATCACTTTCAGCTGTGCCCGAAAGCCCAGATCGAGCATTTCGTCGACCTCGTCGATCACCAGTTTCTTGATGCTTTTGGCCTTATAGATGCCACTGGACAGAATATCGACCATTCGGCCGGGCGTGGCCACGAGAATATCAGCTCCCTGCTGTACCTCAGCCAGCTGCGGTTTCAGGTTGACGCCCCCGTACACACCGACCGTCGTCAGGCTCATGTAGGCCGTGAGTTGTTTAACCGTTTCGACCACCTGAGCAACCAGCTCCCGGGTCGGTACCAGAATCAGCATCTGGGTCTGGCGCTCTTTCGAAAACTGAAGCTGCCGCAGGCAGGGCAACAGGTACGCAATCGTTTTTCCCGTTCCGGTCTGCGCAATTCCGCACACATCCTGTCCCGACATAGCGATCGAAAAAACCTTTTCCTGAATCGTCGTTGGGGTTGTATAAGTTAAATCCTCCAGCGCGCGGAGCAAGGGTTTATTCAGATTCAGATCGTCGAAAGTCATGGCTATAGTATCTAAAAAGCAACACAAAGGTACGGCGAATCGGTCAGCGTTGAGGACTCTCAGGGCTCTCCTGTTCACAGCGGCTCATGGTTGGACATGGGCATAACACATAATTTGTCAATATTTGTCGACGCACGCGCTTATAAAAATGTCCAGTACCCACTTTAGCCCGGTCATCGCCCGACCTCGCCTTACCAGAAACCGAATTATCTACGGTATTCTTGTGGGTAGCGTCCTATTGCTGGGGTTAGCGTCCCGGCGTTTCCTGGGCGATTATTCATTCGTCAAACTATACGTTGGTGATGCACTCTGGGCGTTGATGGTCTATTTTGGGGGTGCCTTTGTCTTCCGCCGGTGGACAATCTCCGCCGTTGCAACGGCCACTTTAGGGTTTTCCGTAGGTATCGAACTTAGTCAGTTATACCACGCTCCCTGGATCGACAGTCTGCGGGCCACCCGTTTAGGGGGGCTAATACTGGGTTTCAGCTTCGTCTGGAGTGATCTACTGTGTTACGTGGTGGGCGTGGGACTGGGTGTACTCATCGAAACGTATGCCATTCCAGTACGGTATCGGGGCGGTTACTCCTGAGTAAAGACAATTCTTATGAAAAAAACATACCTGGTATTGCATATTGCTGTAGTACTCGCGGGCTTCACTGGTGTATTCGGAAAGCTGATTACCCTCAACGAAGGCCTTCTGGTCTGGTACCGAGTCTTCTTTTCCGCGGTCTTCCTGTTTATAATTCTGAAGCTGTTCAAAATCAATACGGCTATCTCCCGCAAGAAGAAGTTTGATATTGCCAGGGTCGGGCTGTTTATTACCATTCACTGGGTGTTTTTCTATGCCAGTATCAAGTATTCCAACATTTCGATCGGGGTGGTCTGTTACTGCCTGACCAGCTTTTTTACGGCCGTTTTTGGAGCCCTGATCAAACAGAAGTTTGTTGCATCGGAGCTGTTACTGAGTATGCTGACGCTGGCCGGTATCGGTCTGATCTTTCATTTCGACGCGTCCTATCAGCTTGGGATTGTCCTGGGTACCATCTCCTCCGCCTTTGCCGCTCTTTATACGATCTATAATGAGCGGTTGGTACGCCACTATGATAGTAAGTTGATCAATTATTACCAGATGCTGGGTGGTACGATTGGCCTGGGCCTGCTCCTACCGATCTATCTCCACTATTTTCCGGTCGCAACCCTCATTCCAGGCCTAACCGATACGTTCTATCTACTGCTGTTATCGCTGTTTTGTACGGTCGGCCTGTACGTTCTGTTTGCGGAGTCCCTGCGGAAAATACCGGCGTTCACGGTGAATTTGAGTTTCAACCTGGAGCCGATCTATGCGATCGTTATGGCGTTTCTCTTCTTCGGCGAGAGCAAGACTGTGAATACGTCCTTCTATGCTGGCTTGCTGCTCGTTATGTCGTCGGTTGCGTTACAGAGCTTTATTTCCATTCGAAAGGTAGAAGCAGTCCGGCAGTAAAGTCTATAAACAAACAGACGCCAGCCCGTTACCAGGCTGGCGTCTGTTTGTTTACGGATGTCACCACTAGAATTTATATGATACCGTTGCTACAACCTGCCGGGGTGCGATAGGCATGATGCTGTAGCGGTCGTGAATCAGGTAGTTCAGTTCATTGGTGATGTTGGACAGTTTCACCAGCAGCGAAATTTTCTGGTACGTATACCCAGCGGTCATGTCGATCGTCGTAAAGCCGGTCAGCGGAATCAGACGATTGTAGGCGGGCGTCTGGCCCACCGTGTTGTTCAGACCACCGTACCGGGCACCCGTGTAGAAAGCTGACGCGCCCAGTTTCAGGCCGCGTAGTTGAGGTAGATCGAAGGTGTAAAACAGCGTAGCATTAGCCGTATGAGCAGGGTTATTAATTAACCGCTCCCCCAAAATGGGAGCCCCAACGCCGGGCACCGTCGACGCTTTGGTGTAGCGCATGTAGTTGTAGCCGTAGCCCGTAATGAAATATACGTTCCTGGAGAGGTTACCCGCCAGATCTATTTCCAGCCCGTCACTGGTAGTCTCGCCCGTAAACTCCTTCACGTTCGTATCCGTGTTGGGCGTCCCGTCGGCTTTGGTAAGCGCCGTCTGGGCGAAGTCGCTGTTGCGGATGCGGTAGATACCGACGTTAGCGGTCAGACGCCCATCGAACAGTTCGTTTTTAACCCCAACTTCGTACTGATCGACGATCGACGGGCGTAATTGCTGCCCGTAAATATCGACCCCGCTGTTTGTCGAGAAGTTATTGGAATAGCTCGCAAAGATCGACGTCATCCGGATTGGCTGATAGATCAGGGCTACCTTTGGCGAGAACGCCCGGTCATACCGGGTCAGCGCCGTCCCGCGCGTTTCAGCGTTCGTGACCAGGTTCATGATCTGCGTTTGCAGGGTCTTCTGGTACGACCAGCGGATACCAGCCAGTACTTTGAATTTGTCCGTCAGGCTGATCAGATCCTGCACGTACACCCCCGAGCGGTAGAGCGGAGATGTTGTGCGGCTAATAGCCCGAGAATCCGGAATGTACGTCTGCTCCTGGTATTTCGCCGGGTCCAGAATGTTGATCCGGTCGTAGGTCGTTACGCCTACGCCATTATTGGTAATCGTAAACGAATTACTGACGCTGCTCACAGCAACCAGATCTGTACCCACCAGAAGCTGGTGTGCAATCGGGCCCGTGTTGAACCGGCCATTCAGGTTCAGTTGTCCGGTATAATCCTTTTCCGACGTCAGGGTCCGGCTCAGCGTGCGGTTCCAGTCGCCGTTGGCGGCAATGTTATTGTTGGGTACACCCGCGCCAAAAGCCGTTACGTTCGTCTCCTGCGCCGAGGTAATAAACGTCAGCTTCCAGTTGTCCGTAAAGGCATGGTCTACGTTCAGTGTCGCGGTTTTCTGATCCAGGTTGTTATAGGCCCAGCGGGTATTGATGAAGCGCGAGCGGGGAACGGTCGTCGGAATTTCGGCATCCCGGTTGGCGTTCAGCGAGCCGATACCATTGTCGGGCGTGAGATTCGATTTCAGATAATCAGCCTGCAGCAGAATGGTGGTCTTGTTCCCCAGCTTGTAGAGTAGTGAGGGGTTCACATACACCCGCTCCGTTTTTACTACGTCGCGGTAGCTTTTCGCGTTTTCATACGTGCCAACTACCCGGAACGCCAGATTTTTAGCGATGGGGCCGTACACGTCAACGATGGGTTTATACAGACTGTAGCTGCCCGCCCGCATCGATACTTCACCGCCCCAGTTGAATTTCGGTTTTTTGGTCACCAGGTTAATGATCAGACCACCCGATACCGTACCATATAGCAGGGCCGCGCTACCTTTCAGAACTTCAACCGATTCCAGCGTACTGGCATCAGGAAAACCAGCCGAGTTGGAGATCACGCCATTTTTGAAAATGCTCCCGCTGCTGCCGGCCCCGGCAATCCCGATGCTGTACCCACGGGCCGTAAACGTTTCGGCAACGCCACCCCGTTGCTGGGTCAGCGAAACTCCGCTGACATTACGCAGGGCGTCGCCCAGCCGGTTGATCTGCTGGTCTTCGATAACCACGTTACTGACCACACCGGTCATCTGCGGTAGATCCAGTGGAGCGATGCCCGCTTTGCCGAGCGTGACTACGCTGTTGGTGCCCGTTACTTCCACTTCGCTCAGCTGCGATTCGCTTTCGGCCAGCGTAATGTCCTGTTTGGTTGCCTGCCCGGAACGGACCGTTACTGATTTTTCCTGCGGCTCCAGCCCTACAAAACTGACTTTCAAGGTATAAGTCCCTTCGGCAACCCCTTTGATCTGAAAAGAACCGTCTTCGGCGGTTACGGCTCCTTTACGGACCTCTTTCAGGCCAACGTTTACATAGGAGGCCGGTCGACCGTCACGCGTGGTAACAGTTCCATTGATTGATCCGAGCGTCTGCGCGGTAAGCCGATTACTGAAAAGGATTAGAAGTAGTGCGTAAAAAATACCAGTTCGGAAACGTGTCTTCATTTATTTAGACTGATTATATTCACGCAAAAGTAGAGTGATCAAACCTTGATATAGGTCGTTCTGTGCATTTTAATTCAATTTTAATTTTACTTTTTCCCAGTCCTGGTTCGCTCCTAACAAAAAAATCTCCTGCCAGGCTACTTCGGCCAAACAGGAGATTTTACTCAATATAAGCGTATCAACTACCGGTCTTTCTACGAGTCGGCGCTAGGATTTAGTGGTTAGTACATACGTTTTTCCCGGCTCCGTTGGCAAGTCATACACCTGCGCGGCCCCCGTCACCTGTTCAGGCGTTGCGGTCTGGAACTGGTTTTCAGGAAGTTTAAAGAATGGGTTTGGATTAGCTCCGGCAGCCTGTTTCAGCGGTTTATTACCGTTCATAACCAGGCCGTTCGGCAGGCGTAGCCGGCAGTTTCCGCCCAGTTTGGAGTGAACGACCAGCCGCGTGAGTTTTCCCTGTTTCCACTGGATATCTACTTCATAGCCTCCTCTGGCCTTTAATCCGGTTATTTCTCCCGAAGCCCAGGCATCAGGCCGGGCGGGCAGTACGTTCAGCAGACCATTCTGGCTTTGCAGCAGCATCTCGCCAATACCCGACGTGCCGCCAAAATTACCGTCGATCTGGAAGGGCGGGTGGGCACACAACAGGTTGGGGTACGTACCGCCCCCTTTGGCATAGTCGGTTCCTTCCAGTCCTGTTAGTTTCAGCAGCTCGCGCAGGAGTTTGTAAGCGTGGTTGCCGTCGTGCAGTCGGGCCCAGAAATTGATTTTCCAGGACTTGCTCCAGCCCGTTCCGCCATCCCCCCGGATCGCCAGCGTCTGCCGGGCGGCATCGGCAAAAGCAGGCGTCGTGAGCGGAGAAATTTCCCGGCCCGGATGCAGGGCAAACAGGTGCGATACGTGCCGGTGCTGCGGATCTTCGTCGTCCCAGTCCTTGTACCACTCCTGCAGATTACCTTTCCGCCCAATCTGCAACGGAAACAACTGCTTCTTTTTGGCCAGCAGTTCCTGACGGAAAGCAGTATCGATGCCCAGTTGCTCGGACGCCTGAATAACATTGCTGAACAAGTCCCAGATGATACCCATATCCATCGTTGTTGCCACGGATACGGAGCCCTTCACACCTTTTTCGGTAACAAAAATGTTTTCGGGTGAGGTTGAGGGAGCCGTTATCAGGCGGCCCTGCTGATCGGGAATCAGCCAGTCGAGGCAGAATTGCGCGGTCTCTTTCATCAGCGGATAGGCGTAGTTCTGCAGGTACGCCTGATCGCCCGTGAAGGCGTAGTGTTCCCACAGATGCTGGGCCAGCCAGGGACCGCCCATTGCCCAGTTCGCCCAATTCGGGTCGCCCTTTCCCAGGTCACCTACCGGATTCGAGGTCGCCCAGATGTCGGAGTTATGGTGCACTGTCCAGCCGCGGGCGTTGTAGAAATTTTTGGTGGTTTCGCGGCCCGTTACAGCCATATAACCAATCCAGTCCAGCAACGGTGTATGTAATTCTGACAGATTGACCATTTCCGCCGGCCAGTAATTCATCTCCGTATTGATGTTGGTCGTGTAGTTGCTGCTCCAGGGCGGCCGGACAATTGGGTTCCAGATCCCCTGGAGATTGGCCGGTATGCCTGGCATCCCTGCTTGGGGCGCATTAGCCTGCTTCGGTCGCGACGAAGAAATGAGTAGATACCGGCCAAACTGAAAATACATGCTCTCCAGCGCAGGATCGGCAGCCCCCTGAGCATACCGTTTCAGGCGCTCATCCGTTGGCAACGTAGCGGGCGAGTCTCCACCCCCACCAGGGCTATCGAGCGAAAAACGCACCCGATTCGCCAGCCGCTGATAGTCAGCTACGTGAACCTGCCGCAACTGGCTAACTGACTTCCCAAGCGCCTGCTGTATATACTGTGCAGCCAGTTTTTTTTCATCCTTCCCCTCGCTGTCGGGGCACTTGTCGAAACCGTTAAAGCTGGTTGCCGCCGTCAGCAGGATCACCGCCTGTGTGGCCTGACTGATGTGTACGCCGGCCGTATCGACGCTCACTTTTCCGTCGGTTTCCCGAACCCGGATGCGCCAGTCAAACCGCATACCCCGGCATCCCGCCGAGTCAGTATAGATAACCGGATTTTTGGTATAGTTCACGTAGTTGGGATCGGCATGGGCGGGCGCCTTTCCCCGGATCGCCAGTTCCTGCTGCGTCAGCACCGTCTTAGTAACTGGATGCTGGCTGCGGGTTCCCAGAGTCAGCGTGAGCGCCTTTTGCTTATCCGCCGTCAGACGTAGCACAATAACCTGATCGGGTGCTGATACGAACATCTCCCGGGTAAACGTAACGCCGTTACTGGTAAAGCGGGTGGTGGCGATGGCGTTACTAATATTCAGGTCGCGCCGATACGACGTAGCCTTGGCGGCCGTTGGCTGCCGGATCACCAGGTCACCCAGCGGCTGGTAAGCTTCCGTGTAGAGCCCCTGTAGTTGTTTGGTCAACTGCATTGCCTGGGTGTAATCTTCCCGGAGAAGGGCTTCCCGCACGGCAGGCAGGTGTTTGGCCGCACCGGGATTTGGATTTCGGTTTACCGGCCCGCCCGACCAGAGGGTGGCTTCGTTTAGCTGGAGAACGTCCTCGGTAACGTTACCAAAAATCATGGCTCCCAGTCGACCGTTGCCGATGGGCAGGGCTTCGTTCCAGTTCCGGGCCGGTTGATTATACCAGAGCGTCTGGGGGGGAGACGGGGGGGCCTGCGAAAAGGCGTTCGTACCTGCAGCTACGGCAACCAGCGCGTAAACGGTACAGAAAGAAAATTTCATGAAAAAGAAAAGGGTCATTTACTGGCCCAAAGGTGCCGAAAAAACGACAGCTGATCAACATTCCTTTTCGTACGACTCTATTTCGAGGGGATAAAGTTTTTGGACAGGACTACAGGGTTTTGTGGTTTTAAAAATGAATCAAATCCTGTAACCCTGTCCAAAAATCAGTTCAGGTCCATGTGTTCGTAAATCCGCCGGACCTTATCACGGCTTCGTTTCAACCGCATCTTGACAGCACCACTGCCAATGTTATATTTCCGGGCCAGCTCGTCAATACCCAGATCGTCCTCGTATTTTAACTTCAGCAGCGTGACCTCATCGACCGACAGCGTTGCCATCGCCCGGTTCAACTGCAGATACATCACTTCAACCATATCGTCGCTGCTGGTATCGGCTACACTGGCGCCCATTCCTTCCAGACCGATGTGATTCAATCGCTGCAACCGTTCGAGTTGACTGATGCAGTAGTTGTAGGAAATGGCGTAGAGCCAGGTTGAGAAACTGGACCGCCCCTGAAAGGCGCTTAGTTTGGAAAACGCTCGTATGAAGATATCATGCGTGAAGTCTTCGGCGGTTTCGACATGATGCGTCAGCGATAAGCAGCGCCGGTACACTTTTTTGACGTAACGACTGTAGAGGGTGTTGAAACAGTCGTCGGGTTTGCTTGCCAGGTACAGACGGATTACTTCCTCATCGGTCATGGATGACGCGTGCATAGATTCGTTAGGTTGAGAATGGGTTAGTAACGTAACGCCGACACCCACGAAAACTCGTTCCGATGCCGTTGCTCGCAGCGAATGATGCAGGCTTTCAACTTACATATTCTCCAAAGAACTTCACTACAAAGTGTTGTCTGGGTAGCTGCTGCTTAAATATAAGTTACTTAGGCTCTTCTCGGCTTCCGAATGAGGTGAGTAACGTAAATCTGTATGTGAAGGTCCGAATTTAGGCTGAGAAGGGTTTACCGACTGCGCAGCTGCTGCAGAAAAGCATCCTTATAACTGCGTCCCAGCGGCAGTGTGTATGAGCCAACGATGATCTCGGTCTCGCTAAACGAAACGACCTGCTGGATGTTCACAGCATAAGAGCGGTGAATACGGATCAACTGAGATTGGCGAATCAGATCCAGCGCCCCACCCAGCGACAAACGTAATACGTATTTGCGACTGGCTGTTACCAGGGTAGTATAGACGTTTTCCGCTTCGAGGTACAGGATTTCGTCCAGACTTGTTCGTACAAACTGGTAATTCTGTTTGATAAATAACGAGTTGCCCATCCGCAGGATTGACTCGTGTGCTGCGTTATCCCGTTCAACAGCTGGCTGGCTTATATCAGCAGACAGGGCGGTCTGGCGCTGCGAGAAATTATGGATTGCCAGTTCGATGGCCGTACGCAGGCTGTTTAGCTGATAGGGTTTGTTAAGAAAAGCCGACGGATACGTTTGCTTGGCGCGATCCAGCGTTTCCCGGTCGGTCAGGGCGGTCAAATACACCACCGCTACCGGACGCTCGTTCATTAGCTGCCGAACGGTCTCGATGCCATCCCAGTCGCCTTTGATGGTAATGTCGCACAGGACAAGGTCAACCCGCTGCTGCAGAAAAATCTCCAGCGCCCGGCGTCCGTTAGCGGCCCTGCCAACAACATGATACCCTTCCTGTTCCAACGAGTCCGACAATTCCATCGCCAGGATGGCTTCGTCTTCCACAATCAGAATCTGCATACGTTCGTCAGCGGTCATGCAAACACCAAAAAATGGCTACTGTTCTTTATTGACCGGCTAATGTAACATACTCTTAAGTCTTTATATGTTCCAGCGAGTAAAAATTCTCAATTAAGTCTCGATTGCGGAATGTAGAGCCGGAACAGAGCACCATTCATTTTGTACAGCTCCAGTTTTCCTTCCAGTTGCTCCGTCAGGGACGTAATGAGTCGTTTGCCGAACGAGGTCCGGGTGGTACGCCGTTGCCAGTCGAGTTCCTCTATGCCAGGGCCGTTGTCCTGGACCTCCAGCGTAATGGTCGGCCGGGCAGACTGATCAGCCTTGAGCAGGCTGATGCGGAGAAATGGCCTTTTGCCGGTATTATACGCATACTTGAAGGCGTTCGTGACCAGTTCATTCACAATCAGCCCCAGCGGTATGGCAACGTCCACGTCCAACTCTTGCTGGGTAATATCCATCCGCAGGTCGAATTCATTCGCCTGATACCCATAAGCCCGCATCAGGCTGACGGCCAGATCAGTCAGGTACTCGTTCATATTAATTACCGTGACCCGATCGGTCTGGTACAGCCGCTGGTGAATAAGCGACATGGCCTCTACCCGTTGCTGCCCGATCCGGACGGCCTGCGCCATGTTTTCGTCCTCCAGCCCGTTGGCCTGCAATGTCAGCAAACCCGACACGATGGCCAAATTGTTTTTCACCCGGTGGTGCAGTTCTTTCATCAGCGTGCGTAGCTGATCGGCCTGTTCGGCCAGCAGGGTGCTTTTCGTACTGATTACTTTATTCTGAATAGACAACCGCCGATTAGCCAGTCGAATGGCCCGGTACTGGTACACCAGCAGACCGAGCAACACCACCAGTATCCCCAGCCCACCCGACATATAATTTACCTGGCGCGTCTGAAGATGAGTCAGCGCGTCCAGTTCAAGAAGTCGCTGCTGCCGTTTCTGATTTTCGTATTTAGCTTCAACTTCGGCCACTGCCCGCGTTTTCTCCACATCGGCGTCCGCTCGCAGATCGGCCAGGCGCGTTCGTTCACTGGCCTGAATACTGGTAATTTCAAGCGCTTTTTCGGCTTCAATGCGGGCAATCTCCCGGGCTTTATCCAGTTGCATCCTTGCCCCTACTTCAGCTACCTCGGTTGCTTTCCGGGTATCATACAACGCCTGTATCTGCGCAATGACCTCTGCTTTCTGAATATTCATCAGCGAGTCTTCCAGACTTTTGCCTTTCAGTAAATACTGATACGCTTTCTCGTACTGCCCCGCAGCGGCATATGACGCCGACAGCCCCCGGTAAACTGACTGAGCCAGGGTCGTATTTTTGCTTTGCTCAACCAGCTGGCGGGCTTTTTCGCCGTATTCTACGGCTTTAGGAAACTGCTTCAGCCCCCGGTAGGACGTAGCCAGGTTGCGGTAATTGTGAACGAGGCTGGAAATTCGATTGTTTTTCAGGTTGATCGCCAGGGATTTGTTGAGGTAGCCGATGGCCGTTTCGTACTCGCCCCGCACGTTGTAGTTTTTTCCCAGATCGTTATAAATAACCCGGTAGGCATCCTCGTACGCCTTCGTTTCATCATTGATCGCCAGGGCTTTCAGGAAGCAGTCCCGGCCAAGATCATACTCGTGCATGTCTTCGTACGTGATGCCCAGGTTGACGTAATTATCGACCAGTTGATCGGGCAGATTGAGCCGCTGGTTGATCGCAATGGCTTTGTTCAGGTAGGCAATCCCCTGTTTCAGCAACGCATCGACCCGCTGGTTGTCCTGCCCCATCGTTTTGTAAAGCAACCCCAGACTACTATACGTTCGGGCGACGAGTTTTTCTTTATTGGCTTTGGCAAACTGATCGGCCGCAGCGTGAAGCTGCCGCATGGCGTCATCGAACCGCCCCTGCTGGGTATACATAATGCCTTTCAGGCGGTTGTAATGGCCCAGACCCAGCCTGTAGTTTACCCGGCGACAGTAGGTCGGCATCCGATCGAGGTACGCATGCGCCGAATCGTAGTTGGTCTGCTTATAAAACGCATTGGCAATATCGTAATAGGTATTGGCCCGCGTCGTGTCCGGCAGTTTTTTGGTCAGACTTACCCGCAGACTGTCGATCAGCCGGCGCTGCGCCCTGACGGGTGAGTTGATGAGAAGTGTAAACAGAAATACAGTAACGCACCAGTGCTGACATTTCATAAACAGAAGCATAAAATCTACGGCGCCAGGTACTCTCCCTCACAGGCATGCGCATCGATCTACGAAAATAGGCTTTAGCCGTGTGTAATCTGTTTATTTCAAGGATAATAATCTATTCAGGTCATCGCATTAGTGGATATACTGGGACAAAGGAAGCAATTCTTAATGACCGCTCCAGTTGGTCAACTCGCTGGGCAGGCTGTTGTAATACTATTTGTGGGCTGCCATAAAATGGACGTGTTTTTATACCCAACGTGATGGGCAGTATCGCCGATGGATTTATCCCGTTCCAGTAGCCATTGCCGCGCCTGCTCCATCCGCAGTCTGACGACGTAGCTATAGATCGGACAACCCACCAGCTCAGTTGCCTGTTTTGCTAAGCCTTACAAAACCTTACTTTTCTTGTCCTATGCACTAATTGAAGCGTTCCGAATTGATTTATAAAACCGGTAAGAAGCAGAAGGCCCGCCGGTGAACCGGCGGGCCTTCATCTACTGAGAACCTGGCGTAGTTAGTTGTTCGTTAGTTTGCTGGCTGCTTTCTCGTCGACCATCCAGACCAAATCACCCTCGGCGGGTTTGATCACCTGCGAGGGATACGTATCGGGCTGATATTCTCCTTCCAGCACTGCGTGCAGCGGATCAGCCTTTTTCGGACCGGCCACCAGGAACAGAACGCAGGACGCGCGGTTCACGATGGGCGCCGTTAGCGTCAGGCGGTACATATCCTGCTTATTCAGGAAATACGCTTTCGTCCAGGCTTTGTCTTCGTGCACAACTTCCGTACCGGGAAACAGGGATAACGTATGCCCGTCGTCGCCCATTCCCAGCAGCACCAGATCGAAGGTTGGGCCGGTCTCGCCAAAATACGCGTGCAGCGTTTTATCGTAGTCGGCCGCAGCGTCCTCCGGTTCAAGTTCCGTTTTCCAGACGTGAATCTGTTCTTCGGGCGTGTAGACGTGTCCCAGTAACGTATCGTAGGCCATGCCCGCATTACTCTGGTCATCGTCAATGGGGACGTAGCGTTCGTCACCCCAGAAAACGTGCAGTTGCAGCCAGGGAATCTGGTCGACATAAGGCGCATGGGCCAGCAGTTCGTGCAGCGCCTTGGGCGTACTGCCGCCCGAGAGCGCAATCGTAAACCGATCCTGTTTTTTCAGTACGTCCTTAATACGTTTGACAATGAAATCAGCCGCGGCTTTGGCCAGATCGGTTGGATTCTTTTTAACAATCAGTTGCATAGCATCTGGCCGTTTTCGGCCTATAACAGCGTTAAATGAAGTCCTCGCGCATGGGCGAAAATATATCGATCAGCACCCCGGCTTCCTGGCAAAGCGCCCCATGCCGAACGTTCGACGGAACGTAAAACGTGTCGCCCTTCTGCAAGATCCGGGTTTCGTCGGCAATGGTGATGGCAAACGTACCACTTTCGACGTAGCTCATCTGCGTGTGCTCATGGTGATGAACAGTCCCGACTGCCCCTGCCTCGAAAGCTACTTTTACCAGCATCAGATTGGCGTCGTAGACCAGGATCTTACGCTTTATGCCTTCGCCCGCAGCTTCCCAGGGGACATGCTGCTCATTAACGAAGTTGGGCGTCGAAAAGGGTGCCGATGCGTTCGTATTCATAGCTACTATTCGGTCATCCAGTGAAAGCCGTCGTTCTCGATCAGATCCATAGCCGCCTGCGGTCCCCAGCTGCCAGGTGTGTAGTTCGGGAAATCAGGCTTCTGACTGCCCCAGGCTTCCAGAATCGGCGTCACGACTTCCCAGGCCGCTTCGACCTGATCGGCCCGCATGAACAGCGTCGCATCGCCCAGCATGACATCGAGCAGCAGGGTTTCGTAAGCTTCCGGCTCCTGGCCTTCGTAAGCCGTTTTGTAGCTGAACACCATCTCGACGGGATCAAGAATCATCGACTGACCGGGTCGTTTTGCCTGGAAACGCAGGCGGATATCCATATCCGGCTGAATACCGATAATCAGCCGGTTCGACTGCCAGTGCTCGCCCGCTTCGTCGGGGAAAGCATAATCCGGCGCCTTCTTGAACTGAATCGTGATGGTCGTCATCTTCTCGGGCAGGGTTTTTCCCGTCCGGAGGTAGAACGGTACGTTCTCCCAGCGCCAGTTGTCGACGTAGAGTTTAACGGCGGCAAAGGTTTCGGTGGCGGAATCGGGATCGACACCTTTTTCTTCGCGGTAGCCCGGAATGTCTTTATCGCCTTTTTTACCAGGACCATACTGACCCCGTACCGCTACGCTGTTGACCTGATCCGGCGCAATCCGGCGAATAGCGTGCAGCACGTCGGCCGTTTTGTTCCGTACTTCGTTGGCTTCGAAGGTTGTTGGGACCTCGGTGGCAACCATGCACAGTACCTGCAGAAGGTGATTCTGGATCATATCGCGCAGGGCCCCCGATTCTTCGTAGTAGCCTCCGCGGCCTTCCAGCCCGACGGTTTCGGCCGCTGTAATCTGGATATGCTCCACGTACTGCCGGTTCCAGATGGGTTCGAACAGAGAGTTGGCGAAACGAAGCGCCAGAATATTCTGTACCGTCTGCTTGCCGAGGTAATGATCGATGCGGTAAATCTGCTCTTCGGCGAAGAGACTCCGTAGCAGGCTATTCAATTCCTTGGCCGTTTTCAGGTCGTGGCCGAACGGTTTTTCCACCACGATCCGGACGTGCGACGTATCGCCACACCATTCCAGTTTACCCAGGCTCGTGGCAATTTCGGGTACGAGCTGTGGCGCTACGGCCAAGTAGAAAATAACGTTCGGCATACCGCCCCACTCCTGTTCTTTCGTTTTCACGAAATCAGTCAGCATGGAGTAGGAAGCGGCATCACCCGCGTCCATTTTCATGTACGTAATAGCGGGGGAGAAAGTCTTCCAGGCATCGTCGGGGCCATTCTTCCGGCGGGAAAACGACTGAACGCCTTCCAGCAGCCGCTCCCGGAACGACTCGTCGGAGTAGTCACTACGTCCGAGGCCAACCACGGCAAACTGCTCGGGCATGTACTCGTCGATAAACAGATTATATAAAGCGGGAGTTAACTTGCGTAAATTCAGATCTCCGCTGCCCCCGAAGATAAATAGCACCGTGGCTGGTGGGCGCTGATTGGATGATGGATTCATAACTTGGTTGTGTAGAGGTCGCAAATTATTGAGCACCTCTGTTCTGAACAAGTTTAGTACACTAAGGTTTCATCTTGGTAGCTGATTCTGCTACTTTTGACCCTCACTAATTTCAGTCTGTGCACCCATGAAAATTGCTATCGGCTCCGACCACGCCGGTTTCCGTTACAAAGAAGCCATCAAAGAACTGCTGACCAGCCTCGGCCATGAGGTGGTTGACAAAGGAACCTATTCGGAAGAACCGGTTGATTATCCGCTGTTTATCCGGCCCGTTGCCGAAGCGGTCGCGGCTGGTGATGTAGAGCGGGGGGTTGTTCTGGGTGGCTCCGGCAACGGCGAAGCCATGATGGCGAACCGCATCAAAGGCGTTCGGTGTGGTCTGTGCTGGAACGAAGAGTCGGCTCAGCTCTGCCGGAAACACAACGACGCCAACGTTATTTCCATCGGCGAGCGGATGATGACCCAGGAAACGGCGCTCAACATCATTAAAATCTGGCTCGATACACCTTTCGAGGGAGGTCGCCACGTAGCGCGCATTCAGGAACTGGACGCGTAGCTTCGCCCTTAATACTTCAGCGTATCGGGGCGGCTTTTGCCTCTGCCCGTACGAATCCGACCTGTATAGACCCGGTAAGTACCGCTTCTGTACAGGTTTTTTTTCCATCAACACCCATGAACAGACGCGCCCGGCAGGTCAGCTACTTTCTTTCCAGCCAGTACTTCTCGGATGGGCTGCGTATTACGTTGTCCATTCTGTTACCCTCGCTGCTACTGAATCAGTTTGGGCAGCTGGCTACGGGTATGGCGATGTCGCTGGGGGCGCTGACCGTCAGCATCAGCGATGCTCCGGGGCCGGTGCTGCACCGCCGGAACAGTATGCTGACTACCATCGGACTGAGTTTTCTGGTAACGCTGGTAACGGGCTTTGCCCGGATGAATGACTACGTACTGGGCGCAGAGGTTGTTGTCTTCTCCTTTATCTTTTCCATGTTTGCCGTTTACGGCACCCGGGCTACTTCAGTTGGAAACGCGGCCTCGCTGATCATGATCCTGATGCTCGACCGGCCGCTGGATGCAACCGGGGTTATAATAGAAAGCCTGCTGGTACTGGCGGGAGGAAGCTGGTACATGGCGATCAGCCTGCTGATGTCCCGACTGCAGCCGTACCGCCTGGGTCAGCAGGCGCTGGGGCAGTGCATCCACGAGATTGCCAAGTTCATGCAGATCAAAGCCGATTTCTATTCCATATCGACCCGGCTGGACGATGATTACCGGCATCTGGTGGCGCAGCAGGTAGCTGTCAGCGAAAAACAGGACGCCGTACGGGAAGTGCTCTTTAAAAGCCGACGCTTTGTGGCCGAAACCACCCGAACGGGCCGTGTACTTCTGCTGACGTTTGTGGATGTTATGGACCTGTATGAGCAGATTCTGGCCATGTACTACGACTATTCCGATATTCGGGAGCGCTTTGGGCCAACAGGGATTCTGGACGATGTTTCACACCTGATTCGTCGGCTGGCCATTGAGCTCGACCACATTGGCCTGGCGATCCAGTCACCCGTATTAAGCCGATCCCCGAGAGACTTTCTGCCAGAACTCGAAGCGCTTAAACAGCGCATCGACGCGCTGAGCGATCAGGAAGGCAGCGTGCTGGTTTTGAAGAAAGTGCTCGTTAGTCTGCGAAATCTGAGCCAGCGTCTGACCGCCATTCAGAATAATCTGGTAGCCCCTACCCCAAAGCAAACCACCCGCGAGGAACTGGAATTTGGTCGGTTTGTCTCCCACCAGGTTATCAGCATCAAATCGCTGGTCGACAACCTGACGCTCGAATCTCTGGCTTTCCGGTACGCTATCCGGGTGTCGCTGGCCATGCTGTTTGGCTATGTGTTTACGAAGCTTCTCCCCTACGGCCATCACAGTTACTGGGTGCTGCTGACGATCTCCGTCATTCTGAAACCCGCGTTTAGTTTGACCAAACAGCGGAACATCGAGCGCATCAGCGGTACGCTGGCGGGGGGGCAGTGGGTCTCCTGATCCTGACATTCATCCCCGATAAGCCTATTCAGTTTGCGCTCATGGTGCTGTTCATGATCGGCGCTTACAGTACCCAGCGGACAAATTACATCGTGATGGTTTTCTGCCTGACGCCCTTCGTATTGATTGTGTTCAGCTTTTCAGGCGTCAATTACATCGGGGCGGCCGAAGAACGTTTTCTGGATACGATTTTCGGGGGCCTCATTGCACTCGTAACGGGCTACCTGCTGTTTCCGCGCTGGGAGTCCGAACAGCTCATTACCCCCATGCGGGCAATTCTGACCGCTAACATCCGGTATCTGAATCTTCTGCTCGATGGCCTGCGGGGAAAGCGTATCCAGCCGGTGGATTACAAACTGGCGCGTAAGGAAGTATATGTTACGTCTGCTAACCTGTCGGCCTCCTTCGAGCGTATGGTCTCGGAACCGAAGCACACCCAGCGAAACGAAAAGCTGATTCACGAATTTGTAGTACTGAATCATATTCTGTCGGCAAACATCGCGACGATTATGTCGGGGCTGGTGTTCAGCGAACCCAAAACGTACACCGCGTCGATTATTCGGCCTGTAAAACGGGGCTTATTTAGCCTGACGGAGGGATTGCGTCGATTTGGGGTTTCGGCCGAGCGTGTTAGCCCGGACATCAGCAGCAACGAAGCCGGAACGGCTGTTTCGGACGATCCGCTGCTGGAAGAGCAATTGAAATTTATTCAGCAGGTCAGCAGCGACATTGGCAAACTAATTGAGCGCGTAACTGATCCGGCAGGAGCAAAAAAACGGACAGCGCCGGTGCTGATCCCGGAAAACGAAAATCCCCGGCCTTGAAGGGCCAGGGATCTTTTGTGAGGCAGTTGATAAGTAAACCAGCAGGGCTACCAAAAAGTTTTCTCCACGAAAAATTGTTGAATTATTTTTCATATTCTTTTTCAAATTTCAATATCTGTTAATCACAGCGAACTTTAGTTAACATTTTGCCACCATGTCTTACTTAGTACTCGACCTGGAAATGACCGGCCCTGAGCCGGATTATAACGAAATCATTCAGATTGGTGCGGTCCTCTTCGACGATAACTGGGTTGAAAAAGGCCAGTATCTGACGAACGTGTACCCTGAGAACAAAGACGCCTTCTCGTCGTCGTCCGAGAAAATCCATAACCTGTCGCTGGCCGATCTGGACGACGCGCCCATGATCTACGACGTACTGCCCGAGATGGAAGAATGGGTGTGTGAGAAACTGGGCCTGCGCGTTCCGAAAGGGCAGCTGGACCGTACGCCTTACCTGCGCGACGTAGTGATCTGCGGACAGAGTGTGATCAACGACGTCAATTTTCTGAAAGAAGCGTATCGGTACGAGAAACAGAAGTGGCCGTATTCACGGGTGCTGCTCGATTTGCATACGCTGAGCTACTTTACGTTCCGAATCCTGAAAGCCAACGGACGCAAAGTCCCTGATCGATTAAGCCTGACAGCCATTGCCAACTACTTTGGCTTTGCGCGGGAGGATGGATTTCATAATGCGCTGGAGGACTCTGTCCTGACGGCCAAATGCCTGAAGGAAGTTTTCAAACTGGCTGAACGGGCTAAACTTCCGTAACGTTTGACAGCATCTCCTGCACCGTCAGTTCCGCAGTTAACGGGCATTGAAAACAGGCCGTGGTTCCCCGACCGGGTTCTGATGTCAGGCTCAGTTCGCCGTTGAGAGCACTGGCTCGCTGCTGCATACTCCGCAGGCCGTTGCCATTCTGTCCGTCGTTTGCCGCCGTTATAAAGCCGCGCCCATCGTCCCGGACGATCAGGTAGAGCGTCTGCTTCTCAACGTGCATACTGACGTAAACGTTACGGGCTTCGGCGTGGCGGATAACATTGTGCATCATCTCTTTCGTCATCAGGAACAGGTCCCGGCGCCCTTCGGCTGGCAGCAGCCAGTCGTCGTCGATATCCAGCGACAAATGCAGTTTGGTCGGCTGGTGTTCGAACAGAATCCGGGCAGTTTCGCGCAGGCGGTAGCTGAAACTTTCGAGCGAGGTCTGGGCTGCATTTAAGCTCCACACAATTTCGCGCATAGTCGCCACAACCTGCCGGGCCGTCTGGCCAATAGTCTGAATGGTGTCGATCGCCAGGCCGGGCTCGGTTTTTACCTGCCGAACCGCTACCTGACTCAGGACATTCAGGCTGTTCAGGTCGCCCCCGATGTCGTCGTGCAGATCGCGGGCAATGTCGTCGCGGATGCGTTTGAGTTTTTCCTGTTTCTGCTCATTGTCGCGCAGTTGTTCGATCAGCTGAGCCTGGTACTGAATCTTTTCCTGCTCATTCCGGCGATGCCGCAACGACATACCCAGCGTAAAACAAAGCACCTCGCCCACCACCCCGATCTGAAGCGCTACGACGGGGTACCGCATGGCTTCGGCCGAAGTCAGGTGGTCGCTGAAGGGCATATAGTTCGTAAGCAAAGCCGCAATCGAGCCAATGATCAGCAGTAACGAACCCGCGACAAAATAGGAAACAACCGGATTGCGAAGCCGGAAAATACGCGGCACCAGCACCAGGCCCACCCCGCAAATGAGCAGCCGACTACCCATATAGACGTTACTACGTACCGGGATTGCTACGTTGGCCAGCCACAGGATGGTGTCAATTGCCAGCGCCACGGCAAAACCAGCCATCACCAGCTTCATGATTCGATACGTCAGCGGGTCCTGCTGGGCCGGATTGATAAACAGGATGGCAAACCGAATGTAAAGCACGTAGGCCAGCGACTCCACGAAGGTTTCAGGATAGTAGGTTCCCGGCTGGTAATCGGTCCGGCCGTATCCCTGGTCACTAAACTGCAGATCAACGATCATGCAGACAATGTAAAGAGCATACTGCCAGTATATCGGTTTACGCAGTTGCACGAAGCTGAGCAGCGCGTACAACGCCATCATGCACAGCATACCGTCCAGAAAAAGCCGTAAACTGGTATAAGTTGACAGGATTATCATGCCGTTGAACCACCGAAAACCGACCGAATGGAAAGCAAACCTACAGGTTTCTACGGGTATTTCCAGCACATTACGTTGACAAAACTACGCAGAGTATCAACTTATTAGTCGTACCAGAACACGGTTTTTACAGATTACCCTATTTTGCTGGCCATTTTAATAGGGCATCCGCACATCTTCATTTTTCATTTATATTGCTATAGTAGTACTAGGTTACTGAATCGCTGAATTGAGTACTAGACCCTCGTCAATTGTCTGCTATGAAAAAGTTAATTACCGTTATCGCTCTAAGCACAACCTGTCTGCTTTTCACCCAGTCTAAGTCGTTGGACCCCGTGGCCAATTATTATTTCTGCTACTCCAAAGAGGTACCCCGGCAGAACGATTCAGGTAAGTTGAAACTGGTATATACGGATGTGCGAATTGCCACAGGAAACGAAGAGCGTGAAATCCAGACAGTGCTTCAGAAGTTTGGCCACTTTATCAGTCAGAATTGCAGCTCTACCAATGAAACGTGCACCAGCGATCTTAACAGGTATTACACGGCAGAACAGGCGGAACAACATCGCCAGGAGCTATTAAACAAGTATAAGAAGCTGGGCAATTACGAGTTATCGCGGATTGAGTTTAGTTCGTTTGAGTAAGCTCACCTATTTTTTATCAATAAAAACCGGTCTGGTCAATGTCTTACGGAGACAGTTACCAGACCGGTTTTGTCATTTCTATCATCCTGCTCAGATAGCCTGGAACGGCTGCGGACTAAAACTCAATACGAAGATCACGAGAGCCAGCCAGCCCAGCAGTTGCCGTTTCGTGTCCAGCGGCTCCTGCAATGTTGTTTCGGGATGATACACACCCAGTACTCGGCCCAGGATAAAGGCAAAGGCGACAAAACCCGCGTAGCCTTCCAGCGTCGGCCAGATCCAGGTCAGTACCAGTTGCACAACGATGATACTCAGAGCAATCAGCAGCGAGGTCATCCGGTTAGTGCTAAGTCTCGAACAGGCCAGTACAACCAATCCCATATAGAGAGCAAAATTCCCCAGCATTTCGAAGAAAGCGCTGTCGGTGGGTACCGCAAAGTCGGTTGGTTTGAACAGACCCAGTCCCGCGTAGAATATGAACAGAATAAACAGGGTCGGGGCAATCCACTGAAACGCTTTCCGGCCGATAAGCGCATACAGAATATGCCCACCGTCAAGCTGACCAATGGGAATCAGGTTCAGCGAGGTAAAGAACAAGCCCATGTAGCCTGCCATCAGGTAAGGATAATGAATGATTTCGAAGGGATTAGGCACGCGGGCGGGGTCGGCCACGTACTCCTTGAAAAAACCAAACAGCAGGCTATCGCCCAGCTTGAGTACCGCTACGTTAGGCGGCAGATTCTGGTAGGCATAGTTTGCATAGTCGAGCCCCCATTTCTGGTATTCGGGGTGAATAGTGAAGATAAATTCCGGCGGGGGCAGGTGGGTAAAGCCGTACCAGAGCACGCCCAGCGCCACGACAAAGCCCGCCAACGGCCCGGCAATCCCGATATCGAAATACTGCCGACGACTATCGATGTATTCTTTGATCCGAATAAACGCCCCCAGCGTACCAATGGTCTGTATAATTCCGATCCAGAAAGGAATGTAGTAGGGTAACGTAACGCGGACCTTGTTTATCCGGGCTACGATGTAGTGTCCGAATTCATGAACCGTCAGGATAGTCAGAAATGGGATCGAAAACTGGAACCCGGCCAGAAACTGATCCCAGCCAAGTCTGGCAACTCCGTCGACCGGCAAGAATGTCCCTTCGAACATCCATTCGGCCCCGGCCATGGTGGTGGTGATCAGGGTAACTATAAAAAGACCTCCCTGAAGGAGGTACGTTTTGGTCGACTCACTCATAAATCTGCGGTGTACTCCAGAATAGTTTTGGGGGCTTGTACGTGCACCGCCTGAATACCTAACGTAGCAGCCGACTGGATGTTTGCGGCATTATCATCCAGAAACATCGTCTCTTCAGCAACCAGATTTGCCTCAGTCAGTACGTGCCGGTAAATATCCGGCGACGGCTTAGCCAGTCGTACCTCGTATGAATAAAAAACCCGCTCGAAGAGGTCCTCCAGCGCCGGTTCGCCCATGTTGGTCAATACGCGGTTGACCTGCCGGATATGGATTGGACTGGTGTTGCTAAGTAGAAATAATCGGTATTTCTGGCCCAGTTCTTTCACCCGTTCGATGCGGTTAAGGGGAAGATCGAGGAGAATTGTGTTCCAGGCGGTGTCGATTACCTCATCAGCCCAGCCTTCCGGAGCGTTTTTATCCTGCCGAAATAATTCACGAATGTGATTGCGGAATCCGTCATCATCGACTAGTCCTGTTTCGTATTGGTTAACAAGATTATGCTCCTGCCAGAGCGCCACAACCTGTTCTTCGGGTAGGTTGGCTAGCATGGCGAAGTTGCGCATTGGGGCCGTAAGGTCGATGGGGATAATGACGTCGCCCAGGTCAAAAATGATGTTTTTCAGCGACGTAGTATTTACTGTATCATCCATGTAAAGCAAGCGGTTGAGTAATCCATGAACCGAAAGCCAAAGATACCGTTAGATTTGCAGACAACGAGCAATACTGCAATGGCAAAGTTAACGGTCAAGAACGTCGGCCCGATTCGGGATGCCGAGCTGGAAGTAAAGAAGCACACCGTATTCATCGGTCCTCAGGGAACCGGTAAGAGTACGCTGGCGAAGCTTATTGCGATTGGAGAGGACAGCAAATTGAACGACCCTACTGGTTTCGATACAAACTCACTGATTATCAAATATAGTTTGGACGCATTTATTGAGCCGAATGATACTTCTTGGAAATTTCATAACGACTATTACTGCTTAGAATATGATGAAGCACTAACGTTCACATTTACACCGAAAGGAAAAATTCTTGCAAATAAGTATCTAGCTCTATTTATAGATCGAAGCGCTGATGCTAAGCAAATCTTACCACTGGAAGAGTTCCGAAACCAAATCACTCGAGACGTGAATGGCCGTCCTCTTTATAATGGAAACGCACAAGCTCAAAGTCAAAATTTTTATAGCCAAATTCTACCAATCATTACAGAATCAATCTCAACGTTAGTACCAGCAGAACGGCATCTTTTCCCCCTTTTATCTTCCTCAATATGGAGTTTTCTCGACGCTGATATTAATCTACCTCAATCGATTAAAGCATTTGGGAGAGAGTTTGAGCGGGCGCGGAATAGACAACAGTCGCTCGCTCTTCCTTTCCTGAAAGTTCAGTACAGTTTCGAGAATGGACGCGATCTGGTCTATTTCGCAGACAACAAATCGGTTGAGCTAGCTCAAAGTGCCAGTGGCTATCAATCGACAATTCCGCTCGCTCTCGTCGTCGATTATCAACGGCAGCAAGCCCAACGGCGCTTCATCATCGAAGAACCAGAGTTGAACCTCTACCCTACTGCCCAGAAAGATCTCATTTACAGCCTAATGGGGGGATTGCAGCCTAACGCTGACTATAAAGACGCGGAGTGGGTCATCACCACCCACAGCCCTTATGTGCTTAGCTCGTTCAATACGTTGATGCTGGCTTATAAAGTCGCACAACGTAGCGAAGAGCTTCGGGCGGAAGTAGAAAAGATTATCCCGGCCCAGTGCTGGATAAACCCCGATGAGTTTGCGGCTTATTACGTAGATAACGGAACAGTACGTAGCATCATCAGCGAAAAAACAGGCCTGATTGCCGACAACGAGCTTGATGACGTTTCGGACACGTTGGCCAATGAACAAGATAAATTATTCGACCTTAGCCGTAAGATTACCCGTGTTTGACGAATTACAGACGGCTTTCCCCCAGATAGAAACTGGTAATTGCTTGCAGACGCTCTCTATAGACGAATTTCATATCTATGATCATGAAGTAGATAAACGGTGCTATATACAATATGACCCCGAAGGCATAAAACATTTTACTGTTCGAAATCCGACAAAACGTGAAATCCATTTTCTGGCAATTGACAAATGTCTGTTTTCCGATGGCGATTCTATTCAGCGCTGTGATTGCGCTGTACTTGACGAACAGGTATTCTGTTTTATCGAAATCAAAACTACTTCGTCGATGTCGCAACGAAAAATGCTACGTAAGAAAGCCAAGGACCAACTTAAAGCAGTTATTCATCATTTCAGTCAGTTGATCGATTTCTCTGATAAGCAAATTGAAGCCTATGTATGCCTTCTAAGTGAGGCAGAGTTTAGCTCAAGACCGCTTAACAGAGCCAGCCTTGTAGAAGAAACAGAAGAGTTTTCAGAATTGGGAGTCAGGCTTTTCCACGATAACATAAAGATATTTCTATAACGGAACTCGAAGATAATCTGCGACTTACTGTAGCCAGCTAGATAAACACAAAGAGGCCGTACTATCAACAGTACGGCCTCTTGTTACAGATAATCAGCACTTAACTTTTGTGTTCCTCGCACCACGCCCGCGCATTCACGAAGGCTTCCAGCCAGGGGCTAACCTCATCCTGACGGCCCTGTGGGTAGTTTGCCCAGTTCCACTGGAAGGTCGAGCGTTCGATATGCGGCATGGTTACCAGATGGCGACCGGTGGCATCGCATAGCATTGCCGTGTTGAAGTCCGATCCGTTCGGATTGTTCGGGTACCCTTCGTAGGCGTATTTCGCGACAATGTTATACTGGTCCTCAGTATTAGGTAGTTTGAACTTGCCTTCCCCATGCGAAATCCACACGCCCAACGTTGACCCGGCCAGGGTTTTCAGCATGATCGAGTTGTTCGCCTGTATGGTTACAGAGCCAAAGCTCGACTCGTGCTTACCGGACGTATTGTGGTGCATTTTTCCGTGCTCGGCGTGGTCAGGGTTGATCAGTTCCAGCTCCATGAACAGCTGACACCCGTTACAAATACCGACCGAAAGGGTATCCGGGCGGGCAAAGAAGTTGTCCAGCGCCTTTTTCGCCTTTTCGTTGTACAGGAACGCCCCCGCCCAGCCTTTCGCCGAGCCCAGTACGTCCGAGTTGGAGAAGCCGCCCACGGCACCGATAAACTGAATATCTTCCAGCGTTTCCCGGCCAGCAATCAGGTCGGTCATGTGTACGTCTTTCACGTCAAAACCGGCCAGGTACATGGCATTGGCCATTTCCCGTTCGGAATTCGATCCTTTCTCGCGAATGATAGCCGCTTTAGGACGGGGCTTCGCTGCGTCGATAGTTGGTTTCTTGCCGTCGAAATGCGCCGGGAAACTGTACTGTAGCGGCTGCACTTTGTAGTTGGTAAACCGCTCCTGCGCCATGCCATTCTTCGACTGCTTCTGATCCAGCAGGAACGACGTTTTGTACCAGGTGTCGCGGGTTTCGGCGACGTTGAATGTGAACGTATCGCCCTGATTTTTAATCGTCACCTCGTTGCTTTCCAGAACGGTACCGATTTTCACGGCTTCCACGCCAGCCTTGCTCAGCGCCTGTTCGAACGCAGCGTCGTCGTTCGCCTGAAGTAC
Source organism: Spirosoma sp. KUDC1026 (assembly GCF_013375035.1). NCBI lineage: Bacteria > Pseudomonadati > Bacteroidota > Cytophagia > Cytophagales > Cytophagaceae > Spirosoma > Spirosoma sp. KUDC1026. The sequence goes on along the minus strand of NZ_CP056032.1, from coordinate 2,900,073 downwards.
CACCGCAATGTTTTCGTTGAAGAACGATTTGACGTTGTCGGCTTCGTTCAAGCCGCTCAGATCATAAGTCGCGGCCAGGTTGACGTCGGCAAAACACATTTCCAGCAACGTAGTGATCAAACCGCCCGAGCCTACATCGTGACCGGCGACAACCTGATTCGCGTTGATGAGGTCCTGAATGGCGTTGAAGGCGTTCGCGAAGTAGTTGGCGTCCTGAACGTTCGGTACGTCGGTACCAATCTTGTTGTTGATCTGCGCAAACGACGAACCGCCCAGTTTGAATGCGTCTTTCGACAGGTTGATGTAGTACACCGAACCGGCATTTTTCTGCAGCACCGGCTCCACTACGTTCCGAATATTCGTACAGTTGCCAGCCGCTGAGATGATTACTGTACCTGGTGCAATTACGTTACCGTCCGGATACTTCTGCTTCATCGACAGGGAATCCTTACCCGTTGGAATATTGATACCCAGCGCGATGGCAAAGTCAGAACAGGCTTTCACGGCTTCATACAGCCGGGCATCCTCGCCTTCGTTGTTACAGGCCCACATCCAGTTGGCCGACAGAGAAATTCCTTTCAGGCCGTCTTTGATCGGCGCAAAAACGATGTTGGACAGGGCTTCGGCAATGGCGTTACGCGAACCGGCCGCCGGATCGACCAGAGCAGTCAGTGGCGAGTGCCCTACCGTGGTGGCAATACCTTCGGTCGATTTGTAATCCAGCGCCATAACACCCACGTTGTTCAGAGGCAGTTGCAGCGGACCAGCGCATTGCTGCTTGGCTACGCGGCCACCTACGCAACGGTCTACTTTGTTGGTCAGCCAGTCTTTGCAGGCAACGGCTTCCAGTTGCAGCACCTGCTCCAGATAGGCCGGAATGTTCTGCACGTCGTAAGAAAGGTCCGCGTACGGACGGTTCACTTTCTTATCGTTCATGATAGTTTTAGGCGACGACCCGAAAAAGTCTTCCAAGGCGTAATCCATTGGTTTCTCGCCCGTCTTTTTCGACTGGAACGTAAACCGATGATCGCCCGTTACGTCGCCCACCGTGTACATGGGCGCGCGCTCCCGGTCGGCTACTTTCTGTAACGTATCGAGGTCCTTTCCGCTGATCACCAGGCCCATGCGTTCCTGCGATTCGTTGCCGATAATCTCTTTAGCCGACAGCGTCGGATCGCCAACCGGTAATTTATCCAGATCGATCAGGCCGCCGGTGTCTTCCACCAGCTCCGACAGACAGTTGAGGTGTCCGCCCGCGCCGTGGTCGTGGATCGAAACGATGGGATTACTATCCGACTCCACAAAGCCGCGAATGGCGTTGGCCGCGCGTTTCTGCATTTCGGGGTTCGAGCGTTGAATGGCGTTCAGCTCAATACCCGACCCAAACGCCCCGGTGTCGGCCGAGGAAACCGCAGCGCCACCCATCCCGATCCGGTAATTTTCGCCACCCAGCACGACGATTTTATCGCCTTCTTTCGGCTCGTGTTTTTTCGCCTGATCCAGTTTACCGTAACCGATACCACCGGCCTGCATGATCACTTTGTCGTAGCCCAGCTTCCGGCCGTTTTCTTCATGCTCAAACGTCAGAACCGAGCCGGTAATCAGGGGCTGGCCGAATTTATTCCCGAAATCAGTGGCGCCATTCGACGCTTTGATCAGAATGTCCATGGGCGTCTGGTAGAGCCAGTTCCGCTCGGCCATGCCTTTTTCCCAGGGGCGGTCTTCCAGCAGCCGGGAGTAGGCCGTCATGTAAATGGCCGTTCCTGCCAGCGGCAACGAACCCTGACCACCCGCCAGCCGGTCGCGAATTTCACCGCCCGAACCGGTAGCCGCCCCAGCAAACGGCTCCACCGTTGTCGGGAAGTTGTGCGTTTCGGCTTTCAGCGACAGTACGGATTCAAATTCTTTTTCTTCGTAGAAATCCGGCTTGTCGGCCGACTTGGGCGCGAACTGCGTTACGGTCGGGCCTTTGACGAAAGCCACATTGTCTTTGTAAGCCGAGACAATATCGTTCGGATGGGTTTCCGACGTTTTCTTGATCAGTTTAAACAACGAGGTCGGCATTTCTTCGCCGTCGATCACGAACGTACCGTTGAAGATCTTGTGGCGGCAGTGCTCCGAGTTGGCCTGCGAGAAAGCAAACACCTCTGAGTCAGTAAGTTTCCGACCAATTTTAACAGACAACTTATCCAGGTACTCTACTTCTTCCGGACTTAGAGACAGCCCTTCCTCTTTGTTGTAAGCGTCAATATCGTCAATTTCCAGGATTGGTTCCGGCGTGATATTGATGCTGTAGATGTCCTGGGTCAGCGCGGTGTATTTCTGCGAGATCATCGGATCGAACTCGTTGAAATCGGCAGGAACCGGCTTGAACTCTTCGATACGAATAATGCCGTTGATTCCCATGTTCTGGGTAATTTCAACAGCATTGGTGCTCCAGGGCGTAATCATCGCGGCACGAGGCCCTACGTAAGACCGGTTTATAACCGCTTCGTCTGCCGGTTTAGCGTTACCGAAGAGCCAGTTAAGTTTTTGACTATCTTCTGTTGAAAGTTGATTTTCTGTTTGAACACCATAGACGTAATCTGACGGGTTCACAAAGAAATGAATCATTATGTTGGCTTGTAAAGTAGTCGGTGAACTGAAACGCAAATTTACGAAATTAACCGTTCTTCGTCGTCAATTGAGTGCTTTTGGCCTCTCTTGGCTAACCGTTCCAGGAAAATCCGGGTTCGCTGTGTACAGTCTAACCTGGTTGTTCAGCTGATTATAATAATAAAAGCCGCTGGAATCTCTCCCAGCGGCTTTGTTTGTTACGTACGTACAAATCTTATTCAACCACAACGCCCATCGAGCAGAATTTGTCGATGCGCTGGTTGATACGTTCCTGCGGGTCGATGGCGTTCAGCTCGTTCAGCAGGTTCAGAATGGTTTCTTTCAAAATATGCGACATGGCCTGGTGGTCGTTGTGCGCTCCACCCAGTGGCTCGTCCACGATGCCGTCAACCAGTTTGAAGGCCGTCATATCCTTGGCGGTCAGCTTCATGGCTTCGGCAGCCTGCTCCTTAAAGTCCCAACTCCGCCAGAGAATGGTCGAACAGTTTTCGGGCGAGATAACCGAGTACCAGGTATTTTCCAGCATGAGCACCCGGTCGCCGATGGCAATGCCCAGTGCCCCACCCGAAGCACCTTCGCCAATCACGATACAGATAACCGGTACCGTCAGCATGAACATTTCTTTCAGGTTACGGGCAATGGCTTCGCCCTGACCGCGCTCTTCGGCTTCCAGTCCGGGAAAAGCACCCGGCGTGTCGATCAGCGTAACAATGGGCTTGTTGAATTTCTCGGCCAGCTTCATCAACCGCAGTGCTTTCCGGTAGCCTTCGGGGTTGGGCATCCCGAAATTCCGGTGCTGCCGCTGCTTGGTATTACGTCCTTTCTGCTGACCGATCAGCATCACGGTCTGCCCCCCAATTTCGCAGAAACCACCGACCATCGCCGGATCATCGCGCACGGTGCGGTCGCCGTGCAGTTCAACGAACTGATCGCACATCAGCGAAATATAATCGAGCGTGTAGGGCCGGTCTGGGTGACGCGATAATTGAACGCGCTGCCAGCGGGTCAGATTTTGATAAATATCCCGACGCAGTTTGTCGATGCTGCTCTCCAGCGCGGTAACCGCTCCACTGACGTCTACATTGTTGGTTTTGGCCAATCGCTTGGTTTCTTCCAGCCGCGCTTCGAGGTCAGCAATCGGTTTTTCAAAGTCAAGGTATGTTCTCATAATGAAGGGGAGGAAGGAGGAGAGGGAGGAGAGGGAGGAGAGGAAACAGCCCGCCGTAGCGAGACGATTTTTCCCTTTCTTCCCTCTACTCCTTCCTCCCTTTACTCCTTATAATTCAAAACTTTCGCCTTTTTTCGGGATGACCACCTGGGGGTATCCTTCTTCGGCCAGGGTTACTTTAAATGCTTCCATACTCTCAAACTCGCCGTGTACCAGGAAGATGTTCTTCAGAGTTTCGGGCGATTGCATATGCACGAAATCCAGCAGATCGTTCCGGTCGCCATGGCCGCTGAACACGTCAATCTTTTCAATGTTTGCCAGCACCTGCCGCTCTTCGCCTTTGATCGTCAGCGTCGACTGGCCGTTCAGCAGCCGCCAGCCCAGCGTTCCTTCGGCGCAGTAACCAATGATCAGGATGGTGGAATAAGGATTGCTGATGTTTTCGGCAACGTGGTATTCGACCCGGCCGCCCTGCACCATGCCCGACGAGGAGATGATAATGCACGGTTCGCCGTAGTTCGACGCGGCTTTACTGGCCTTCGATGACTCCAGAAACTCAAAGTTCTGAAAATCGAACAAGGTTTCGTTTTCCTTGTAAAACTCTTTGGCTTCGCCGTTCAGCATTTTTACGTGCTGCATGTAAATTTTGGTACTCTCGAACCCCATCGGGCTGTCCGAAAAGACTTTGATGGGCGGAAAACCCCGTTCGGTATAGAGCCGGTTCAGCGTATACAGTAGCGCCTGCGTCCGCCCCACACTGAACGATGGAATAATCAGCCGACCGGGAATATCGATGCAGGTACGCTGGATAATGTCGGCCAGTGCGTCTTCCGGCGACATCCGGTTTTCGTGCAGCCGGTTGCCGTAGGTGCTTTCGCAGACCAGGTAATCGACGGCGGGAACGGGTGCCGGATCGACCAGCAGCGGGTAGTTCTTGCGGCCAATATCGCCCGAGAAACAGATGCTTTTTTTCTCGCCGTTTTCGATAACGTTGATCACGATATGAGCCGCCCCCAGCAGGTGACCGGCCGGGATGAACGTTACGTCGACCCCCTCGGCCACCCGGAACTTCCGGTTGAAGGCAATGGGCACGACGTTCTCCATCGTCTCACGCACCTGCCGATCCAGAAACAGGTCTTTCTGCATCTGAATCTGCCGGTCTTTTACGCGTTGTTTCTTACTGGCGTTCAGTTCGTTGATGCGCTTCTGATTAATCGAAGCCGCATCTTTGAGCAATACGTTCGTGAGGGCAAAGGTTGGTTCGGTGCACAGAATCTGCCCTTCGTAGCCTTCCCGGAAAAGATTAGGCAGATTCCCCGAATGATCGACGTGAGCGTGGGTAAGCAGGACTAAATTTATACTCGAAGCCTCGAACGGGAAAAATCCCAGTTGAGGTGTTGGTGGAGCGGGTTGATCATTTGGGCCCGATCGCTGCAGATCCGACCCGCAATCAACCAGGATGCGGTAATCGTCTTCTAGTTCCAGCAGGTACATGCTACCGGTTACCTGCCGGGCCGCCCCCAGAAATGATAATTTCATGCGTCAGCTTAAATATCCGATGTAATTGATGTCTTGTAATGGTTGAGGTAGCGCAAGTTGGGTGGCCTAATTCATAAGTTTGCAAAAGTACGAATTTGAAAGGAGATAGCCGCTATTTCCTTTTAATACGCTACGTTGGCAGTAGGTGCATTCACTCATTTTTCTAATGCATGAACGGCATCAGCCGATGCAAATAGTTCGACTGGCGCGGTCCAGTTGTCTTTCAGCATGCTTGTTTACTACGTTCGTGGCACTTAATTATCGCTCGGCCTAATGATTGTTTTCCAGCGATTGAGTTAGTAGTGAAACGCCACAGCTTTACGCACCAGTACGATCCTGTTTTTACCCGCTTAGTCCCAGACCCAATGATATTACCCAAAGAACGAGACCCACGATTTATTACGGTACGACGGGGTGGTACGCTAACCGATGCCGATCATCAGTTGCTCGCCTTGTGGGCGGCTGCCTGCGCCGAGCATGTACTGCACCTGTTTGAGCAGGTCAATGCGGACGATGAGCGACCACGACAGGCCATCGACCTGACACGGGCCTGGGTCAGGGGAGAGATTCCGATGAAACAGGCGCACAAAGCGGCTTTTGTGGCTAACGCTGCCGCGAAAGGAATGCCCGAGGCCGCCCGGTTTGCGGCCCTGGCAGCCGGACAGGCCGTAGCCGTGGCTCACGTTGCGGCCCATGAACTTGGCGCAGCAGCTTACGCCATCCGGGCTGTCCGGGAATCCGTTGGCGACGGCGAGAAGGATACAGCCGGACGACAGGAATGTCAATGGCAACGCGAGCAACTGCCGGATGAGATTCGGGAGCTTGTTCTTGACGACCAAAAACAGCGAAATCACTTGTGCTGGTATGCCTTCGATTGCTGATAACGCTGTTTGCTCCAGATTCTGGCAGCGACGAAGAAACCGGTCAGAAAGCTTAACGTCTACGTAATACGCCAACTCTCGAAATCACAATAGGGTAATCTAGTGCGCTCTACCTTTGCGCGTAAAACGCTGTCGACTAACGCGTTTATGATGCCCATGAAGTCCTCTTTTACTTCCTTTTTCCCAGCACTCAGCTGCACGGTCCTGGCTGGCCTTCTTGTGGCTGCCTGCGACGATCACCGGATTCCGGCAATTAATTTTCCGGCTTTTGCCGAAGCTTCAAACCCAAATGTGCTGGCTACCTCGCCCAATGGCACGGTTATCTACAATGGGGGATTTGGTTCGGCCCTGGCGACGGATCCATCGGATGCGAACGTGTTTTACCTGTTGACGGACCGGGGGCCTAACTCAGCGGGTGTGGCCGCTAACTCCATTATTTTCGGGAAAGCCGATTTTACGCCCCAGATTGGCAAGTTTCGGCTCGTTGGCAATCAACTGGTGCTGGAGCAGACTATCCTGCTAAAAGATGCGATGGGTCGGCTGCTCACGGGCCTGCCTAATCCATCGGGACAGGGCAGCACCGGCGAAACGGCGCTTGACCTGAACGGACAGCCCATCGCCCCCGACCCGAACGGTCTTGATTCCGAAGGGCTCGTTCGGGCGTCGGATGGCAGCTTCTGGATCAGCGACGAATATGGTCCGCACATTGTCCATGTTGACGCAGCGGGCAGAACGCTGGAACGTATCAATCCATTTGGCACGGGCACAGGCGGTCGCACGTTACCCAAAGTACTGGCCCGCCGGCGGCCAAACCGGGGTATGGAAGGTCTGACTATCACACCCGATGGCAAAACGCTGGTGGGGCTGATGCAGTCGCCGATGTATAACCCATCGTCGGCAGCCGTATCGGGGTCGACCATACTGCGCGTCGTTACGTTCGACATCGCGACCGGAGCGACCAAACAATACGTTTATCTGATGGAAAACGCCAGCCTGACGGGATGTAGCGAAATTGCAGCCATCAGCGCAACGAGCTTTCTGGCCCTGGAGCGGGATGGTGATTACGGCGGTAACCCGGCCAAACCCGCTACGTTCAAACGGATTTACAAATTCGACCTGGCCGGAGCCACCGATATTTCTGATCCAGCCAACTCGGATGCGGGTAAGCTCTACAATGGCTTAACGGTTGAACAGCTGAAAGACAAAGCAGGTCTGCAGAACGCTGGCGTAGTGCCCGTCACGAAAACGCTGGCCTTTGATCTGCTGACCCAGATTTCGCCCATTTACCCACACGACAAGGCTGAAGGTATGGCCCTGATCAGTAATGGTCGACTGGCGATCTCGAACGATGATGATTTCGGCGTGGTCGACAACGGTCAGAATGGCTTCACGGCCAAAATTTTACCCGCTACGGGCATGGTCGACAAAAATCGAATCTATTTCGTTACGCTGCCGGCCAACAAATAAATCCAGGCTAGTTTCCCAAACCCTAAACGAAAACCGCGTTGCAGACCCAATTGGGTGCCGCAACGCGGTTTTCGTGTTTTCCGGTACCCAGCTTATCTGCTGACCGGGAGATTTTTCTCCTGATTAGTACGTCTGTTGTTGCTTCTCGGTGAGAAGCCGCTTGATGATTCCGTAACGTCCTCCGTTTTTCTGCTGCGCTTTGTTCAAGTGGTAGCAGCATAAGCAGCCGGCTTTTCCTCCCTTTCCCTGCTGCCGGTCGCCGGCTTCAATAGTTTTTCCCTGAGGACAATCTTCGTTGGTATGATAAACCAACTGGCTCAGGCAATGAAATGGTGTTGTCATAAGTTGGCGTCGCCGGGCGACAGTTTCGATGGCAAAGTAAGCGCCGGATCATGAATAAAATCGTTCGGCAGCTGATTCATAACAGTTCCGTAATAATCGCCTGCCTGGTTGTTGTATTAGCCATGACCAAAGCCTGCTTCGGTCAATGGACTTCATTGGTACGTTATCAATTGATCAACCAGATCAACCAGGGTAAAGCCAGAAACGCGAACAGAACAAAAAGAAAAACAAACTTAATTCGACGTGGGTACCGGACGTAGCGGCTGTTGCCAGCCAGCAGATTCATTAATTCATTGACCCAGTGGGAAAGCATACAGACAAAAAACAGTGACTAGTCCTGCTTTGACGTTCATCGCCGGACTAGTCACCGAACGAACGGTTATGAAATTATGAATTGACACAGGAAGCCGGTAAAATCCGGAGAATAGTCAGCACGTTTGCAAACCCTGCTGCTCATACATGGCCTTATATTTGTTCCGGCTATCACTAAAATCGTCATTACGTTAGCAACTCCGGTGGTGCGCTGACTGGAGTCCTATCCTGACCAACCCAATCTACGCTGTATCTATCTGGTTAATTAAGCCATTCCTGTATGCCCCGTTTCTGTAGTCTGTTTTTTACGTTTCTGCTTGTCTATTCGCTCCGGCTGCAGGCCACCCCTTCCCTATCCGTTACGTATTCATTTGCCGACTCGCTGGCAACCCAGCGGCTCCTGCAACAGCTGGAGGCTTTTCAAACCGGCCCGGCGGCCCGTTTTGGTACCGTAGCGCTGTCGGTTCGGCGGGTGCGGGATGGGGTAGAACTGATTGGCTATCACAACCAGCAGAGCCTTTCGTCGGCCTCTACGCTTAAATTGATCACAACGGGAACGGCACTGGCCGTACTGGGCCCTACTTACACCTACACCACAACGCTGGAATACGACGGTGTTATCAAAGACAGCGTCCTAACCGGCAACCTGTACATCCGAGGTACAGGTGACCCCTCGCTCGGCAGTTGGCGGTTTCCCAACTATTACGACCTGCCCGCTCTGCTGGCTAGCTGGACCGATGCTGTCAGGGCCAAAGGAATTCGTCAGATTCGGGGTGCCGTTGTTGGCGATGCGGGACTTTACACTGACCTTACTACACCCGATTCATGGCCATTCAGCGACCTGGGCAACTACTACGGAGCCAGCCTGAGCGCGCTGAACATCAACGAAAATCTGTACCGCGTTTTTTTCAAACCCGGTCGGGCGGTGGGTCAGGCGGCAACCTACTCCCGCACAGATCCACTGTTGCCATACCTGACCTTTCAGAACTCGGTAACGACGGATGCAGCCAAAACCGGTGATCAGGTCAACATCTACGGTGCACCGTTTCAGAATCAGCGCTGGCTGACGGGTAAAGTACCGCTGGGGCCGGAGTTTAGCGTCAAGGGCTCCCTACCCGATCCGGCTTACTTTGCGGCTTACGCGCTGCAGCAAACCCTTACCAGCCAGAACGTAACGATCAGTAACACGCCTGTTTCGGTAGGGGGCGGTAATGGTGTATCGATCGAAACCAGGGGTAAACGAACGATACTCTCTCAGCACAAGTCTCCTACCCTGCTGGAACTGGCGCAGCAAACCAATTTTCAGAGTATCAACCTCTACGCTGAGGCCTTACTACGCACAACAGCGCTGGCTCTCGACAAAAGTGCCCGTTCAACAAAGGCCAGCATCAACGCGCTGATTGCGTACTGGATCAAAAAAGGAGTTAATCTGAATGGGTTCCGGATCCGAGATGGGAGTGGCCTGTCGACAACGGGCGCGCTGACAACCGATAATATGACGGGGATTCTGAGCGCACTGGGCCGGGAGAAAACGTTTCCGCAGTTTTACGAAACGATTCCGGTTGTGGGGCAGACCGGTACGGTACGTACGCTGGCGCGGGGGACCGCTGCCGCGGGGAAAATTCGGGCCAAGAGTGGCTCGATTGAAGGCGTCCGGGCCTACGCGGGCTACTTCACCGCGGCCGACGGAGAGCCTATGTGCTTCTGCGTATTCGTGAACAAGTTTACGCCCGGCTACAACCGTACGGTTACGTCCGAGCTGGAAAAACTATTCGTTGCACTGGCCGGTTTGTCGGGCCGGTAGCCGGGACGGATTGTTCCGGCTACCGGTATTCATTATTCTTCGCCTTCGTGCTCGCAGACAGTCACTACGTTGAACCAGTATTGTCCGATGGCTTTGGTTACTTCGCTCAGCCGCTGAAACGTCGGCGGTTTAGTAATGAAGCTGTTCGCGCCGTTGTGGTACGATGTTTCGATGTCCTCTCTGGCGTCGGACGTTGTCAGGACTACGATGGGAATATGCCGCAGCTGATCGCTGGTTTTGATTTCCCGCAGGGCTTCGCGACCATCTTTACGGGGCATATTCAGGTCCAGCAGAATCAGTTCGGGCAGCGTGTGCCCGGCTCCACTGTACCGGCCCCGGTAATTCAGAAAATCCAGGAGGTCTTCTCCGTCTTCGACAAACGAAATGCGGCTTTTCGGATAATGCTGGTGGAACGCTTCCTTGGTCAGATAGCGGTCGTCCTCATCATCATCCACTAATAGTATGTGAATAGGTTTCTGTTGAGGTTGATCGGTCATAATCATCTGGTAATTGACTTTCCGGGAGTATTACCATAAAGGTAGTTCCCTCGTTTGGTTGACTGTGGGCAGTAATATATCCGTGGTGATACAGCACAATGCGTTTGCAGATGGCCAGACCGATCCCCGTTCCTTCGAAGGAGGTCTTACCATGCAGCCGCTGAAATAATTTGAAGATGTGTTCGAGGTATTTTTCCTCAAAACCAATCCCGTTATCCTCAACGCCGATACACACGTACCGTCGGTTAGCGATCAGTTCAGGATACGTTCCCGGCTGAACCTCACACGCCTGAATACGTAGAATAGGCGTAACATCGGCCCGTTGAAACTTCAGGGCGTTTGAGATCAGATTTGTAAACAGATGGTCCATCTGACTGGCTACGGCCGGAATAGTAGGCAGTTTTCCTACTTCCAGCTGTACGTTGAGCCCTTTGATACGCAGTTCCTGATCGTCGAGAATGCGCTGAATAATCTGGCTCAGATTAACCGAACGAAACTCCTCCTGATGGCTGGAAATCCGGGAGAAGTTCAGCAGATCCTTGATCAGCTTCGACATGCGCTCGGCCGATTTGGTAATCTTGCCCATGAACATCATACTGTCGGCGTCGAACAGGTTCGTGTACCGATCCGTAATGAGGTTCGCAAACGACTGAATTTTTCGTAAAGGCTCCTGCAGGTCGTGCGATGCCACAAACGCAAACCGTTCCAATTCTTCGTTCGATGATTCAAGCTGCCGCAGCTGATCGCGCAGCTGCAGTTCATAGGCCCGGAGCTGATCCTCGTTCTGTTGCCGCCGTTCCAGTTCGTTGGTCAGCAACCGATAGGACATCGCCAGCGACAGAAACGTCAGCAGCGAGAGCAGGAAAATAACGGCAATGGCATTCCGGAAGTAGTAATCGGTCTGCTGCATGTGCGAATCGAGCAGTACTTTCTCGGACGCGATGGCTCTGGCCGACCAGACCCGGATTCGGTCCATATAGCGCTTGTCGGTTCGCAGGTAGATCGCCCGCAGGGTCGGCGACATAGTCTCGGTTTCGCTGACTAGCCGCGCCAGATTGGCCAGTTTGATATCAATCAGTTTGCTCAGCGTATCAATCCGTCCCGACTGCCGGCTACTCTCCTCGACCAGGTAATGCAGCCGGGCCAGTTGACCGGGAATAAGCGGCAGGGCTGCGTTATAAGGTTCCAGAAAGGCTCGGTCACCCGAGCCGACGTAGCCCCGCACGCCGGTTTCGGTATCTTTCAGCGACGACAATACGTCCTGAAGCTGCCCGATCAGTTCCTGGGTTCGCTGTACGCGCTTGCTTTCCTCGTTATACCGGTTGTAGGTCAGCAGCGACATAAAAAAACCCAGCGCAATCAGCACACTGGCAATCAAAAACCCGAGCGCAATACGCCGGTTCGTTGATCGCAGGAGTGATGGGGTTCGTTTTGCCATAACGTTAACAGGAGCCGAGAGGGCACAAATATAAACAAAAAGGAACAGGCACTTTAGCGCATGCCGACCAGTCACATAAGCCGCTGACCGGCGATCCGTTACTTACAGCGACTGGACAACCAGATTATGGTTGGTATAAATACAGACATCAGCAGCAATGTGCAGACTCTCACGTACCATTTCCTCTGCCGTAAGGTTCGTAGCGTGTTTTTTCAGCGCCAGGGCTGCCGACTGGGCGTACATCCCGCCCGAGCCGATAGCCGCTACGTCACTATCCGGCTCGATCACATCGCCCGTTCCGGACACCAGAAGCAGATCGTCTTTCGACGCAACGATGAGCATGGCCTCCAGCTTACGCAGGTAACGATCCGTACGCCAGTCTTTTGCCAGCTCGATGGCGGCCCGTTTGAGGTTGCCGCCGTAGGCATTCAGTTTTTCTTCAAATCGCTCGATAAGCGTGAACGCATCGGCAGTAGAACCGGCAAAACCGGCCAGAACTTTGCCGTCCATCAGGGAGCGTACTTTTCGAACATTACTTTTAGCGACCGTATTGCCCATGGTAGCCTGTCCGTCGGCTCCGAGCGACACCTGACCATTATGCCGGATGCCTACTACGGTTGTTGCGTGAATTGTGGGTTGCATTGATAAAGAACTATAATATTGCCTATAACGTACCATTCCCCCTTTTCATCGCATGGGAAAGCGAAAATTTAGCAAAAGCCCCTTCCTTTCCTGCTGGCAGCAGCTGCTTGGCAGGACAGTAAGAATGGGCGCTGGAGACGCAGGCGCCAGCGAGCGACTCACTCTTTTTCTTCGCTAAACGGGATTGGGCGGTTTACACTCTCTTCGAGCGAAATGAACGTTTCAGTACGTTGAATTCCGCTTACTTTCTGAATCTTGTCATGCAATACTTCGCGCAGGTGCTGGGTATCCCGACAGACGATCCGGGCGAAAATACTGTAGATCCCCGTTGTGTAATGAATATTGACCACCTCCGGAATCTTCTCCAGTTGCTTGGCTACTTCGGCGTAAAGCGAACTTTTGTCCAGGTAGATGCCAAGGAAAGCGCTGATGTCCCAGCCCAGTTTGGTATGATCGATAACCAGTTGAGAGCCGCGAACGATACCCATCTGCTTGAGTTTGTTCATCCGGACGTGGACCGTGCCGCCCGATACGAAGATGCGCTTCCCGATTTCGGTATAGGGCATATTGGCATCCTGCATTAACAAACTCAGTATTTTAAGATCAGTATTATCAATTTCTAAATTTTTGTCGGCCATCTTGGTAGCTTGTTTGATGAATGCTAACAAAACTACCTTATTTTTAAATATACTCTAAATTTTTAAAGATTTTCCTGTAAAATTTGCAACATAACAAGTCCATCTATTATATTTGCATTGTCAAGTTGATCGAGCGGGGTCACACGCCGGTCTTCTTGATAACGTTTCTTACACTGTAGGATGTCGAAATTGGCAGACGTGCCCTCCTGTCTCGGGGGTGGTGATAAAGGATAAACGCAGCATAATGCCGCCTTCGGGCGACTGGGGTTGACCACCAGAGTTGTACTGTAGCTAACTGCACCGTGGGCGGTTCGAGTCCCCCTCCTACAGCCATGATCGTTTAGACGATCGAATTGGTTTTTAGTTTGTTGATGAAGTGTAATCGAACACGCCGGCTCCATGAGTCCGGCGTTTGTTTTTTTAAGGTTAATCTACAGGATTCCAGGATGGACGGGATAATTAGAGTCTGTATCACCGTTCATTTTGGCTACTGCTCATTTCAGCAATTTAACCAACCCGTCTTCACAGATCTTTACAATTCCCTGAGCAGGAATCCCCGTCTCTTCGAAGCGATAGCAATCCTCATAATCCTGTAATCCTGTCCAAGCACTTATTCGCGGACTTTTTTGCCTATTTTTGTGGTTTATCAGTAAAAGACTCCCCCGTTTTTCGAACGTGAAGCATATCCGTAATTTTTGCATTATTGCCCACATTGACCACGGCAAAAGCACGCTGGCCGACCGGCTCCTTGAATTTACCAAGACGGTTGGTGCCCGCGACATGCAGGCTCAGTTGCTGGACGATATGGATCTGGAGCGCGAGCGCGGCATCACTATCAAGAGCCACGCCATTCAGATGCAGTACGTCCACAAGGGCGAAACCTATACGCTTAACCTGATCGATACCCCCGGCCACGTCGACTTCTCTTACGAGGTGTCGCGGTCCATTGCCGCCTGCGAAGGGGCGCTCCTGCTGGTCGATGCGGCTCAGGGAACTGAGGCTCAGACGATCTCGAACCTGTACCTGGCGCTGAATAACGACCTGGTTATCATTCCGGTACTAAACAAAATTGACCTGCCGGGCGCCATGCCCGAGGAGGTAAAAGACGAAATGGTCGATCTGCTTGGCTGCGAGCGGGACGACATTATTCCGGCCAGCGGTAAGGAAGGCATCGGTGTTCCTGAAATTCTGGCGGCTATCGTTGAGCGGATTCCGGCTCCCAAAGGTGATCCGACCGGGCCATTACAAGCGCTGATTTTCGACTCGCATTTCAATTCATACCGGGGTATTGAAGTTATTTTTCGGAACGTCAACGGACGTATCCGCAAAGGTGACCGGGTGAAATTCATGAACACCGGCAAGGAATACATTGCCGATGAAGTAGGTACGCTTGGCTTATCGCAGGTCCCCAAGGACGTAATTGAGTGCGGAGACGTAGGTTATCTGATTTCTGGGATCAAAGTAGCCAAAGAAGTAAAAGTAGGTGATACGATTACTACGCTTGATAACCCGGCCAGCGCTGCTATTCAGGGCTTTTCGGAGGTTAAACCAATGGTATTCGCCGGTATTTACCCCGTCGAGACCAGTGAGTTTGAAGACCTGCGCGACGCCATGGAAAAGCTCCAGCTGAACGATGCCGCTCTGGTTTGGGAACCCGAAACATCGGCGGCTCTGGGTTTCGGCTTCCGCTGCGGCTTCCTGGGCATGCTCCACATGGAGATCGTGCAGGAGCGACTGGAACGCGAATTCGACATGACCGTTATCACAACGGTACCATCGGTGCGCTTCGAGGTTCTGACCACCAAAGGGCAGGAACTGCAGGTTTCGGCTCCGGCTGACATGCCTGAACCGAACCTGATCGACATCATTGAAGAACCGTTCATTCGGGCGCAGATCATCACGAAAGCCGAGTACGTTGGCGGCATCATGAGCCTTTGCATGGATAAACGTAGCATTCTCAAAAATCAGGTGTACCTGACCGCCGACCGTGTTGAACTCCAGTTCGAGATGCCCCTGGCTGAAGTTGTCTTCGACTTTTTCGACAAGCTCAAAACCATTTCGCGCGGTTACGCGTCGCTTGATTACGAGTTCATCGACAACCGGGAATCTGACATGGTGAAGCTCGATGTAATGCTCAATGGGGATAAAGTCGATGCCTTGTCGGCCATTGTTCACCGGTCGAAATCATACGAATGGGGCAAGAAACTGTGTGAAAAACTTCGGGAGTTAATTCCCCGTCAGCAATTTGAAATAGCCATTCAGGCCGCCATTGGTCAGAAAATTATTGCCCGCGAAACCCTGAGCGCCCTGCGTAAAGACGTATTGGCCAAGTGTTACGGCGGTGATATTTCGCGGAAACGCAAACTGCTGGATAAGCAGAAAAAAGGTAAGAAACGGATGCGTCAGGTTGGTAACGTCGAAATTCCGCAGGAAGCCTTTATGGCCGTGTTGAAGATAAACTAAACCTTCGCGTTTCATAGTAAAAAGTCCCGCCATGATTCATAGCGGGACTTTTTTTGTGGTCATTCCGTATGAATTTCTCGGGCTAGATTCATCAAAGTGTCATAAAGCACTCTTTGATTAAAAACGTTTATGTCCCGTTTATTTCTGCAGTTGATCGCTATACTGCTGTTGTGCGTCAATATTACACATGCTCAGTACAAATACAGGTATTATAAAGACTTCGTACAGGTTGATAATACCATTTGGGCGCTTACTACGGAAGGAACGGTAAAAATAATCAGCTTAACCAACCGGAAAACGCTCAGAACGATTATTAACGACCAAGCAATAACTTATATAACCAAGGACAGAAAGGGCACAGTTATGCTTTTAGACAGATCTAATCAGATCAAAACATACAACGAAGACACTGGCTCCTGGAAAACGCGGCAAACGATCGAACAAAAACTGTTTGCGCTGGCATTTGATAGCCAAAATAATGGGTATGCAATCACGGACAAAGGAATTCTGAATCTAAAAACAAGAGAATTACATTTTTCGAAAATTCCTCAGAAATATTTTTTATTTCCCGAAGATAGTTGGGACAGAGTGACTTGCTCCTATGTAGATAAAGACGACATCATCTGGGTCGGATTTTATCTCGGAGAGTGGGGCGGAGGAAAACTTCTGCTTTTTAATACTGACACAAAAACATTTAGTGAGCCAATATTACACAAGGATACCAAAGTGCTTCCCCCCGTTCAATCTCTTTTCGGAGATTCTACTACCGTTTATGCCTCAGTCAGTTGGAGCAACGGCTCAGTTATTCATTTTCAGGATTTTCGGGCAACAGTATTGTTCGAAAGTAAGAACCACTGGGGCAAACCATTTGGTAAGTACAAGATACAGGAAAGTATTGAGGGAGAGCATATTGGTCCCGCAACGCTCAGTAGGTATGACAACTCGATTTATTTTGGATCGCAAAACGGTATTTTTCGCGGCAATCGATCTAAAGACCTGGCAAATGTCAAAAACTGGAAGAAAATTGTGAGTCCTACGTCAAACTGGTTTATTGGTCAGCCTATCTCCTTTGATTCACCTATGAATGTGGCAAAAATTGTTGCTACGGGGAAAGGGAAATTTGTATTCCTTTCACGATTAAATGGAATCGGATTTTTCGACAACGGCCGATTGACTATGATAAAGTAAGCGGCCTTGCATCAACCTCACAACATGCCTACCGTCATTTTCTTTTTACTCATTTCTCTACTTTCAAACCTCACTCCAGTACAGGCGCAGGTTCAGTACAAAGACTTCCTCCTGAGCGACAAAGCTATCTGGGTTCTTACAACCGGTGGCGAAGTCAGAATAATTGATCACAAATACAAAAAAATAAATAAAACGATACGTGATGACGCTGCTATTACCCATTTGGCGCGGGATAGACAGGGAATAATCGTTGTTGCCGACAATCTAAATCGGCTTAAAACGTATAACGAAGCTACTGACTCCTGGCAAATCCGGCAGACGCTCACCAATACCATACTGGGACTGGTTTTCGACAGCCACAACCGAGGGTATGCCATTACCGACAAGGGAATTCAGGATTTGGCGACGGGGCAGCTCTACTTCTCAAAACTGTCACGGCTCGCCAATCAAACGCTTCACGAAGACAGGTGGGAAAACGTGAGTTGCTTCCACATGGACAATGACAACAACATCTGGGTTGGATTTGACTTTGGGGAGTGGGGCGGGAAACTGTTCATTTTCGATACCCACAGGAAAACGTTTGTTAAGCCAATCCTGGCAGACACGGAAGAAAGACTCTATCCTGTCGCGTCGTTTTCTGAAGACTCGACCTCCGTCTACGTATCAGCCGCCATGAACCACAAGATGACGAGTGAATCAACCATTAGCCATTTTAAAAATTTCCAGGAAACGTTACTATTCGTTAGTAAAGCCGATTGGAAAAAACCTGTTCAGGTTGACACCGAGGTAGCCGTACCGACAACTCAGGGGGAGAATATTCAATCCGTCAGCTACAGCCCGTACGACAACGCTCTCTATTTCACTTCACAGAACGGCATTTTTCGCGGTACTCTACCAGATAATCTGTCTACTCCTCAGCACTGGCAACAGATCGCTATGACCAATATCAGCGCACAGAATTCTTCGTCAAAGGCTATTCTGGTCCCCAACAGCATCGATAAGATTGCCGTGGTGAAGAAAAACACCCTGATTTTTCTTTCGCAGTTCGATGGAGTTGGTATCCTGGAGAACGGGCGCGTAACTATGCTGCCGTAAGCCAAGGCCACCAGCAAGTCGGCTTTTGGCGTATAAACCCAGCCGAAAAACAGTTACTCTACACTAAACCGGCACTGGTTTTGCAGGAATTTGTAGACTAACTCATGTAAACAAAATGCGTCCTGGTCTTTTATTCCTCTGCTGGTTGCTGGCGGGCTCGCTGGTATACGGTCAGTCTAAACCACAACCGACCCAGCAAACCCTGTTCGCGCTCACGGCAGTCGACGATGCCAGCTCGGCCTTTCTCGCGGCTAAGTTTACGGTCGATGCCAAACTGGCGAAGAAAAAGTTTGCAGGCACCAGTCAGGGCACTAAAGCCTTTACGTTCGTGCTTCGGCAGGCCGATACGTTGACCGTTGTGGCCGAAGTACCCGGTTATTACATCAGCGAGGAGTTGATGGCCGTTTCCTGCGATACCTGCGCCGATTATGCCTACGTAGTCAGGCTGGCTAAACGGGAGGAAAAAGCCGATTCTATCTTCCGAAACCTGGAAGTAAACCGGACTTTTCAACTCGACAAAGTTTATTTCGACCAGAGCAGCTACGTACTACGTTCAGAGTCTTATCCGCAGCTGGATAAACTTGTCAAAACCCTGCAGACTACCCCAAAACTAGTCATTGAAATTGCGGGACACACCGATAATGTTGGTGATCGTCGACTCAACCAGGCGCTCTCGCATAACCGGGCCAAGATTATTCAATCCTACCTGATGCGAAGCGGCATCACGGAAAACCGTCTGCGTTTCGTTGGTTACGGCGACTCGCGCCCGGCGGCCCCCAACGACACGGAGGAAAACAAGCGCAAAAACCGACGGGTTGAGTTTGTGGTGCTGAGTATTTAAAAAGTTACGGATTATCGGATTATTTGGTGTCTGCTGTCGTTTATTTTAGACAGGATTTACAGGTTCTTCGCAGGAAAGCATCCTGTAATCCTGTCTAAAATAACGGTAATCCTGTCCATACTTTATGACGCTCAGCGATTCATCAACCACTCATTTTGTCCAACCCGACTCGATCGCCCGTAAAATCTGGGGTGACGCCGACGTCATTCTTCTGATTTTTGCCGGCTCGGCCGCGGAATTTGCCCTCAACCGGGCCGTTGACTGGTTGTTTTTCACTGGTAAATTACCCGCCGATCCAATTGGCCGTCTTTTTTCGACGGTACGCTACGCCCAGGAAATTGTCTTTGCGCCCGACTACAAAGCCCGGCAGGCAATTGCCCGTATGAGCGCCATTCACGGCGGGGTTGAACAGAAACGGGGGTATCAGATTCCCGACTGGGCTTACCGCGACGTATTATACATGCTCATCGACTATTCCATGCGCGCTTACGAAACGCTCCACCGCCCGCTGACGCTGGCCGAACGCGGGGAAGTGTTCGCTACGTTTCGGGCAGTTGGTGCCGGCATGCACGTTCCCGCCCTGCCAACTACCTACGCCGACTGGGTTGCAGACCGGCAAGCTCATCTTAACCAGGATTTAGTACGTAGCGAATTCACCGACAAGCTGTTCCAGCGGTACCGGGACGAGTTGGGCAGCTGGCGCTATGATCTGCTGCGGCAGGCGCAGGCCGTACTGGTTCCCGAACAGGTACATCAGCTTCTGGCGCTTCCCCGTAAACCGCTGCTGGCTTATACGGTTGGTTTGTATAAAGTTTTGAACGGCCTGGGCCTGCGTTCGGTTGTTCAGCGTATCTTGCTCCCTGCCCAGTACCTGAAGCAGATTCAGGACCTGGACCAGTAACCTACTTCATCAACATGGCGATCAGTAACCCGATCACTACGTCTATTTTCGATCTGTTTAAAATCGGACCGGGACCATCCAGTTCGCATACGATCGGACCCATGAAGGCTGCGTTCGATTTCCGGCACCGGCTGGCTACGCTCCCCGACGCTGTTCAGCAGCAGGCCGACACCATCCATATTCATCTCTACGGTTCACTAAGTGCGACGGGTAAAGGCCACGGTACCGACCGGGCCATTGTAGCGGGACTGCTGGGCTGGCAACCCGAAACCGTTGAACCCGATGCTTTGCTGAAGCTGCTCCGCGAGCCGGACGTAACGTACCCGGTTGAAACGGGAAAAATGTCGATTACCGTTGGGCCGCAGCACGTTCATTTTGAGCGCGTCCGTTACGATTCGCCCTACGCCAACACGATGGTGTTAAAACTGGCGGCTGGTGAGCAGACGCTGTACGAGGAAGAATATTATTCCATTGGCGGTGGGTTCATTATCCGGAAAGGCGAACCGGAAGTCGACCCGACCAGCGTATCGGTGCCGTACCCGTATGGTACCATGAACGAACTGAAAGCGCAGCTGGCCACCCATAAAATCACGCTCGACGAGCTGATGCTGGCCAATGAGGCCGCGCTGACGGGCCTGAGCCGGTCGGTGATCAACCAGAAGATTGATCAGATTCTGGACTTTATGCATAAAGCCGTCCGACGGGGGCTACGGCACAAAGGTACCCTGCCCGGAACCATACGGTTGAGTCGCAAGGCCCCAATTCTGTATCAGCAGGCGAAAGGCATGAGTCAGTCGTCAGACAGCTTTCTCATTTTCCTGAACGCCTACTGCCTGGCGGCATCGGAAGAAAATGCGGCTGGGGGCATTGTCGTTACGGCCCCAACGTCGGGCGCATCGGGTGTTATTCCGGGGCTGACGTTTTTGGCCAAACACCATTTTCATTACGATAAGGCAACACTACGTAGCGGCATGCTGGCAGCTGCGGCTGTCGGTTTTCTGGTGAAACACAACGCCAGTATCTCCGGTGCCGAAATGGGCTGCATGGGCGAAATTGGAACGGCCTCGGCTATGGGTGCGGCCTTTCTGACCCGCTGCGCGCAACCCACTGGTACCATCAATACCATTGAGGCAGCCGCCGAAATTGGCATTGAACACCACCTCGGCATGACCTGCGACCCCATTGGCGGCTATGTCCAGATTCCCTGCATCGAACGGAACGCGATGGGGGCCATCAAAGCCTACAATGCTTTTCTGCTGGCTACATCAGGCGCGGCTTCCTTCCAGAAAATTTCGCTGGATGCCGTTGTCAAGGTCATGAAAGCCACCGGGCGGGATATGTCGACCAAATACAAAGAAACGTCCGAAGCAGGCCTGGCTCTGAGCGCCACGGAATGTTAATAGTACCTAAGTAGCAGCTTTTCCAAACAATTAGGTGTTCCATGCGTATTATGGGTGACTAAGTCAATCAAACAACCTGGACTTAGATCGCTACTCAACACACATGGCAACAATTTATACACCCAAACAGCAACGGGTGCTGCTGATTACCAGCCTGATTATTATTGGCGGGTTTATTATCGTTGGTCTCAGCGGTTATATATCGGCTTTTCTGGGCGCGGGAATTCTTTACGTCGTTTTTCTACCCTGGTTCAACGCGCTGGCCATCAAACGAGGCTGGAACCGGTCGCTGGTCGTTACGTTCCTCATCCTTTTCTCGCTGATCGTCATCATCCTGCCCTTCCTGACGCTCAGTCTATTACTGGTAGGGCGGATTCAGTACTACATTCAGCATAGCGACGAAATTCTGGGTCTGGCCAAGAAGCTGGAAGACCTCACCGGTTATCAGATCACCAGTCAGCAAAACATCCGCTCGGCGCTAGCTCAGGCGGGTACGTATGCGAGTCGGCTGCTACCATCCGTAGCGGGCAGTGCGCTGGATTTCATCGTGATTATCGGGTTGATGTTCTTCACGATGTGGTACATGTATACCCAACAGGAGGATTTTCAGCGGGGTCTTCAGAAGTACCTACCCTTCAAGCGGGACACGCAGAAAGAACTAGGAGAGTCATTGCGAAACAACGTTAATGCCAACGTACTGGGGCAGGCGCTGGTTTGTCTGGTACAGGGTGCACTGACGGGCCTCACACTCTGGATCTTTGGTGTTCCCGACGCGCCGTTCTGGGGCGTTGTATCGTTTTTTATGGCATTTATCCCCGTGCTGGGTACGCCCATTATCTGGGCACCGGCTGGTCTGATTCAACTCTCGCAGGGTAACACGGCGCAGGGGATTGGTATTCTGGTTGTTGGCGCAGTGGTTATCATCAACATCGACAATCTGCTACGGATTGCCTTAGCCAAACGCATGGGCGATATTCACCCCTGGATCACCCTGGCCGGTATCGTGCTCGGCGTACCCATTTTCGGTATCCTGGGACTGGTGATGGGTCCCCTGCTTCTCTCCTACTTTGTGGTGCTGATGAAAGTCTTCGAACGCCAAAACCGCGAACAGGAAAAAGAAGTCGTCATCGACAAGCTCGAAACCCAACAGCAAGCAGAGAGAGAAGTTTAAAGAGCGAAAGATAGAAAGAGCGAAAGACTGAAAGAGCGGCCTCCGGTAGAAATATTTCTACCGGAGGCCGCTCTTTCAGTCTTTCGCTCTTTGAAAATTTATTCCCGTCTCGTCACTTTGCTCGCTCCGGAAGCTTCAGATTCGAGGGAGGTTACGTGGCCCAGGTTGACGTGGCTGGCTCCGCTGGCTTCGACGATTGCTTTGTCGATGTTCGTGTCAGTCGCGTCCACTTTGCTGGCCCCGCTCAGGTCTACTTCGAGCGTTTTGATCTGCCCGCGTAGTACGACATTCGACGCGCCCGACAGATCAACGTTCATAGTATTGACCGTACCGTCGAATACCGTGCGGCAGGCGCCACTCATGTCGAGGTCCAGATCGTCGAAGTTGCCGAAGCCGACCAGGCTTGCTTTCGACGCGCCCGACAGATGCAGCTCGTTGATTGTAGGTACCGTAATGGTCAGGCCGATACGTTTGCGGTTGCCCCAGTTAAACATCCCCTTTCCCTTGATGTACACTTTAAGCTGATCGCCTTCCACTCTAACATTGATGTCCTCCAAATCTTCTTCGCGACCGTCGGCCACCACTTTATACTGATCACCTTTCCGGAAACGTACCACGAAGGCGCCGGCGACATCGACTTTCTCGAACGAGGTTACTGAGAATTGCCGGGTGTTCGCACCAATCCGGTCGAAGTCGTCGCCCAGTTCGCGGGTAACGGCGCCTTGTACGTCCTCGGTGATGTCGGTTACGTCATTGTCTTCTTCGTCACCCCGGTAATCTTTTTCACGGGGATAGTTCAGGCAGACCAGCCCTTCGGCCCGGCTGATTTTCCAGATGCTGTTACCCATTCGTTCCAGTTCTTTCTCGCCAAATTCGTTCCGGATGTAGCGGGCAAAATCCTCGGTCATGCGAAATGGCTTTTCGTACGGAATCATCAGTTCCATATCCAGATCCTGCGCCCGAAAATGGGCACCGGCTTTCAGTTCCGTGGTGTTGTTAAACCGGATAACCGAGTCGCGTACTACGTAGCTGTATTCGAGCTGCCGGGCGTTGGCCTGCGCTTCGGCCCGGGTAGTACCCTGCGCCCGAAAATGCTGTACCAGGTTAATGGTCGTACCTTCGTAGCCCATCAGTTCGATGGATGGATTTTCCCCGAATGAATCATCGTCGTTGTCGTTCAGCGCAAAGGTTGGCGTAGCGGCTGCTACGTTCAGCACTTTTGTTTCTTCGACCGTTCCCCGGCGCTGAAAACCGTGGATCAATGGCATAGCCGTTCCCCCAAAAATCAGCATACTCACCAGCCAAACACCCGCCAGCGCCAGCGCCGTCCGACTATGAATGACTGCCCGGTTGGTAATCAGCATCACCCCCAGAATACCAAGCCCTAAGGCGGGTAAAAACCCGAGCAGAAACGTAGACAGAATCATGGGCATTGTTATGTCCGCCCGGAACAGGTCCACCGGGAGACTATGTCTGAAGGGCATACCCGATCCGATACCAACCGCTGCGCCCAACATGACCAGGCAGGCCGCCATGCCAGCAAAGGCCGCGATCAGCAGGGCAATCCCGGCAATAACCCGGATCAAGGTAACGGTTCCGTTCAGCAGTGGCCCAAGAGCACTACCTAGTCCGTTAATGATGACCGATATAGCCCGAAACGGAAGCAGCAAAATCCGGGTCAGCGTACTTTCATCGTTAGGAGTTTCGTTGATGTTCAGATTCTGCTTGATGCTGTGCTCAATATTCGACAACGTAATGGGCTGACCCTGCATTTCCATTTTTTCGGTCAGCGTATTAGCCTGGGGCGAAATGAGCCACAATACGATATAGAGCAGAAAACCGACGCCGAAGAAAACAATACCCAGCACGAACAGCAACCGGATGACGCCGATATCGACGCCAAAATAAGCTGCCAGCCCGGAAGCGACCCCGCCCAGTACTTTGTCTTCGGGGTTGCGGAAGAATTTTTTAACCGTTTTATCGTCTTCAATGGTGCCAACGCCGGGCAGCGCAATCCACATGGCGATGTAGATCAGGACGGTGAAACCGCTCAACCCACCAAAGAAATCGCCGTTGCCCGACGCTCCCATCAGGGCCGGAAACCCAACAACCAGGGCTACAAAGATGAGCCGTACCCAAACGACATCCCAGTTGAAGTAGTGAGCCAGACCGGCCGCTACCCCACCCAGCGTTTTCCGGCGTAGGTCACGCACCAGTCGGCGTGGCTGTGCATAGGCACCACCGTCTGTTGGTTGCGACCCATACCCACTACCAGTCGTACTGGCAGGACGGGGGGTGTTTGGGGGAACTGCGCCAGTACCGGCAGCCGAATGGCGGCCACCGCCGGTAACCAGAATCTCCTCTTCTTCAACGGCTTCAAAATCAGCAACGGTGCCCATAGCGGCAACCAGTTCGTTGACATCTTCCATTGATACCGCCTGCTTGTCAGCGGCTTTCAGTTTCGCCAGCAATTTTTCGGCGATACGGTTTTCGATATCCGTAATAATTTCCTGACTGTCTTCGTAGGTCGAGAAATACTGCTGTATCGTTGTCAGGTAGTTTCTTAATTTCTCATAGCCATCCTCTTCGATGTGGAAGATGACCCCACTGATGTTGATGCTGATGGTCTTTTTCATGATCTAATACAAAGAGAGTAGGTTAAGCATTGGAAGAAGGGGTAATCGGGTCGGCGGGGGGCATCACGGGCGTGGCCCCGTTCACCGGTTTCAGGTGTGGCCCGGCCTTTCCGATGATGGCGTTGACCGATTCGGCCAGTTCCAGCCAGGTGTCGTTCAGTGCTTCCAGCGAGTTTCGTCCCAGTTCGGTGAGCACGTAGTATTTTCGGGGTGGCCCCGAGGTGGATTCCACCCATTTGTAATCCAGCAGTCCGGCATTTTTAAGCCGGGTCAGCAGCGGGTAGAGCGTTCCTTCAACCACCATGATCCGGGCCGAAGTCAGCTCATCCAGCATGTCGGACGCATAGATCTCCCCCCGCGATATGATGTGCAGTATGCAGAACTCCAGAATTCCTTTCCGCATCTGCACCTGAGCATTTTCAATATTCATTGGTGTACGGATTTCGTTAATATCATGAAACAAAGGTAGTATAAGGTACTTTGCAATGCAAGGTACCTTTATAAAAACTATTTGTTTTTGGGGACAGTGGTCGGAAACCAGGGATGAACGGTAATAGTTACTGTTGATACACGCACTTATTCCAGCTTATGCTTGAGTTTCTTGTCGTAGCCTCTTTCGTTGGCTATATCATTTACCTTCGCTACTATGCCGATCAGCGTACTGAAGCCGAAAAAGAGGTCGATCGATTGCACGAAGGCGTTACGTTGTTCGACAATCAGCAGTACGGTGAGGCCATCAGGTATTTCACCCGCGATATTCAGACGAAAGCAAAATCGCCGGTTGCTTTTCTGTACCGGGCCCGCTGCTACCGGGCCCAGGGAGATATTACGTCTGCTCTGTCGGATCTGAATACCGGTAAAAGTTACGATGATACCATTACGGGGCTGCATCTGGAGAGCGGTAAAATCCATTTCAGCCAGCAGAGTTACGATAAAGCGTTCAACGATTTCGATAAAGCCGTTTTTTACTCGCAGGGTACCCAGGCGGAACCCTTTCGCTGGCGCAGTAAGACCCGGCAGCATCTCAACCACCCGGAAGAGGCCCGGCAGGATCTGACCCGTGCCGAGCAGATCGAAGCGGCACAGGCCGCTCAGCAAAACGTTGTCCCGGTTGGTCGCCGGTCTTTTTTTGATCGTCAGTTTACCCTGAATGCCGGACTGGTCCTGCTGTCGGGGATTATCCTGCTGATCATCATCAAAGCCAGTTCCGTCATTCACTGGCCGTATTTATGGGCGGCCAGTTCGGCCATGGGTATTGGCTTTCTCGAACCACGCAAGGGCTGGTCGCTGGCTATCCTGCAGACGTTTGTCCTGCTGATCGGGTATTACGTCGTGCTGGGAGGCAATCAGGAGAGCATTCACCGGGACGTGCAGGCGTTTAGTCTGTTCGGCTCCATCGGGCTCACCTTCGTAGGCAGTTTCATTGGCAGTATGCTCCGCAAAACCCAGGCGTAGATCCGTTAATTCTGGACCATCCGCCGAGTTTACTGTGGTGTCAGGCTTGTTAACATCAGCCGCGTCAGTTTAGTCTGAACGCGGCTTTTTTGTGCGCCATACGCTCAGGTTCAGAAGCTTTGTAGTGTTTGGAATTTACCGTTCTCTCAGCGCTCCGACCGTTTGCTCAACAGTAGACCAATGCACTACGTAATTTCTGTACCATTGTTCCGCCTACCATCAATTGACTGGCCAGCAGTCAGTTACCTGGCAACGAACAAAAAATTATTCAGTAAACCCAACCCATAAATGTAATCGTTCATGAAAACACAGAAAGTAGCGGAGCCACACGGTGAGCAACGATCCGGCCCCATTGCGGGAACAGCCCTGATTACAGGGCCCACGTTTGTCAACAAGGGGTTGCAGTACGCCGAAGTCGACGGTCTGGCGATCTTCGAAGGCGACATTATCCTCGGCCCCATCGACGAAATCAAGGCGCAGGCCGACAACGGTATTGTGCTGCAGTCCATCGGCATCACCAGCCCAAACGGTACGCAGTTCCGCTGGGCCAATGCGACCATTCCGTACGAGATTGCCCCCGGTCTGCCTAACCAGCAGCGGGTCACCGACGCTATTGCCCACTGGGAAGCCAACACCCGGATTCGGTTCGTGTTACGTACGGCTTCTAACGCCAGCCAGTTCCCGGACTATGTCCGTTACCAGAGTGGCGGGGGCTGCTCGTCGCAGGTAGGGCGCCGGGGTGGCATGCAGATCATTACGCTGGGCGATAGTTGCAGCACCGGCAACGCCATCCACGAAACCGGCCATACGGTTGGTCTCTGGCACGAACAAAGCCGCGAAGACCGGAATTCGTTTGTGCAGATCGTCTGGGCAAATATTGACCCGTCCATGCAGCACAACTTCGACCAGCACATTGCCGATGGCGACGATCTGGGCGCGTACGACTACGGCTCGATCATGCACTACCCGGCTAATGCCTTTTCCATCAACGGACAGGCCACCATTATTCCCCTACAGACAATCCCGGCGGGCGTTGTGATGGGGCAGCGTAGTGGTCTGTCGGCGGGCGACATTAACGGCGTGCATTTGATGTACCCTCGCCCCTCCGTCACGATCAAAGAAGTTGGTAAAGATCCCATTCAGGACCCGGTCACCATCAAGGAGATACGGAAAGACCCGATTCGCGATCCGGTTGTTACGATCAAGGAAGTTCGCAAAGACCTTATTCAGGACCCGATTACAATCAAAGAAGTAGGGCGCGATCCCATTGGCGGTACGCTGGTCGAGCAGATTACCCAGCCGGGAATCGGTCAGGTTGTCCTCCCGGGTCAGTTGTCGGGTACGCTTAATCCGGCCGCTTCCCCGTTCATTCTGGCCGGACCAAGCCGGGTCAACGTGGGCGACGGAACACCCGTCGATCTGAGCACGCAGTTGTCCCTGCAGGCACAGGAACTGCTGACGGCCATCAGCCAATCCGAACAGCAGCACGCCCAGCTCGTAGCCGCTTACGACGCAACGGTGCAGGCGCTGAACGACACCCAACCGGGAACGATGTAGCCGGTATTATTTCCAATCCTTAACTAACAGACGGATGATTTTAGTCATATCGTATCCCGATGAAGAGCATACAGGTGCTGTCGTGCAGCGTCTTACCGAGCAGGGGCATGAGGTAACGCTGGTCGATCTCGCTGATTTTCCCGCCCGAAAAAGCATGACGTTCACCTGGTCGGTGAACGGCGAACCGGCCTATTACGTCGATGGTACTGATGGCCCGATTGATCTGCGGCAGGCAACGGTGGGCTGGTGGCGCCGGGTTACGCCCTTCACCGTCGATGATGCGGTGAGCGCTGCCATGCGCCCTTTTGTCCTCAGCGAAACGGGGCAGGCTATCAACGGCATTCTGGACGCCCTCCCCTGCCGCTGGGTGAATCCGCGTGCCGCCGACGATGCCGCCCACCACAAACCCTACCAATGGGCCGTTGCGCAGCAGGTTGGACTCAAAATGCCCCGTACGGTGGTCACAAACCAACCCGAAGAAGCCCGGTCCTTTATCAATACGGTTGGCGTGGGCAAAACCGTGTTCAAGGCGTTTCTGGCCAGCTTCGAAGATTGGCGCGAAACCCGGCTGATTGAGCAGGAAGACGTTGACCGGCTGGAGCTGGTACGGTTTGCGCCGGTCATTTTTCAGGAGTACATCAAAGGCGTTGACCTGCGAATCACCGTAATTGGCGACCAGCTTTTTGCCGCCGAGATCGACGCCCGGAAAACGTCGTACCCCGTCGACATGCGGATGGTTGTTGGCGAATCGGTTGTCAGGGCGGTTGAGTTGCCGATCAAACTGAAGCAGCAACTCCTCGCGTTACAGCGTCGGCTCGGTCTGGATTACGGCGCTATTGACATGCGACGTACTGACGCGGGCGAATATTTTTTCCTGGAAGTCAACCCAGCGGGGCAATGGTTATTTGCGGAACAGCATACGGGCCTGCCCATTACGCAGGCAATGGCCGATTACCTGGCGGCTTTTGACCGGGTTACGGTACCGAATCAACGCGCTTATGAACCTGCTTACCGGTAATATTCTGCTTCCGACCAATACGCCAAGGCGTACGGCAACGGTGGTACGCATCGAGATTCGGGACGTTTCCCGGCTCGATGCCCCATCGATACGTATCGCCCAGGAGCTCATTGCAGGGGTACCGCTGGTTCCTGGCGAATTGATCCCGTTTAGTATATCTGTACCCAACTGGGATGCCGCTACGAGCCTGGCGCTGTGGGTTCACGTTAGTCTGGATGGTAGCCGCCAGCCGAAGCCGGGCGATTTATTATCGACCAGTCGAAACTCGATCACCCCGATTTCAGTCAAGCAGCCCATGCAGGTAACGGTACAGGCAATCTGACCGGCTAGCCAAGCTAACCAATAGACAAACTACTACTAACCAGTTAGTTAATATCCGATAAAGTTTTTGTCTCCGGCTTGATGAGATGCGTACATTTAACGAATCTCACCGTCCGTCATGTACCGTATCATTCTTGGATTTCTTTGCCTGACCGGCTGTTTTCGCCAGCTTTCGGCGCAGCCATTGCCCACCGGCAATGAGTGGATCAACTACAAACAGGCGTATGTCAAGATTCCCGTTGCCCAGAACGGGATCTACCGAATCACTCCAGCCGAGCTTAACCGGGTGGGTCTTCCCATCACTACCATCGACCCGACAACGATTCAACTTTTTCACCGGGGTGTCGAACAGGCCATTTATGTAGACGGTGAAACCGACCATCGCTTCGACACAACCGATTTTCTGGAATTTTACGGCCAAGCCAACGACGGTGCTCCTGACTCATTACTCTACCGTCCCACCACCGCCCAGCCGCATCCGTATTACAGCCTGTTCAACGACACAACAGCCTATTTTCTGACCTGGCGGCTGGATGGTAGGCCCGGCCGGCGCATGGCGACGTATTGGGATACGGATTATGCCAAACTCACCCCCGAACCGTACTATTGGGCTGATGAGTTACGGTTGTTCACCGATACGTATCCGGGTTATGGGGCGGGGATTCCGCCCAAAATTGAGTACAGCCATTACGAAGCGGGCGAGGGATACACCGGCGTTATTCAGCAGAAAGACAAGCCGTTTTCAAACCGGTTTACGTTGACGAATGCCGTCCGCGATGGTCCCAGCCCCCAGCTTGACCTCCTGCTGGTCGGCCGGGATTACACTCCTCATCTGGTTGAGTGCTTGACCGGGACCAACTCGCCACGGCAGTTGGGCTCCGTGACGTTCGCCCGCTACGACAATGCCCGTCTGACTGCCAGCGTCCCCTGGAACAACGTAGCAGTTGATGGTGGCCTGACGATTTCGACCGTGTCGCGGGGCGATAGCCTGGCCACTACGGATCGATATTCCGTTTCTTACCTCCGGCTGCAATACCCGCAACAGTTCAATGCCAATAATGAGACAATACGTCTGTTCCACCTGGCTCCTAACTCTAGTGGGCGCTCCCGACTGGATCTCGTCAACGTTCCGACGAGCGCTCAATTCTGGGATGTTTCTAACCCTGACAATCCTGTCCGCGTGGGAACAAGCCGCGTTTCGCCGGATACCACGCGACTCATACTCCGCGATACGCGAACAGCCCGAACGCTGCTGATGGTAAGTCAGTACGTGAGCGTTCCGGCAATTCGGCCCGTTCGTTTTGTCGACTGGTCCAGCCGCCGTCCCACGTATGTCATCGTCACGCACGAAACCCTTCGTCAACCGACCAACACCACTGCCGACCCCGTTCAGGATTACGCTGCGTACCGGGCGTCGACCGCGGGTGGCGGATTCGATACGTTGACGGTGACGATGCAGCAGCTCATCGACCAGTACAGCTATGGTGAACGGCATCCGCTGGCCATCAGGCGGTTTATGACTCAGTTAGTCCAGCAGAGCAACAACGCCAGCAAACAGCCTCAATACCTGCTCCTACTAGGGCGAAGTCGCAGTACGCCCGGCATTCGGCGCGATTCCCGGCAAGCCACGCTCGATCTGGTGATGACCTACGGTTTTCCCGGCTCCGATGTGCCATTCACGAGCGGTCTGGGCAATGCTCCCAACGACGTACCGGCGGTACCCACCGGCCGCGTGAACGCGGGTACCCCGCAGGACGTCGTGAATTACCTGAATAAGGTGAAGGAATACGAGTCGCAACCAGCCGGTTTGTGGCGAAAAAACGTGCTGCACCTGAGCGGTGGGACTACGCCGGGCGAGGCTGCCGTCTTTCGCTCGCTGGTCGACGCCTATCGGGAGAAAATTAGTATGTATAGCCTGGGGGGCCACATCACTACCCTGACCAAGCAGACAGACAATCTTGTCGAAGCAATTAACGTAGCGCAGCCCGTCAACGAAGGGGTTGGGTTGATGACCTTTTTCGGGCATTCGGGGCTGGACGTAACCGATCTGGACATTGGTTTCTGCTCCAACGACGCACTGGGATACCGTAATAAAGGACGATATCCGCTGCTGCTGATAAACGGGTGCGCCATTGGCAATTTCTTTTTTGGCCGTCCAACGCTCACCACCGACTGGGTTTTGACGCCGGATCGGGGGGCTATTGCCGCCATCGCCCACAGTCACCTCGGCTACGTCGATTACCTGAATCGGTACAGCAGTACGTTCTATGACCTGCTATCGGACAGTACGCAACTGGCTAAATCTATTGGGCAGCTGCAGCAGGAAACCATCCGCCGAACACTCCGTCACGATTCCACCGGCTGGAATCTGGCCAATTGTCAGCAAATGGTCTTGCAGGGCGACCCGGCCATTCGGCTTTTCCCATTTCAAACGCCCGATTACGCCGTAACAGCCCGTGGGATAACGATTACGGATAGCGATAATCACCCGCTCACGACCGAAAGCGATTTGGTACGGCTGCGCGTTGTGGTGCAGAATACCGGTCTGTATCGGCCGGGGCAGTTGCCTATTCAGGTCCGTCGGTCGACGAATGGGCAGGAGACTGGCGTGTTCACGACGATATGGCCCAGAACGGTTGCCTACAGCGATACGCTTAGTCTGATTTTCCCCAACCAGCACGATGCCACCGGGCTGAATCAGTTTACGGTAACCGTAAATCCGGGCGATCTGCAAACGACAGCGCAATCGCCGGAAGCCAATCGATCCAACAATTTGGCAACGATCGAAATAACGTTGGCAAGTCCGCGCCCAACGCTGATCTATCCGCCTTTGGGCGGGAGGATCAGTCAACCCAATATTCGGCTAACGGCGCAGTATGCCGGCGATGCTCTACACCCGTTTGTGCTGGAACTGGATAGTACGAACCAGTTTTCAAGTCCGTTCAGGCAGGTTCAGCGTCTGACGGCCAGTGGCCTCATCACGTATCAGGCCCATCTGCCACCCCGCTCCAATCAGACGTATTTCTGGCGGGTTCGTCGGGCTGATTTGTCCAGTGACTCAACCGCCTGGTCGACCGGATCGTTTGTCTATGTACCTGGTAGTCAGCCCAGCGCGTCCCCAGAGGGCTCTCTCCCCGAGGATTATCTTCCCGAGGGGCAACTGTGGTTAACGGGTTCGTTACCATCGGCTGTTGAGCAGGGCGATATAGTCACTATTCCGGCCCAGTTTACGAACCTCAGCCCTGCCCTGTTTTCTGATTCCCTGCTCGTGCGCCAGACGGTTTACGCCAGTAGTTTGGCCAGTCCGCAGGTAACCCAGTGGCGCATGGCAGCACCGATGCCGAACGATACCATACGTTTCGTTAGTCGTCTGCCAACCGAGAAATTACCGGGTCTGAACCGCGTCGTGATCACCGTGAATCCCCGCCTGCAGGCCGAGTATTCGTTTTTGAACAACACGCTTGATCTGGCGCTACCCGTACAACCCGACCGCCTGGGTCCCCTGCTTGAAGTGGCGGTTGATGGGGCACGTATCGACAACGATGCCGTTGTGTCGGCCTGGCCAGCGATTGATATTCTGGTCGCCGACAACAATCGGTCGCTTATCCGGCGGGATACGGTAGGATTATCGCTGTTTTTACTACGTCCCGGCGCATCCCGACCAGAGCGACTCAGTTGGCGGAATGCGCAGATTCTATCCGGATCTGATGATGCTATCTTTCGAATTCGCTATCCATCAAAGGTCCTTTTGGAAGGCACGTATCAGCTGCTGGTTACGGCCAGCGACGTAGTGGGTAATCTGGCCGCGCCTTACCAGGTCAGCTTTCGGGTTGTTAGGGAACAGCGACTAAATAGTCTTGTGGCTTACCCTAATCCGTTTCGCGAACAGGTACTTCTTTCCTGTCAGCTAACCGGCGAGCAGGCACCCGACAAACTATCGGTATCAATCTGCGACCTGACCGGTACGCCTATTCGGCACTGGACTGTCCAGCCCCGAATCGGGCGTAACGAATGGCCCTGGGACGGCCGAACCGACGCGGGGCATCCAGCCCCGGCAGGCGCGTATGTCTACCGGCTGATGATTGACCACGTTTCTCCATCCTGGTCTGGCTCTACCGAGTGGAGCGGGCGTTTACTACTCCTCCGATGACCCTACCGACTTTTTATACAACGCCGTGGGAAACCCAGTACGTGCCGGCTTTAACCGGACTGCGGGCGCTAGCGGCTTACAGCGTCTTTTTACACCACTATAATCCGGCCCCGACCGGTACGTTCGCGTATTATCTCTTCCAGCAGGGCTACATTGGCGTTACTGTCTTTTTTGTGCTGAGTGGCTTTCTGATGTATCACCGCTACGCCGGGTCGTACGTAAACGGGCAAGGCTGGTCCTGGCGTGCATATCTGCAACAGCGCTTCGCCCGGCTCATGCCGCTTTACTTATTCCTGCTGGTGGCTATGATCGGGGGACAGTATGTGGCAGGGAAGCCAATGGATTTGCCGAAACAAGTACTGAATCTGACGCTCTTGAAGGGATTTTTCAACGAGAGTAAATTCAGCGGCATCGCCCAGAGCTGGAGTTTGACGGTTGAGTGGACGTTCTATTTGCTGGCCCCCTGGCTGTTCACTGCCCTGCATCGCTGGGGACTTATTCGGCTTACCGTTATCCTGCTGAGCGTGGGGCTGTTGCTGTGGGCAACAGTAGGTCAGTCAGCCGGTCACGGCTTATTTGCTACGTTACCTTTTGTCCTGTTTTATACGTTTTTCGGGCGAGCGTTCGAGTTTCTGATCGGTATGCAGCTGGCCCGGAACTGGCGCTCGAATCAGATAGCAACCAGTAAGTACGCCCTGGCGATCAGCTTAATTCTGATTAGTAGTTGCGTTGTCTGGCAGGCGTGTGTTTACACCGTTTTTGCGGACAATTCGGCCAGGCTCTTAAGCGAGTTCGTTACGTATAATCTCCTGCTGCCCGTAGGTATTGTGTCTCTACTGCTAAGCTTGTTGCGGGAGAACTCTATTTTTTCGCGAGTACTGGCAAGTCCGGTTTTTCAGGCACTGGGTCGCAGTTCGTACGCTTTCTACCTAATTCATGTTGGCGTGGTCAGTCGGGCACTACTCCGGACGGGGCTTTTCGCCAACACCTGGCTACTGTTCGGCGCGTTAGTCCTCCTGGCACACGGCTTGTACAGCTGGATTGAGCGACCGCTGCACCGCTGGTTAGCGCTCAACCAGCTTCAGGCTAGTCCCAGCATTCCATGATGAGCAGATCGCCGGTTCTGGCTGCAATACGGACGAACCCATCCTCCGCGACTTCGTTGCTGCTACTCGTTCGGTAGCCAAGCGTCAGGCTCTCGTCGTGCAGGTTATAGGTCAGTCCTTCTGTCACCACACCTTCAACGGTCCCGACCGGAATGAGGGAGATGGGCGTTTGGGCCGCGTACCATTTCTCAAACCGACCAACCAGCGGAAATACTTTCGAGTAATCATCCAGGATCACCATACGGATCTGATCCTTGTAGCGGACAATATCCGTTAGGTTCGCAATAGTATGATCCGCCCGACGGCCAGTGGCCCAGACAATATTTACCGCTGGATAACCGCGCTCAATCAGGTACTCGATGCCCTTGTGTAAATCGGTCTTATTCTGATCGGGTGCGTGCACGACGTCAAGCGGGTATTGCTGCGCCCGGATCGTATCTAAATCCAGATTCCGGTCAAAATCACCGAGCAGTACGTCGACTTTGATACCCAGCTCAAGTACCCGCCATATAGCGCTGTCGAGCACGACGACCGTTGGACTCCATTCGAGCAACTGCCCCAATAGTTCCGGCTGGCAGGCTTCGCCATTGGCAATCAGCAACGCCGGTTCCTGTTTCTCGCGAATAACGTGATGGGAGGACATAAAAGAGGGGAGGAAAGGGGGGAAGGAGGAGAGGGAGGAAAGAAAACGAGTGTAAAATTCACGTCTGTGCGTCAGCATCCCTTCCTCCCTATCCTCCTTTTTTTAATAATGAACCTTATTTTCTAAAATGATCCACTCCTTAAAGACCGCGTCGGCTTCGTCGCGCAGGAGCTGCTGCATGGGAATGTGGCGATGCTCACGGGATTTGTCGAGTTCTTCGTAAATGAACTGATCATCGAAACCGGCACCGGCCGCGTCGGAGTGGTAAGCGCCGTATACGATCCGGTCGGGACGCGCCCAGTAGATGGCCCCCAGACACATGGGGCAAGGCTCGCAGGACGCATACAGGGTACAACCCGTCAGCTGAAAGGCGCCGATCGTCTGGCAGGCATCCCGGATGGCGACTATTTCCGCGTGCGCCGTTGGGTCATTGGTCGACGTCACCTGGTTGCACCCTTTTCCAATTATTTCACCATCTCGGACAATGATAGCCCCAAATGGACCACCCTGTCCGGTCAGCATCCCCTCACGGGCCAGTTCGATGGCTGCGCGCAAAAACTGTTCGTCCTGATTATTCATTCACTTCCGTTATTGCTGTTGTCTGAATGACAGCAAAGTATTCGTTAATGGCTTCCTTAGCCGCGTTGTTTTTCTGCAAAGTAGGAGGAGCAAGCTGGTCTCGCAAGCCTACGTATAGCCGGATCACCTCGACTAGACTGGCTAGCAATGAGTTACGTTCTGGCATGGCTACCGTTTTTTTAAGATTGGCCAGGTCGTTGGCACTAATTGTCGTCTCTACCCGTCGTACTCCCCGCGGCAGGTTTCCGTTTTTCAGGTGCAGCAGCGGACCAATTACCACATTTCGCACGAAGGCAATGAAATCCAGCGCTTCAAAATACTCCCCCCGCCCAACTTTGAGCAGCGCGTAGTGTATCCAGATCCAGAAACGATCTTCCATACCCTGATAATCAAAGGTCGGGTATGAAGCCATCGACTGACTCAGGACAGCACTCAGCTGTTGATCACGCTCCCAGAGAATGACCGGATCTTCAACCCGGTGGTAAAACTCGGCCAGCGTCAGAAATTTGATATCGACGTGCAGCAGGGGATCAGCGTAGAGGGCAATCAACAAACGAGGTTCGCCCACGTGATCGCCCCGAAACGACGCCAGCATGGTTCCTATGCGGGCTGCCCAGGCTCGCATCGACTCGAGGTCAGGAGCAACGGGGTTAGTAGTAACCAGCACCAGATCAAGGTCTGAGTAGGCGTCGATGTCACCTGATATCCAGGAACCACCAGCCGCCAGTCCAATCGCTTCCGCGTCCTGTTGAATGATATGAATGGCCTGATCGATGACTGTCTGAAAGGGTTGTAAAACTGCCTGCATAGCTCGTTGCGATTAGTAAATTATCGCAGAACCGCTCCGCTTATCGATTAGTTCGGCCAATGGCTCATTTAATCGGCAGCACAATGCCCACTCCCGACGGCGTCACCTCCAGGAGCTGCTGTTCCTGTTTGTCGCCCCGGTTTTTGAAAATAAGGTAGTTCACCAGATCAAACGCCAGTAAGAAACCGCCCTGTATCAGTACCGACTTACCGTAACCACGCAGTTGATCGGCTTTGTCGGCATGAGTTTTAGCGCGCTCCATCAGGTAAGCCCCGCCGGCCAGATAGGCTACGTCCAGGCCAGCGTTGAGCAACAGCACCTGCTTCATGTTTTCGTGCTGCCGGACAGCCTGACTCAGCGTTTCACCGCCGGCATTCTGCCTGCGTGACCCCAGCAAACCGACGCCGGCAATACCCAGGTTCACCAGATTCCAGTAGACGTTCATCCGGTGGAAGTATTTTGTCTCGCCCGTGGTCTGCCCGGCGCCAATGGCACCAACGGCAATGTTCGCCAGGGCATAGCCCCCCAGCGCCAGCCCCAGCGTTTTTTGATGGCGGATGCGCTGCTCACTAAAGCGCTGCAATTCCGGGCTGGGTGTTACGCGCTGCGCCGAAGCGGATGCCCCCAGTAAAACCGATCCGGCCGCCAGTGCCAGTTGTCGAAGTCTGTTCATCGTTTCTGTTTCTGCTATGAACGCGAATCCCCGGCCGTTGTTTGGGTTAGAATAGCATCCCGCCCCGCGGGGTCATTACTATTCGTCAATTCCCGCAGATCGGGCACTGTCAGAAGTTGTGTGTCGTTCATACGTAACAACGTCCGGGGAGACTGCACCCCCTGTGCTACAGCCTTCTGCATGACCGGCCAGAACGCGGGTTCATAAATACCCAGCAGCGGCTCGGGTAAGCGGCCATCCGAATCATAAAAAACGGTAGCCAGCTTCGCCGGATTTCGTCCGTCGATCAGGGCATCCAGCGATCGATTTGTCAGCAGGGGCATATCACAGGCCACCACCAGCCAGGCGGCATCCGGTTCGTGCTGTAAGGCCGACAAAATTCCGTTCAGGGGCGTTGGTACGTCAAACGCGTCGACAACGAGCGGCTGCGTTGTTCCCGCTAGAGCAGCGGCCTGATCGGTGTTGACCGACCAGAACACCTGCGTGCAGTAGGGACGTAACAGATCGGTCAGGTGCTCACGCTGGGGTTTGCCGTGGTAATTCAACTGCGATTTGTCTTCTCCCATGCGCGTACTTCGTCCTCCGGCCAGCACCAGGCCATTGAGCTTAGTCACGTTTGAAATCTCGTTTGCCGCCGGTTTTCTCCATCAGTTTCGTTTCCCGGATCACGATGTCGTGCGAGAGGGCTTTGCACATGTCGTAGATCGTCAACGCAGCAACCGATGCCCCCACCAGCGCTTCCATCTCCACGCCCGTTTTACCTTCGGTCGAAACGGTGCAGTCGATCACAGCCTCATCATCTTCGGTAGTGATGGTGATGGTACAGTTATCCAGGCCCAGCGAATGACAAAGCGGAATCAGGTCGTCGGTTCGTTTGGCGGCCATCGTACCGGCAATGATCGCGGTTTGAAAGACGGGGCCTTTTTTCGTCTGAATATCAGTGCCGGTCAGGTGCTGCATAATGTCGGGGCCAAGCGTCACCAGCGATCGGGCACGGGCCGTCCGGCGGGAAACAATTTTAGCACCAACGTCGACCATGCCGGGATTTCCGTCGGGCGTAATATGCGATAAGGTATTCATCGGGTATGTTTTTTTGGGCAGGATGCCGTTTTTTGTGGTTGTCTTTGCTCTTCTCCAACAAAGTTAACCGTAAGTAATCATATGCTTCCCGTTGCCGATGCCTTTGCCCTAACCCAACAGCACTTGCTCACCTTACCCGCCGAGACCGTTTCTATTGACGAAGCGGACGGCCGTGTCCTGCGTGAAGCGGTACTGGCGGATCGCGATTTTCCGCCCTTTGATCGGGTAGCAATGGATGGCATTGCTATTCGTTACGCAGATTATCAAAACGGACAGCGTACATTTCGGGTTTCAGGCACTCAGTTTGCGGGGCAGCCACAGCAAACGCTATCTGATGAAAACACGTGCCTGGAAGTCATGACGGGCTCGATGCTGCCGCAGGGAGCCGATACCATTATCCGTTACGAAGACGTAACAATAGCCGACGGGCAGGCAACAATTACTATCGAGGACGTAACAAAGGGCCAGCATCTGCATTTTCGGGCTACCGACCGCCGGGCCGGTGATACGTTATTGCCAGTTGGAACCCGGTTAGGTCCTGCCGAACTGGCCGTAGCCGCATCCGTTGGCCAGGCGACACTCACGGTAACCACTCAGCCCCGCGTAGCGCTGATTTCCACGGGAGACGAATTGGTTGACGTTGCCGACACACCCCTGCCCTACCAGATTCGTCGGTCGAATACGTACATGCTTCGGGCGGCTCTGGCTTCGCTGGGCATACACGCTACGTTGCATCATATCGTTGACAATGAAACAACCATGACCGATCGACTGGCTGCCCTGCTGGCCGACAACGACGTCTTGGTTTTGAGCGGGGGTGTTTCGGCCGGGAAAGCCGATTTTGTACCCAGTGTACTAGCCCGGCTGGGCGTTCAGCAGCAGTTTCACCAGATCAAGCAGCGCCCTGGCAAACCACTCTTGTTTGGTACTACAGCCGACAAAACGGTGGCCGTCAAAGCGGTGGCCGCCAAAGCGGTTTTTGGTTTACCGGGTAACCCCGTATCGACGGTACTGTGTGCGTACCGATACGTACTGCCTTATCTGAAAGCCTGCCTGGGAATTCCGACACCGCCAGTGCGATACGCCCAATTGGCCCAGTCCGTTACGTTCCAGCCGCCGGTCACGTATTTTGTTCCCGTGTGGCTCGAATCGGCATCTGATGGTCGGTTGCTGGCGCATCCGTTACCTGGCTCCGGCTCGGCTGACTTTGCGAACCTGCTCGACGCCGATGCATTCATGGAGCTACCCGCCAGCCAGTCCTCCTTCGAGCAGGGTACCGCTTTCCCGATCTGGTCAACGCGGGGCTAATCCTTATTTCAGCACCGGTTTCCGAATTGGGGGCACGTGACTCATTCCCGAGCGCTGACGGGTATGCTTCGGCGTTGGCTTCTTTTTCCGTTTTCCCCACCAGACCAAAAATCCGGTGACGGGTAACGTAGCCGTCAGCAGGGCAACGACTAGGGCAATGAGCTTCGTTGGCCAGCCCAACAGACTACCGGTATGAATGGGAAAAATGAGCCGACGAGCCTTAAAGCCCTTCGTTTCCTGATCGTACAGCCGCTGACTGATTAGGTGAGTCGTCCGGGCGTCGAAGTACAGGAAATCGACAATGTTACTGATCGCAGCCTCGTCGTTCGCTTTGGACACCGTGATTGCCTGATCTTTCTTTTCGGGAAACGTAATCAGGATCTTTCCCGAATGCGGTAATTGGCGGTTCGTTTGCGCGTAGATATTTTCCAGCGGATACCCCTGATGCGCACCGGGACGGGATAGGTTAGCCGGTGCTTCCCGTTTTTGCTGGGGTTTCCCGTCGAGCGCGTAGAACAGTAGGTTGTTCACCCACTTGTAACTCCAGACCAGCCCGGTCAGGGCAATCAGAAACACGAACGGAAGGACGTAAAAGCCCAGCACGGCGTGCAGATCCCAGTTGAGTCGCTTAAAAGACGCATCCCATTTAACCCGAAACCGCTGCGCCTTATTTTTTCGATTTGGCCACCACATGACCAGCCCCGACACCATAATAAGCAGGAATGCACTGCACGATAAGCCTGTGATGATCTTACCCGTATCGCCCAGACACAGGTAACGGTGCAGCCGCAACACCACCGAGAAAAAGGCGTCCTCTTCCTGCCGCGAATCAACGACGTTTCCCGTGTAGGGATCAAGCGCCACAGCCAGGATGTCTTTTGGTTTCTTACTCTGGCGAAACTCGACGACAACGGTTCGATCCGGACCTGGCTCAACAATGATCCGGCTGATTTCCTTCTTACCGACCTGTTGCGTAGCCGTGTTAACTAACTGATCGATAGGCACCCGACGCTGATGGTCCGGT
Organism: Spirosoma sp. KUDC1026; assembly: GCF_013375035.1. Taxonomy (NCBI): domain Bacteria; kingdom Pseudomonadati; phylum Bacteroidota; class Cytophagia; order Cytophagales; family Cytophagaceae; genus Spirosoma; species Spirosoma sp. KUDC1026. The sequence continues at coordinate 2,859,312 of NZ_CP056032.1, read as the reverse complement.
ACCGATACCGCATGAAAACCGGAATCGATTAGTGGCTCCAGCTCGTGCTCGAAAACGAGGAGCGAGCCGGTTAGGGCCACAATAAAAACGACCAGGCCAGAAGCCAGGCCCAGCCACAAATGCAGCTGGGCCAGAACAGATTTGACAGTTAGTTTCACCAGATCAGTTGATTACACTCGTTTGTGCTATGCTTAAAACACGTAGGAGACGGTTGCCATGAAGTTTCGGGGGGCGCCCGGAAACAACCGCAGATAATCGTAGCCGCCTACCCAATACGTCTTGTTTGCCAGGTTGTTAAGGTTAACCTGGAACTGAAACTTATCAATTTTATAATATACAGCCGCGTTGAGGAGCGTATAGCCCGGAATCGTCTGCGCGTTGTTGAGCGACAGGTTACGTTCTGTCACAAAGTTGCCCCCCAGGCCAAGGCCTAATCCATTGAGCATCGGCGAAACGAAGGTATACTTTGTCCAGAAGCTCCCCTGCTGCTTAGGCGCGTTGGGTTTTTGCAGGTTAACCAATACCTGATCGGCGGCCCGGACTCCCCCATCCGTGATTTTCGCGTCATTGTAACTGTACGCAACAATGATGTTCCAGTTTGGCAGGATGCTACCCGTAGCGTCCACTTCCACACCTTTCGCCTGTTCCTGCCCGATCTGCCGCATCAGGTTTGGATTATCGGCGGCATTCGCTGAATAAAGCGTGTTGCGCTGAATGATGTTGTACACAGCTAAATTGGCGGTCAGCCGACCGTTGAACCACTCCGTTTTCAAACCAGCTTCGGTCAGGCTGCTCTCGATGGGGTCAAAGGGGCCTCCCGACAGGGGATCGCTCTGCACCGTCGCATCCTGCGGGTTATATCCTTTGGTATAGGTACCGTAGATGTTGACGTTGTTCGTCAGCGTATAGACCGCGCCAATCCGGGGCAGTAGCGCGTGTTGAATGACGTTTGTTTCATTGTTGGTGGTGTAGCCCTTCTTGTCAACGTAGGTGTCGTACCGCAGGCCAAGCAGCAGCTGCAATCGATCGAATTTAGCCTGCTCCTGTAGGTAGAGTCCATGCAACTGATACATCACCGGCGTGGTAGACGCGTTCGCGACAACGTTATACGTGTACTTCGTCGGGTCTTCCAGCTGGTTGTTCTGAAGGGCTAGGTCGTAAGACGGTACGTTGGGCTTGGGAATGCTGCGTACTATCCCATTTGGCGCGGTGTAATTGTAGAATACGTATCGTTCGGGGGTTTTGGGGTTATACGCAGTGGCTCCGCCCGCTTTGAGCAAATACCCATTGGCCGTTTGCTGTCCCGATCCTTTGGGAGTCGACGACTGGATGTAGTCGTAGCCCGCCACGAATTTGTGTTCCACCCGCCCCGTCGCAAAATTATGATTCAGGAACAGAGACACATTATCCATGAATGACTTGGTCTGCCGGACAAACACCTGCCGGGCAACCAGATTATCGATAGCCCGTCCGGCCGAATCAATCGCGTTGACATTGCTGCTCCGGTGTTCGAGCAGATTTTCGGTGTAGCCCGTACGCAGATAAGCCAGGTTAATCGCCGTGTTGTTGCCTAACTGATGGTTGAAGGAAGTCGTAATCAAGTAGGTTTCTTCGTTCAGGTAGTCGTTGATAGCGTTGAGCGACGTAGCAATTGAGCTAGAGTACAGGTCATTACCAGCAACCGACTGGCCCCGGTCGAGTCGACTGTTCGACTTGTTATAGACAAGGTCGAAGTTGATCCGCGTGCGGCTGGTCGGCAGGAACGACACCGAAGGGGCAATGACGATATTCTTGTCAAACTGTAGGTTCCGGAATGACTGCGCGTTGACGTAGCCCACGTTGATGCGGTAAAGCAAGGTTTTTTCTTCGTTCATCGGTCCGGTGAAATCTGCCAGCGCCCGCAACGTATTGAAGCTCCCCGTCGTAAACTGCAGTGATTTTTGCGGGGTTGTCAACGGTTTCTTCGTTACCCGGTTGATGGTCCCTCCCGGCGAAGTGTTCCCGTACAGCGCCGAAGCGGCTCCTTTCACCACTTCAACCCGTTCCAGGTAATTGACGGGCGGCTGCTTCCAGAAGCCCGAAAACGTGCGTAATCCGTTGAACAACTGCGTTGTGCTGCCGCCGTTCATCCGGAATCCCCGGATGGTCAGATCGTCGTAAAACGTAAATTGGTTGACCCCGCTCATATTCTTGACCACGTCGCCGACCGTAAAGGCCGCTTGGTCGCGAATCAGCTCTTTCGTTACGTAGGCAACCGCCTGGGGTACTTCCTTCAATGGCGTTGCAGTCTTGCTGGCAATGAATGACTGATCATTCTTGTAGGTCGTTTCGCGCCGGCCAATAATCTCAACGGTCTGGAGCTGCTGGGCGGTCTCCCGTAAGGTCAGTTCCAGGGTCAGTATAGCATTATCCGTTACGGTAGCGGAACGCTCGATTGCCTGGTAGCCCACGCCCGACACAACAAGCTGATATTTTTCGGCCGCTAAGCCCGACAGAAAGAACTCGCCGGAAGCATTCGTCATGGCCCCCCGAGTGGTTCCTTTTATTGAAATGTGGATGGACTCAAGCGGGTCCTCAGTCTCGTTCGTTACGTGTCCTTTTATTCCTCCAGTCTGCGCCAACGAGCACAAACTGACCAACATACATAGTATTGTAAACGGTAACCTCATAAACTAGCTTCGCTTCAGGTGGTAGTAAAATCGACGCAAAGTTTGTCTTATTTAGATTAATTTCAAATAGACAAGTAGAAGAATTAGTAGCACCAGTCACCTAGTTGACCTGCTGGAAAGGTCCGCATTTCCCCTGCTGTGAACTGTTCGTTTCCGGTTTAGTACTCTTTTGTTATCGTATTTTCAGTACTTTCCTGCCAGACTCTTTTTCCTTTAACTCGTTATGTCCAGTACCGCCCCCATTACCGACTCGGAGCGTGCGTATGCGCTCGACTTGCTACGAGAATGCCGGCAACGCCTGCACCAGCTTCTGGCGAACGTTTCGTCAGAGCAGGAGATCTACAAGCCTGGTCCGGATCGCTGGTCCATTGCCGACTGCGTTGAGCATATTACCCTGGTCGAAACGGGCCTGGCTCACGCTCTTCAAAGCAGTATCGCTCACCCTGCAGAACCAGCCAGACGCAGCGAAATCAAGGTGTCAGATGTTGACGTGCTCAAAGCGGTACGTAGCCGAACAATGCCAATAACGGCACCCAGCTTTTCGGCGCCGACCGGTCGTTTTGGTGGCAGTGAGGCTGCTTTACAGGCTTTCGATACACAGCGTGACGCCATTTTTGACTTTTTACAAACCGAGTCCGGTGATTTACGGACACATTATTTTGTCCACCGGCTATTCGGAACCCTGGACCTGTATCAGGTCTTGCTGCTCATGGCAGCGCACGTAATACGGCATAGCAAGCAGATCGAAGAAGTAAAAGCTGACGCCGGTTTTCCGCCGGTGTAAACAATAAAAGTGGCTCCGACCAACACCCAGACAGAGTGCAGATCGGAGCCATCTGATTACAACCGCTTATCAGCGTCCGGCAGTTCCGGCTTTCCGGTCGGCTAGATAGGTACTCATTTCGGCTAGAGTCAGGGCGTTGAACGTCATGGCTTTCGTTAAGCCGCCTTTCCGACCAATGGCAACCCCGTAATGCATATCCAGCAAACCGGCCAGATCGTGGGCATCGGGATTGATACTGAGCATAACGCCCTGTTGCATGGCGTAATCAATCCAGCGCCAGTCGATGTCAAGCCGGTACGGGCTGGCGTTTATTTCGATAACGACTTTATGTTCCGCGCAGGCCTCAATAATGGCCCGGTGATCGATTGGGTACCCTTCCCGGGCCAGCAGTAGTCGACCGGTGGGATGACCTAGAATGGTTGTGTATGGGTTTTCGATGGCCCGGAGCAGCCGCGTAGTGGCTTTCTCCTGCGACATGGTCAACGTCTGATGTACGGAGGCCACTACGTAGTCAAACGTAGCTAGCGTTTCGTCGTCATAATCCAGTGAACCATCGCCCAGAATGTCCGATTCAATGCCTTTGAAAATACGGAAGGCATTATCGGTTCCGACCGCACCAAACCCCGCGTTGAGCTGGTCGATCTCCTGTTGCTGCTGCCGAACCCGATCCACGTCCAGCCCATTGGCGTAGGACGCCGTCTTCGAGTGATCGGCGATACCGAAATACGTCAGGCCCAGTTCCCGACAGTAGGCCGCCATAGCCGCTACCGACTGTTTACCATCCGACCAGGTACTGTGGTTATGAAGCGTACCGCGCAGATCCTCCCAGGTCACCAGTTCATCGGCCTGGTGGCGACTGGCCCAGCGAAACGCATAGTCATCTTCGCGCATTTCGGGCACGATGTACGGCAGGCCCGCCCGCTGATAAATAGCCGCTTCGGCGGTATCCGGGCTGTTGTAGGCCGCTTCGAGCAGCGACGCCCCGCCTATTCCGACCTGCTTTAAATGCGCATCGGTGGCCGTATGGATAAACAACTGCCGGTCCATCTGTTCGGCCGGGTAAAACAACAGTTCGACCACTACGTCGAAACCCTCTACCTGCCCCCGCCAGACAAACGGTGACGAATTGAGCTTGTTTTGGGTCAGATTAGGCAGACCGTTCAGAAGTAGCCCGGCCGATACCGGATCGCTGGTCTGAACGAGCAGTTGTACCGTATCGACCTCCTGTGCTTTCCGCCGGACCTGCCCGCTGATCTCGACGCGGTCGAAGTGTTTGGTCAGTTCGTCGTGCAGTAGGTTGGCCAGCATGGCGGCCTTATCCATCCTGACTTTGCCCTGCTGTTCCTGCAGGAATTCCAGCGCAGCCAGGATCTTTTCCTGGGTGTTGGCCCCGAAACCTTTGATTTTGGCAATCTCGCCGTTTTCGCCCGCCCGCTTCAAATCAGACAGATTGTCAATGCCGAGTTCGCGCCAGAGCGTCCTGACTTTTTTGACACCCAGCCCCTTAATCCGGAACATGTCCAGCACGCCCGATGGCGTTATGGACAGCAGGTCATCCAGGTCACTCAGATGCCCGGTCTCGATCATTTCGCGAATTTTTCCGGCAACGGCCTTACCAACACCCGGCAGCTTTACCAGCTCGTTGGCCGGAAGTTGACCAAGATTTTCGGTAGATTTATCGAGATTGAACGCTGCCGTCTGGAAAGCCCGCGTCCGGAATGCATCCTGGTCGTGCAATTCCATAAGCCGGGCCGTCTGTTCCAGCAGGTCAACGATTTCTGAATTGGTCATGTACTACGTAACGTTTATCCTGCAAATTAGACAATCGACCTGATTGTTTTGATCCAACCAGTCGAGAGCTTTTAGGTGATTACGGACTCTATTCTCATTTACAGGAACACTTTTTCTCGTTGCTTGTATACGTAATGGAGTGTAACAGAACCGGGTACGTTGCGACTCCTTATCCAACCTGTATGACTACTATTTTGCACTCATCGGTTAGCGTGGTGCACCTATTAGCGGCTCTACTAGCCATGACTACGGGCACCTATATTTTGTTCACGAGGAAAGGAACGGCTAGACACCGTTTTGTTGGCCGGATCTATATTGTTAGCATGGTGCTGCTGCTGGTAACAGCCTTTCAGATTTATTATCTCTTCGGGCGTTTTGGCATTATTCACTGGGGGGCCGTGGGAAGCGTTAGTACGTTGCTGATGGGCGTGGGAGTTATTGGTTTACGGGCTCATTTTTCATCCTGGCTCCAGTGGCACTACCTCGGCATGGGCGCTTCTGTTACCGGGCTTTACGCGGCTTTCGTCGTTGAGAGTACGTACCGCCTGTTTCAACCTGCCTATTTCTGGTGGATTACGCTGGGGGCGGCAAACGCGGTTTTTGCCATCGGGGCTTTCCTGCTGTACAGGCATTATCCTGACTGGGCATCGCAAACCGCGCAGTCGTTAACTGATGACGAATTTCGTCGGGAGAACCGGGTAGTTGACACGGCGAATCAGGCTATCTATCGGAAAGCCGTTTAAATCCATGAACAGGGACACTACCTTTCGGCCATACTAATCACCAGCGTTCGATTCACCTAAACTTATAATCACCATGGAAACACAACACGATCCCCTATTATGGAAGCAGGCAAAAGAACGCGTTGGCTTCCGCATGCATCTACGCACTTATCTGATCATTAACATCGGGCTCTGGCTAATCTGGGCGGTTACGTTGTTTATGATTCCATCCCGTCCCCGGGTTTACTTCCCCTGGCCCCTGTTTGCGAGCTTCGGCTGGGGTATCGGTCTGGTATCACATTACTTGAGTGTGTACCGGCGGGGTAACCAACGGGATATGGTCGAAGAAGAGTACCAGAAACTTCTGGCCCGGCAGTAAGCGGTTTGAACCAGATAGTGTATGCTCTTTATCACTTAAAGCTAAATTAAGTATTTATCTGCTATAGCAGCCAAAAGCCTTGTGCAATACGCATGAGGCTTTTGGCTTTTTTGAATGTACTAGCTCTATTGCAACCCGCTCTACCTTGTCTTCTTAGTTATACACGGTATAACTATTGCTAAATAGACGCACTCTCTTCAAGATACTGCTCACTGCTTTAAGTCCCCCGGCTTATACCTACCATTGTCTTTATAATACCCTATTGTTGTCTAAAAATTACTAAGTAACGTGAATTATGGATAACTCCCCATTTAACTGACTGATAGTAAGTACATAGTGAGCAAGTGATAGCGAGATTTGCACTGCCAAGTAACAAAACTCAATCACCTGCTCCTATGCTTCGCGAAGATAAGGCCCTTAAACTAATTGAGATCTTCATCACCTGTGATGATTTTTGCAATGTCCTGACCCAGTGGCAAATGCAGCAAGGCACCTTGCCCACTATTCGACAGGGCGAGTTAACCGACAGTGAGATGTTAGCGATCACAATCTTCTATCATCATTCAGGGGCCAAATGCTTTCAGTACTATTACCAAGACTGGGTAGAGGCTCAACTAAGGAGTTATTTTCCCAAGTTGATCAGTTACGAGCGATTCGTGGCCCGTATGCCTCGCTTACTACCTGGACTTTTTGTACTCTTAAAATGGCTTTGTGCCCAAGGCCAGCGAACCGGCTTCTACATTGTCGATAGTAAACCGCTGGCCGTCTGTGATAACCATCGCATCCAGGCCAATAAGGTCTTTGCTGGCCTGGCCGCCCGTGGGAAGTCCTCTATGGGCTGGTTCTTTGGGCTAAAAGCGCATTTAGTCATTAATCAGTACGGCGAGTTAATCAATTTTATCATTACGCCTGGTAATGTCTCGGACAACAACGCCAGCTTATTGCCAGAGCTACTGGCGGATTTGCAGGGACAGTGCTTTGGCGACCGGGGGTATTTGACTAAACTGTTTGCCGAGTTTTACCAGCGAGGTCTTCATTTAGTAACCAAGCTTCGACGCCGGATGAAGAACACCTTGATGCCCTTGAGTGATAAACTCAACTTACGCAAGCGCGGCTTAATCGAATCGGTCAATGCCTTGCTAACATCGGTCTTCGACCTCGAACACACTCGCCATCGGAGTGCGCTTAATAGCCAGATCAATGTCTTGGCAGGTTTGATCGCTTATTGTTTTCATGACCGTAAGCCATCTATTGTGATCCCAGTTCAAAAACGCATTTATCCATAATTCACGTTAAGTATAAATAATTAGGCAACTTGGTATATAAATTGATTCATTTTAACCGTCTCGAAGCGATTGGCAATGACCCGCTCAATAAGCCGTCAGCTCTCGGTTGGGATACGGATTTATCATAACCTTGTAACAAACCTATATGAAAAAACTTTTCCTCTCTTTTACCTTACTGGTGGCTCAGTTGGCTTATAGCCAAAGCAATATGGCTGTGACAAATTCAACGGCCGATGCTGTAATGGCTGGCAGTTACTCTCCTTCGGCTTATACGGGCGGTTTAACATTGACACCAACGGCCTTATCGACAGATTTAAACCAATCCATCTCGGCCGACTCCGTTAGGGAGTACGTTCGAAAACTAGCATCGTTTGGGACGCGTCAGACCAATTCACTTTTTTCCAGTTCAACAACAACCGGTCTGGGAGCAGCTAATAACTGGATCGAGGCTAAGTTTCGGCAGATTAGTAAGCAACGTACTAATCGCTTGCTGGTATCGCGAATGACGTTTAACGCAGCCATCTGCTCATCGACAACCCGGACCTATAATGAGGTCTTTGCAGTCCTGCCCGGTAGTGATTTAACCGACAAATCTTTTATTGTAGTAGAGGGCCACGTAGACAGTCGTTGTGATGATGCGTGTAATGCCACCTGCAACGCAGCAGGCGTTTCAGATAATGCAACTGGGTCGGCGCTGGTCATTGAAGCGGCCCGAGTTTTATCGAAGTATAATCTAAAAGCAACTGTCGTCTTTCTGCTGACCATCGGCGAAGAGCAAAGTCTTTACGGCAGCAAAGCCTTCGCCAACTACTCTGCTGGTAAAAACAGGGCTATTCGTATGGTATTGAACAACGACATCGCTGGCACTACCTTATGTGGCCCTTGTTCATCGTCTCCTTCCTGCGTAGCTGGTACGGTTGCCAACAACAGTATCCGTATCTTCTCGTATGGTAGCGCTAACTCCATTCAGAAACAGATGGCTCGTTACATCAAGCTGGAATACAATGAACAAATCAAACCAGCTACCGCCACGCCAATGACGATTAATATAATGAGCGGTGAAGATCGTACGGGCCGTTCTGGGGATCATGTTCCTTTTCGTAGTCAGGGTTATGCAGCTGTCAGACTAGTTTCTCAGAATGAAAACGGCGATGGAACGGGTAGTTGCGGTATCGTTCATACCAGTAAAGACAATGAGCAAATCGATACGAATAACGATGGAATAATAGACGATTTTAGTGTTGACTTCAATTATCTGGCCCGTAACGCCGTCATCAACTCAAACGCTATTGCTATGGCCGCTCAGTCGGTGGTCAAACCTGCTTCATTCACAGCGAAATACGCTAGCACCAATAAAATTTCCTTAACAATCACCGATGCCAGCAATGCCCCCGCTTACCGAATCGCACTGCGATCGCTCACCAATGATTGGGATTCGGTGTACACAGTATCAACGAAAACACCTACTATCGCATTTTTGGGAAACAGCAGCTCTGTACGATACGTGAGTGTAGCAGCCGTCAATTCAGGGGGCGCAGAAAGCCTGTTTTCGGGTGAAGTGTCAGTAAACGTACCGGCCACATCGACCGCCAGCAGCACGGAGCCTAAATCATTCGGCTTCCTCGACAGACTTCTTCAAGCCCCTACGTCAACCGAAGCAGGTCTCGAAATCGTAAAGAATTATCCTAACCCGTTTGACGAATCTACGTACTTAGTGCTGAAAAACGAAAGCAATAAGCAGTACAATGATGTATATCTAACCGTACGAAAAGGTGACGGAACTCTCCTCGAACGCCGTAAAATCGAAGTCCGCGACGGTATCAATGAATACCTCTTCAGCTACAAGAACGAAGGGCGAATAGAGGTACTCTACTATACATTTGAGGCCGATGGCCGGGTTATTGCCACGAACCGAATGCTGCTAGGCGTCAGGCATTAACGCTTGTGTTTTCCATCAAACAAAATGTCCTTATGTATCTGATTACGTACGGACATTTTGTTTGATGAAGACTTCTTATACCGCCACCGGCGCTTTTATGGCCGGATAGGGATTGTAATTCTCCAGTGTAAAGTCCTCGTATTTGAAGTCAAAAACCGACTTCACCTCGGGGTTCAGCCGCATCGTTGGCAGCGGACGTGGTTCGCGGGACAGCTGTATGTCAACCTGTTCGAGGTGATTCAGATAGAGGTGCGTATCGCCCCCCGTCCAGATGAACTCGTACGCTTCGTAGCCGCACTCCTGCGCAACCATCATCGTCAGCAGCGCGTACGACGCAATATTGAACGGTACCCCCAGAAACACGTCGGCGCTACGTTGGTAAAGCTGGCAGGAAAGTTTGCCATCGGCTACGTAGAACTGGAAAAGCGCGTGGCAGGGCGGCAGGGCCATGCCCGGTACGTCAGCGGGGTTCCAGGCCGATACCATCATCCGGCGCGAATCGGGCGAGTTTTTGAGTTGTTTCAGTACGTCACTCAACTGGTCGATTATCCGGCCATCCGTTGCTTCCCAGCTCCGCCACTGTTTGCCGTAGACCGGTCCCAGATCTCCGTTTTCGTCGGCCCACTCGTCCCAGATCGATACACCATTTTCCTTCAGGTACGCAATATTCGTCTCTCCCTTAATGAACCACAGCAGTTCGTGGATGATGGAACGGGTATGTACTTTCTTGGTCGTTAGTAACGGAAAACCATCCTGTAGGTTGAACCGCATCTGATACCCAAAAACGCTGATGGTTCCGGTGCCCGTCCGGTCGGTTTTGCGGGTGCCGTTGGCCAGAATATGACGGAGTAAATCGTGGTATTGCTGCATAACTGATAAAAAGCGCACTGACAGGACCCCGGGTCGTGCCAGCCGAAGAAATAGACGAACAAAGAAACAAAAAAGGCGCCGGACGGGCGCCTTCCAATCAATCTTTTTCGGCAGGCCTACGCCAGTTCGAAGGAATACGTGATCTCCGCCGACGGCCGGAGCTGGGCCGTTGCCGAGCAGTATTTATCCATCGACAGATCGATAGCCCGTTTTACCTTATCGGGGTTCAGATCGCCTTTCAGGTGGTACGTAATATGAATTTTCTGGAACGGAGCGGGCGTCGCGTCTTTTTCGCGCAGGCCATCCACCGTCATCCGAAAATCGTCGATAACCTGTTTTTGTTTCTGCAGGATCAGCACGACATCAATGGCCGAGCAGCCCGCCAGCCCCATCAGCAGCATCTCCATAGGTCGGGCCCCGGCGTTATGGCCACCGATGTCGGTAGCGGCATCCATGTGCTGGGTTATCCCCGATGCCCCAACGGCTTCAAAGTGGAACGCATCGTCTACGCGAACCAGTTCGATCCGCATCGTTTTGTAATCTTTAGCCGAGTCAGTTGGCTGTAAATCAAGCATCAGCTTTTGCGTTTATCGGATATACTTGCTATTTTCACTCACTCAAATTAACCAAGACCATGTCCGAGAAATTCACCGAAGATCTCTTTGATCTAAAAAATGATCGACGGCTCAGCGTTTATCTGTACCGGGCTGGTTTTGCGAGTTGGCTTTTCTACATCGTGTCGGGGGCCCGCTTCATGCAGTCGGTTAGCATCTACCGAACAGATTTTGGGGTGTTCTCGTTCTTTCTGATGGTGCTGGGCCTGTCGGCTTCCATGATCTACGACTATTATCATCAGCCCACAGAATTCGAGCAGAAAAAGAAATGGCTGGCTGTCAGTTACCTCGTACTTGCCGCTCTGATCTACGTATTCATTCTGCACAAAGAGCCCATTAGTCTGGGCGAGTTCTTTCCCCTCAAACTCTGGTAGGCTCTGATCCTTACAGACTCCGGATGTATTTCTGCCCGCCCAGGTAACGCATCTGGCGGCTAATCTGCCGGGTTCGGCGCTGGATATAGCTGGATGGCTTGGCGATCGAAAACAGGCGGGGATTAGGCAGTACGGCAGCAATCCGGGCGGCTTCGTTCCGTGTCATTGATGCCGCCGAGTGATCGTAATATCGCTGTGACGCGGCTTCGGCCCCAAAGGTCATTGGTCCCATTTCCGCTACGTTCAGGTACACTTCCAGAATCCGCTCTTTGCCCCATATCAGTTCGATCAGCACGGTAAAATACACTTCCAGCCCTTTCCGAAGGTAACTCCGCCCATTCCAGAGAAAGACATTCTTGGCTACCTGCTGCGAAATCGTGCTGGCCCCCCGAGGCCGTTTCCGGGTTCGGTTATCTTTAATCGCATCCTGGATCTCGTCGAAGTCAAACCCCCAGTGTTTGGGAAAATCCTGATCTTCCGAGGCCACAACGGCCAGCGCTACTTCCTTGCTAATCTTGTCATAGGGCCGCCAGTTCTTATAGACATGACTGCTTTCGTCCGTCCCAAACGTATCCACCCAACGCGATACAATGAGGGGCGTTACCCAGACCGGTACATACTTCAGTACGATTACGTAACTGACCGAGGAAATGAATAACCACAAGAATACTTTGAGAACGAGCCAGTACGCCCGCTCCAGCGTGGGCCGCTGGCGAATGTACTGGCGGATTTTCTGCCATTGTGTTGCTTTACGTCCTGTTTTCTGCAGCCGCTGCGTAACCGGGTGCGATACCTTCGGGCGGGGTTGCTGAGAAGACTGGTTACGAAAGGTGTTGGCCGGACGCTGCGGATTCATACAAACGGATTCAGGACGCGAAAATGAGGCATTTTATCCTAAACTAACAAAACCGGCAATTAGTCCGGTAAGACTACTAACCGGTTTAAGGCTAGTCCTGCTCAACAAACAGCGTAGCGGCCACGCGGTCAGCGAACAGTTTCCCGGCTTCGGTCAGCCGGAGTTGATCGTTATCCCGAAGCAGCCAGCCTGCGTTATACACTTCTGTCAGGTCACGAGCCTGACGTTCGGCAAAATTAGCCCCCAGTAAAGTGGTCAATTCGGCCAGTGAGCAGCCCCACTGCGTTCGTAAACCCGTCAGCAGGTATTCATTGACCTGGTCGACCGTGGTCAGTTTCTCAACTGTGGCGGGTAACTCACCTTTCTGAACGGCCGATACGTAGCGGGTGTTATTGGCGATGTTGAATTGCCGGCTGTGCCCGTTGTAGGAGTGCGCACTTGGTCCAACGCCCAGATACGGTCGTCGTTGCCAGTAAGCCGTATTATGCCGGGCATAGCGACCAGGTTTGGCAAAATTGGAAATTTCATAATGCTCATACCCTTTGTCCCGCAGCGCCTGAACCAGTTCCTCAAATTGCCCGGCGGCCAGGTTTTCGTCGATTGGTGGTAGCTTGCCTTTCTGCTGCCAGCGCCCAAAAGCTGTATCGGGTTCAACCGTCAGGGCGTAAGCCGAAATATGAGGTACGTCGAGCGCCAGAACCTGGTTCAGGTCAGCCGTCCAGAGCGAAGCATCCCGGTTGGGGATGCCGTAGATCAGATCCACGCTCATATTTTCAAAACCCGCTTCCCGTGCCTGCCAGACGCAGGTTGCCGCTTCGGTAGCCGTGTGCGCCCGGTTCATCCAGCGGAGCGTTGCCTCATCAAACGTCTGGATGCCAATGCTCAGCCGGTTAACGTACTGACGTAGTACGTTCAGTTTCGACAGTCCAGTTTCTGGCGTATCATTCAGATCGTCGGGGTTAGCTTCGAGCGTAATTTCGGCGGTGGGCGAAACGGTAAAGTGCGTATGGATCGTTTCAAAAAGCTGCGCCAGTTCCGGCTCCGTCAGCAGCGACGGTGTTCCACCACCGAAATAAATCGTTTCCAGCGTTTTACCGGGCAGGTAGCCTTTCTGCAGGGAAATTTCAGCGCAGAGCGCGTCAACCAGCGCCGATTTCTGGCTTAGATTCGTGCTGAAATGAAAATCGCAGTAGTGGCAGGCCTGGCGGCAGAACGGGATGTGAAGATAAAGATGCATCTATCCGTATGACAACCGAAACGGGCCGTGGGTTCCTGACCGGTATGTTTACAGGCGCTTTTCGAGCACAATCGTGAGTCCGTGTTTTCCCTGCACAGTGCCGATGATGTCAAAACCAGATTTGATGTTCAGGATAAGCATTGACCGCCACGTATTATAGGTCTGGGTGCGAATGCTTTTGTAACCCTGCTCGCGGCACCAGCCGTGCTGCTGCTCCATCAGCCCAGTCGCAATGCCGTGTTGACGAAAGTCGGGGTGAACGCCCCCCAGCCAGCTATAAAAATGAGTAGGTTTCCGGCGATAGCCTAGCTTGCAGCCAACGAGTTGGTCACCCAGATAAGCCAGTTGCGTAACAACTGGGGCGTTCGCACTTTGAAAAAACAATTTCTCGCGCGTTGCCTCCGGAGATTCGTTGGGAAAGATGACCGCCAGCAGGTCGACTAAATCGCTCAACTGCGGCTCATTGGGTAGAGCGGGATGTTGCTCATAGCGTGTTTCCATCCTGCGAAGATGGATTATTTTACCTCACAATCAGGCACCCAATCCGATCAATCCGGGCATTTCTTACAGCGTTTCCCCTTTTTGTACTTCTTGCAGCACTTTTTCAGCACACACTCCTGTCCAACAAAAACATTCGTTTGGCCTGGCTGTTTTACGGCGAAAGCGGTTGTTAATTCTTCCTGAAAATTGAACTCAACTGTCATTGTTCACTGATTTGCTGCAACAAAGTTAGGCTTGTTTAGAATTAATACAAATAAATATGATAAAGAAATTTTTTACGACTCTCCTTCTGCTGGTTATTGGCGCCGGACTGGTACTGGCCCATGAGTTCTGGTTGCAGCCCAGTCGCTTTTTTGCGAACGTGGGCGATAAAGTTACCATACAGGTTCTGGTGGGTGAAGGGTTCACCGGTGAGCGGTCTGATGGTGCCAAAGACCGGATTGTGCAGTACAAACACCAGTCGGCCAGCGGCATGATAAACCTGGTTCCTACCCTCCCTGGCGATACGTATGGTACCCTACCCGTATCGCTCACCACGGCGGGCACGCACCTGATCAGTTTCGCCAATACCCCTAAGTTTCTGGCTATGCGGGCGGATAGTTTTCTGCTGTACCTGAAAGAAGATGGCTTGGACAACGTAGTAAGCGCCCGGCAGCAGCAGGGGGCGACCAGCAAACCTAGCCGGGAAATGTACCAGCGCTGCGTCAAAACCCTGATCCAGGCAGGAGACAAACCGGATAATACCTTCGCCGAGAATACGGGAATGCCGCTGGAAATCATTCCTGCTCAAAACCCGTACGTCCAGCGTCCCGGCCAGATTGCCACGTTTCAGGTGTTATACGACAACAAACCCCTGCCGAAAGCGCTGGTACGCTACTGTAATCGAAACGGCACGAATCCGCTCGCTCAGGAGCGGCAGCGGTCCGACGGGCAGGGGCGGGTTCGGTTCCGGCTGCGGGCCGGCAACAGTATGGTCAGTCTGGTCCATATGGTTCCATACGTACATGCCGATACCACGAAACCCAGCCCCGCCGACTGGCATAGCTACTGGGGCAGCCTGACGTTTGGCTGCCGGTAATTAAAAACGCTGGCAACAAACCAGCCCGTTTCCGTCGGGCGATCAGCTTTGCCAGCGTTTACTATGCTTCTAACTTAGTCGACAATTTCGCCGGTCAGGTAGAGTTTCACCTGACCGGAAATGTCGACACGGTCGCCGTTTAGTTTACAGCGCAGGTACCCACCCCGTTTCGACAGTTGACGGGCCACCAATTCTGTTTTTTCCAGCTTTTCTGACCAATACGGCACCAGTGTTGTATGCGCCGATCCGGTAACGGGATCTTCATCAATGCCTGATTGTGGTCCAAAAAAGCGGGATACAAAATCAACTCCCGAATCCGCATCGCCCGGTGCCGTTACGATCACCCCCCGAGCTGGAACGGTGCTCATTTCCCGAAAATCGGGGTCCAGAGCCGCAATCTGAGCCTGGGTTTCGTAAATCAGCAGGTAGTCGGTTTTGCCTTTGTAAACTTCCTGCGGCTTTTCTTCCAGACTACTCAGCAGAGCAGGTGGCTGTAAATTTGCTTTATGCACCACATCGGCCGGAAAATCGAGCGTCAGCCAGCCTTCCTGACCTTTGCAGACCTTCAGCGAGCCGCTCCGCGAATCAAAAAAGATCTCTTCGGCGTCGGGCTTTTCTTCCAGATAAAAGACAACATAACCCGTTGCCAGGGTAGCGTGCCCACACAGATCAACCTCAACCGTTGGCGTAAACCAGCGGATATGATAGTGGGCATCATCGTCTGTTTTGACGTAAAAGGCCGTTTCGGCTAGATTATTTTCAGCGGCAATCTGCTGCATTAGCTCGTCCGGAAGCCATGCTGTCAGGGGGATCACAGCGGCTGGGTTTCCGGCATAAAGCTGGTCAGTGAACGCATCGAGTTGGTAGAGACGCATACGAATTACAATAAACTACGTATCAAGAAAGGTTTAGGAATGCATTTCGGATTGCTGGAGCAGGGCAAGTGTGTCCTGCGAAAACTCGGTCAGCGAGGATAGAATGACGTCGGCAATCTGGAACTTTGGCTCCTTGGCTTCAAAGGCCGCCGGAACGGCTATCGTACGCATCCCGGCCGAATGTGCCGACCGGAGACCCGCGCCCGAATCCTCGAAGGCAACACAGCTAGCCGGATCTACACTCAGTTTCCGGGCCGCCCCCAGATACACGTCCGGCGCGGGTTTGTTGCGCGCTTCGAGCGTAGCCGAGTGCCAGAGGGTCAGGTATGGCCGCAGCTGCAGCCGATCAACCACCACTTCAATCAGGCTCATGGGTGAAGCCGAAGCAATGGCTGTCGGTAGTCCCTGCCGGGCAAAAAACGTCAAGGCATCGATTGCCCCAGGCATGGGTTCGGCCATGCTGGCAATACGTTTATGAACAGCTTCGGTCATTTCGTCCGCCAGTTCTTCGTCACTACGGCCACCGGCCGCTTCCTGCGTCCAGGGAGCCCGGGCGTGCCAGTACCGGACCACGTCCAGAATGGGCATCCCCGTCGTTTTCTTACATTCGTCATCGGTCAGCATCAAGCCAACCGATCCAAAAATCTCCCGTTCAACAGCTCGCCAGTGGGGTTCCGAATCCACCAGCAGCCCATCCATATCAAATATTGCTGCGTGTATCAAAAGTCAGTTTCTGTGGTTTGAGGGCCGGATCGAATCCCTGATTGCCCCTTCCAGGGTATCGTCATCAAAGATGGTCGTGTCCGGCCGCATGTCTACTGTCTGCTCCGCTGGTCTGGTCCGGCTCTGGCAGGCAGTTGTCCCTGCCACGGCCAGCCAGATTAGTAACCCGGCCGCTAATCGTCGACTGTTCATACGACGGCGGGGCGGAACGGTTTACTGTCCAGTTTATCCTTGTCCCATACGCCCTCAACGAGGTAAGGATCTTCTTGTAGGTACGTTTCCAGCTGCGCTTCGGATTCCAGTTCCAGCACGAGCATGGATCCGATCATCTGCCCTGCGTCGTTGAGCAGGGCCCCTCCCATCACAAACTGGCCGTTGGCTTTCAATTGCCGGACGTAAGCCAGGTGGGCGGGTCGAACAGCCATTCGGCGGCTAAGCGCATCGGCATCCGTATAATCGTAAGCGTAGATAACGTACTGCATCAATAAACAAGAATTAACAGGGCAAGATACTTTTTTCACTTGTTTCCTCCCAATGCAAGCGCGCTTTCTTACGCAGACAACTCTCTTTTACACCAATTTCGGGCTGTTTTCTTCCCTTGATGCTACCAGAAACCGGAGGCATTCGTAGTCAGGTTTCCTGGGCAGATCGCCCGTATTCGCTGATTTCTCATTAATTTGAGGGCTTGAATAACAACCCGCTTTCAATGAAAACACCTTTCTGGCTGCTTAGTCTGCTGGCAACTCAGGCCCTGGCCCAGCCTGCCCCTAAACCGACAACGCGCCCTACTCTGACGATCGAAACGATCATGCAGGACCCCAAAACCTGGGTTGGTACGTCGCCCACGAATCCGTACTGGTCCGACGATTCCAAAACGATCTACTTTAACTGGAATCCAGAGCGCGCCCTGGGGGACTCACTGTATAAAGTGGCACTGACCGGCAAAACGCCCGCTAAACCCGCCAAAGTTAGTGTTGCCGAACGGCTGTCTCTGCCCACCGCCCCCGTCGAAGCCTATAATAAGACCTATACGCAGCGCCTGTTCGACAAAAACGGCGATATCTACTGGCTCGACGTTAAAACCGGACGCATCCGTCAGCTGACCAACACGGTTGAACCCGAAAGCGACCCCGTTTTCACCGGTGACGAAAAAGCCGTTGTCTTCCGCCGGGGCGGTTCGAATCTCTACAAGTTCGACCTGCAAACCGGCGAATTGACCCAATTGACCGATTTCCGGCCAACCACCAAAAAGGCCGAGCCGAAGTCAACCGACGAAGAGAAATTCCTGAAGACCGAGCAGTTGCGACTGTCAACGGTTATTCGCGAGCGGAAAGAGAATAAAGATGAAGCCGAACGAATCAACAAAGCCAACCGGCCTAAACGCCCGAAAGAGATTTACCTGGACGACAAACGACTGATGACCGCTCAGCTTAGTCCCAACGGTCGCTACGTTACGTATAAAGTGGGAAAAAACCCCAGCAACGCCAAAAACACAATCGTTCCAAACTACGTAACAGAATCCGGCTATACGGAAGATATCTCGGGGCGCACGAAAGTGGGAGCGCCCCTGATGAGCCAGGAGTTTATGGTGTACGACATTCAGAAAGACACGGTCTGGACGGTCAGCACGAAGAGCATCCCCGGCATCAACGACAAACAGGCCGACCTGCCCACGCCCAAGGGCGCAAAAGCCGATACCACAAAGAAAGCCCGGCCGGTAACGATCAACGGTCCGGTCTGGTCCGACGATGGTAAGCTGGCTGTTGTGGTCGTGCGGTCGCAGGATAACAAAGACCGCTGGATCATGCGCCTTGACCTGGGCGATTCGGCCCCCAAACTCGCCCTGCTCGACCGCCAGCACGAGGATTCCTGGGTGGGCGGACCAGGTGTTGGTGGGGGTTTCTCGCCCGGCAACATGAATTTTCTGGCCGATAATCAGACGCTCTGGTTCCAGTCGGAAGCCGACGGGTATTCGCACATTTACACCATCAACGTACAGACGGCCAGTTCGAAAAAGCAGCTGACTAAAGGCAAGTTTGAGGTCCAGCAGGTTCAACTGTCGAAAGACAAAACCCATTTCTTTCTGCAGACGAATGAAATGCACCCCGGCGAACAGCACTTTTACCGCATGCCGGTTACGGGTGGCGAGCGTACTCGCCTGACGACCATGTCGGGTGCTAACGACGTAACGCTCTCTCCCGACGAAACCCGCATGGCGATTCGGTACTCGACCAGTAACAAACCCTGGGAACTGTACGTCGTCGACGTGCCGACAGCTGGTAAGAAAGGAAGCCCGAATTCAACGCCCGTCAAACTGACCGACTCCCCCACCGACGCTTTCAAGGCCTATCCCTGGCGCGTACCGGCCTTCGTCACCATCCCTTCCCGCGACGGTCAGCCTATTTACGCCCGGCTTTATAAACCTGACTCCATATCGCCAGTCAAAGCCAACGGCAAGGCGGTCGTGTTTGTCCACGGTGCAGGTTACCTGCAGAACGCCCACAAGTGGTGGAGTCAGTATTTCCGCGAGTATATGTTCCATAACCTTCTGGTCGACAAAGGGTACACGGTCCTGGACATCGATTATCGGGCCAGCGCGGGCTATGGTCGCGACTGGCGGACGGGTATTTATCGGTTCATGGGCGGCAAAGACCTGGAAGATCATGTCGACGCAGCCAAATGGCTAGTACAGACCCAGGGGGTGAAAGAAAAAAGCATCGGCATTTATGGCGGCTCGTACGGCGGTTTCATTACGTTGATGGCCATGTTCACCACGCCCGACGTATTTGCGGCCGGGGCTGCGCTACGTCCGGTTACCGACTGGGCGGCCTATAACCACGGCTACACAGCCAATATTCTGAACGAACCCCAGGCCGATTCCCTGTCCTACCGTAGATCGTCGCCGATCAACTTCGCGGAAGGATTGAAGGGTCACCTGCTTATCTGCCACGGCATGGTCGATGTCAATGTGCATTACCAGGACGCCGTTCGGCTGGCTCAGCGACTGATCGAGTTGCGGAAAGAAAACTGGGAGCTGGCCTCCTATCCCGTCGAAGACCACGGCTTCGTGGAACCTACAAGCTGGATGGACGAATACAAACGAATTCTGAAACTGTTTGAAGAACGCTTATAACTCTAGGCAGGTGTTTCCGGTTGTACAACGCATGACTACGTTTCGCCTACTTTTCTGTACGCTGGCAATAGCCCTGATCAGCTCGGGGCTATATGCCCAGACTACCGCCCCCCAATCGTCCAGCGCCCTCGCCATCCCCGAAACCGGCGACAACCTGATTCTGGTTGGCTCATCCATGCCCGATAGCCTGCTTTATCTGCGGGCCGGTCAGGTACTGATCGAATCCGGTTTTGCCATCAGCAAAGCCGACGGGGATCGCCTGTCGATGCAGACGGAAGCGCGTAAGATTGCCAAAGCATCAACGTTTCCCTACCTCGTCGTTTCGGTTGTGAAGGGGGCTGTGCAGGTCACCGGATTTATGGAATCCGCGTCCAAAACGCCACCCCGGCAGCCGCTTACTCCCGCGGCCATTACAAACAGCGGGGCAAAAGGGGCGCCGATGCGGATCGGATTTGACTACATGAGTGATTATGCGCAACGGCTGGCCAACAGCATCAACGGAACAATTACGTACGCAAAACAGCAGTAATCCACTATTTTTGGGCCTAAAACCCCAACGCTATGAATTCTGATTTATCTCCCGAAGAACTGGCTCGTCAACTGGAAGACGAAGCGAACAAAGTACAGGACCGGCAAATTGAGCAGCAATTCCGGGACGCTTTCCTGCAACTGGAGCCATCCATCGACCTCTCCAAGGTCACGATCGTGAGCAATATTGCCAACGACAACCTGCTTATTGATGGGGTCGATGATGACCTGATTGACCAGGCAGTGGCCATCGTGCGTGGCGATGACGGCGAATAAACTTGCTTATCGGCAAACGCAACAGGCCAGTCATGCAAATGACTGGCCTGTTGCGTTTATTAAACTTTTTCAGTTAAGGCGTTGCGCCGGATCCCACCCAATTGAGGCCAGCCGAATTGCTTTTTCCTGAGCTATTCCACTGTTGTGCAACACTTTGGCAATTTCGAGAATGTGGTGAATAGTAAGCATCTGCTTTACCATCTCCCTGGTTGCTAGAGTAGTTTCGCGCATTTTGTAACTGTTAATTTATTCTCAATTTACGAATATCAGTAATTTTTAGTTTGCTTATTTGTAAAATACTTTATTAAGTAGTGCCAAATTAGTAATCAATTTTTCGCTTTTATTATTATGGCTATTTTACTCTCTGTTTTAGTTCACTTGCATTATATAAATACCCCTCTTTGGTACCAATCCACATTATTTTTCTCAAATAGTTGACATGTTCACAAAAACCTCTACTTTTGTGCCACGAAAACGAGAAAGGGTTCCCTTTTTCGCCGACTAGAGAGCTGCCGGAGTGGTCGAACGGGTCTGATTCGAAATCAGAAGTACTCGCAAGGGTACCGGGGGTTCGAATCCCTCGCTCTCTGCCAAAAGAGGTTTATCAAGCTGATTGTCAGCCCGATAAACCTCTTTTTAGTTTATCTCCCACCGATGTATATTACGGCTGTTCGGGTAGTTCTTTGTCCGGCGTAGCTGGATTTTGATGAAATATCTCTTCGAGCCGGGCGAACAGTTCCGGGTGCTTTTGCTCCAGTAAGTCCGGTCGTTTGAAAAAATATTCGGAAACGACCGCGAAGAACTCGGCATCGTTCGTTATTCCGTATGGATTAATATCCGACTGATTTTCCTTGATCTCCCGGATGCTTCGATGAATCAGCTCTACCCAGGGTTTAATGTGAGTTTTGCCAAGCAGATATTCGGGTAACCCATCTGTTGAGCCGTCGGCTTTATCGAGCAGGTGGACAAACTCGTGAATGCCCGTATTCGACTTGCTGTTTTCGTTGGCGAACCCGTCACGTAGGGCGGGTTTCGACAATACCATCGTGCTTTGTAGAGCGCCCCCTTCGCCTACCATTCCCAGAATACTCCGGTTGCTGCCCGTGGTTTCGTATTCTTCATTGAACCGGTCGTCATACAACAGAACGTTAGTGAGCTGGTAATAGTACCAGCCTTCAAAGCCGAAAATAGGAATTACCGCGCTGCTGGCCACTAATAATTTATCGACCTCATCGACTGTCGTACCGACGCCGTCGATTTTCGTATGCTGCAGAAAATGGCTGACCCGTTCTTCAAACAACTTTTTTTTGTCGTTGGGTAGTGAGCGGTAATACGCTACGTGCTCATGAAGCAGTGGGCTATCTGTAGCAGGCAGCGGATCGACGTCTTTACTGGAACGCGACTGTCCCTGACGGACGTACTGCCAGATGAGTCCACCAATAACGAGCAGGACAATAATGGAGACAATCAGCATTTGTTTACTTTTTTATCGTTAGCAGTAAACGGTCATGCCTGCCGGATGGTTTATCCTTTTCCAGTCATTCATAAAGCAGCAATGGCAATCCGAGCAATCATTACAGGCGCTACCGGGATGGTAGGCGAAGGCGTTCTTCTCGAAGCACTACAACACCCTGACGTTGAACAGGTACTGGTTATCAACCGTAAACCAGGCGGGTTGTCCCACCCGAAACTGAAAGAAGTTATTCATGACAATTTCCTGGATTTGTCGCCCATCAGCGATCAGTTGGCGAATTACAATGCCTGTTTTTTTTGTCTGGGAGTAAGCTCGCTGGGTATGAGCGAGACCGATTACCGGCGTATAACCTATGATCTGACCCTCCACGTGGCCGAAACACTGGTAAAGCAGAATCCCGATATGACGTTCTGCTACGTATCAGGCGCGGGTACCGACAGTACCGAGAAGGGATCAATGGCCTGGGCGCGGGTTAAGGGCAAAACCGAAAACACGCTGTTACGTCTTCCCTTTAAAGCCGCTTACATGTTTCGTCCGGGCTTCATCATACCGGTCGACGGGCAGAAGAATGTGAAAACGTACTACCGGTTCCTGCTGCCAATACTGCCCCTTCTAAAAGGGGTATTTTCGAGCTACATCAGCTCGATGCATGACCTGGGCCTCGCGATGATCAATACCGTGCGGCTTGGCTACGAAAAACCCATTCTGGAGGTAAAAGACATCAACCAGCTCGCCAAACGGAGTTAGCCAGTTATCAATGCGGCAACCGGTCTCGTAGATAACCGTAAACCCAGGTACCGGCAATAGCACTCAGCAGGGTTACGATCACGCCAAGATAGCCGCTACCGATCTGGGCAAATAACGGGCCTGGACAAGCGCCGGTAATTGCCCAGCCCAGTCCAAAAAGTAACCCGCCGTAAACCTGTCCCCAGTTGAATTGCTTGGGATGAAACACAACGGTATCGCCGGACAGGGTTTTGATCTGGAAGCGTTTGATGAGCCAGACAGACAGCATGCCGACAATCACCGCCGAACCGATTACGCCGTACATATGGAAACTCTGCAGGCGAAACATTTCCTGAATCCGAAACCAGGAAATGATCTCGGCTTTGACGAAGACGATACCAAATAAAATCCCAACTATGAGGTAGTTTAGATTAGCCGTCCAGGGCTCGCGCGGCCGAACCGGACCAGGGTTTTCACGGATTAGCGTTTCCGGGAATTCGTCGACATTTTGCATAGTAGATCGGCTAAAACAGTTTCATGATGTAAGGCAGCAGCAAATGAGTCGTCACAAAGCCGCCAAGCATAAAACAGCAGGTAGCAACCAGCGAGGGCCATTGCAGGGTGGATAAACCCATAATCGAATGGCCGGACGTACAGCCCCCCGCCCAGCGTGTTCCAAAGCCAACCAGAAAACCACCCAGTACGAAAAAGACCAGTCCTTTACCGCTGAACAGATTATTGGCGGCAAATAAATCGGCAGGCATCAATCCCGAGAAGTCCTGCACGCCAATCGCCTTCAGGTCGGCCAGCGTATCAGCAGATAAGCGGAACACCTCCGGGTTTTTCAAAAAATTCGTCGCCAGGAATCCACCAATCAGAATCCCGGTCACGAAAAACAGGTTCCAGAGTTCCTGCTTCCAGTTATACTGAAAAAACGGAATACTGGCCGGCATACAGGCCGCGCAGATATGCCGCAACGACGACGAAATACCGAACGATTTATTTCCCAGCAGCAAAAGCGTTGGTACTGTCAGGCCGATCAGCGGACCGGCTACGTACCAGGGCCAGGGACGACGGATTAAATCAAGAATCTCCATCAGACGTTACACTATGTGTTATGCGGCTTTTTCGGATGCATCCTTTAAACTACTCGTGGTAATACGACCCGTTTTCTGAATAGCGCCAAAGCCACCTGCTATGTCTACAATGTCCTCAAATCCCCGCGATTTCAGAATCGATGCCGCCACCATAGACCGGTAGCCCCCCGCGCAGTGAATATAAATCGTTTCGCCTTTGGGGAACTCGGCCATCTGCTCGTTGATGTAGTCAAGAGGGATGTTTATAGCCCCGTCGACATGCGCCCCCGCAAATTCGCCGGGTTTCCGGACATCGACGATGGTCAATTTTCCGGTTTCCATCTTATCGACCAATGTATCAGCTGAGATTGACGTAATGGTGTCCGTTTCCTTTCCGCTGGCTACCCAGGCCGCAAAACCGCCCTGTAGGTAACCCAGCACCTGATCATAACCAACGCGGGCTAGCCGGGTCAGGGCTTCCTGTTCGGTGCCGGGCTGGCATACAAGCAGAATTTCCTGTCTTACGTCTGGAATTAATGCACCAACCCAGGGGGCAAACTGACCACCCAGGCCAATGTTGATCGTGTTTGGAATAAATCCCCGACTAAACTCCTGTGCAGACCGCACGTCCAGCACCAGAGCACCCGTTTCGTTCGCGGCCGCTTCAAAGGCGTCGGGTGCCAGCGGTTGAGCACCCCGGTTCAGAACCGTATCAATGCTTTCGTATCCCTGTTTGTTGAGCTGTACGTTCTGCGGAAAATACTTCGGTGGAGCCAGCAACCCATCGGTCACCTCGCGGATGAACTCTTCCCGGCTCATGGACGCCCGCAACGCATAGTTGAACAATTTCTGGTTCCCCAGCGTGTCGGTCGTTTCCTTACTCATGTTCTTACCACAGGCTGACCCCGCCCCGTGAGCCGGATACACAATCACACTGTCGGGCAGGGGCATGATCTTATTACGTAACGAGTCGAACAGGTAACCCGCCAGATCGTCCATCGTCAGGTCCGACTTCTGCGCCAGATCCGGCCGGCCAACGTCGCCAATAAACAACGTATCACCACTAAACAGCGCCTTCTCTGTGCCCTTCTCGTCCAATAATAGATAACAGGTCGACTCCATCGTATGCCCTGGCGTATGCAGCACCCGGATGGTTACGTCACCGAGTTTTAGTTCTTCGCCATCCCTGGCTATGTACGCATCAAATCCCGTCTGTGCATTCGGCCCATAAACAATAGGTGCATTAGCCTTCCGCGCCAGATCAAGATGCCCCGACACGAAATCGGCGTGAAAATGGGTTTCCAGTACGTATTTAATCGTCGATTTATCACTGGCGGCCTTATCCAGATAGGGTTGTACTTCGCGGAGCGGGTCGATAACGGCTACTTCGCCAGCACTTTCAATGTAATAAGCCCCCTGGGCCAGACAACCGGTGTAAATCTGCTCTATTTTCATGCTCATTGTAGTTCGTGATCGTCCTGAAGAATCAAAAACTCATTTCCAGAACCTGCTGTCACGCAAACAGCCAATTCACTTTTGAAGTTGCATATATGGGCACAAACAGCGCCCTGACTTCGGTAGAAACGCAGAACGCGTTCCGGACGAAAGGCTTAGTTTCGTTCAGAACGCGTCTGTTAAATGGGGTATACTCTCTAGGAAATAGCTTTAAATACTTCCTGCTCGGTAAAAGGCTGATTCCGTAACCGCTTACCGGTTGCTTTAAAAATGGCATTAGCAACAGCAGCCGCAGCAGGTGGCAGCGATGGCTCACCCAGGCCGGTGGGTTCGATGCCGTTGTCGACAAAGTGAACCTCCACCTCCGGAATTTCAGTCAGCCGAATCAGCCTGAATTCGTTAAAGTTCTTCTGCTCAGGTACGCCGTCCTTAAAAGTGATATTGCCGTACATGGCGTGGCCGATACCATCTACGATGCAGCCCGCTACCTGCTGGCGGGCTCCACTCTGGTTGATGACAATGCCACAGTCGGCGGCTGAATAGACTTTTTGAATAACCGGTTTTCCTTTTTTTACTACGACTTCCCCCACCTGCGCTACGTAGGAACGGTGTGAGAAATAGACGCTGAATCCTTGTGGAATGAGTTTTCCATCCGGACCTTTTTTCTTTCCCCAACCCGATTTCTCTACAGCCAGTTGAATAACGCCTTTCATCCGGTCAAGATCATACTTGATTGCCCCGACTGGCTTTTGCTTGGCCTTGTCCAGCAATTCGATCCGAAACTGAACGGGATCTTTCCCGGCGGCCTGTGCTACTTCGTCCAGGAATGCCTGCTCGGCAAAAGCCAGGAAATTAGTGATTGGCGCTCTCCAGGGCCCGGTTGTAATCGGCGATTTATGGTCGACACTATCGATGAGCAGGTTGTCGACAGCCCCCGCCGGGAAGTTGTCCTCGCGCGTCGGATTACCGGCATTGATGCCTACTCCGCGTAGCTTGTAGCCAATCATGTTGCCCTGCTGATCCAGCGCAGCTTCGAATCGGTACCGAACCGCCGGACGATAACTACCACCGGTCATATCATCCTCGCGGGTCCAGATTACTTTAACGGGTGCTTTGACAAGCTTTGATACCTGTACCGCTTCGACAACGTAATCCGCTTTCAGCCGACGTCCAAAACCGCCCCCCATGCGGGTCATCTGCACACTGACTTTATCGGGCGATAGTTTGAGCAGTTTGGCGGTTTCATTGCGTGCCAGTTCCGGCGTCTGCGTCGGTCCGACCAGTTCAGCCCCGTCTTCCCGAACGTGGGCGAAGAAGTTCATCGGCTCCAGCGGATTATGGGGTAGGAACGGGCACTGGTATTCGGCCTTAACGACTTTAGCCGCATTTTTGAAAGCCGTTTCTACATCGCCATCTTTCCGACGGACCGTTGCCTCCGGGCTATCCAATAATTCTTTGAAAATTCGGTTATGGTCGGCGGTACTCTCCAGCGTATCTGATTTCTCCCATTCAATTTTCAGCGCATCCTTTGCCTTCTTCACCTGCCAGGTAGATTTTCCGACAATCGCTACGTTATTATCAAACGTAACAACATCGACAATACCCGACATAGCTTTGGCCGCCTTATCATCGACCGACTTCAGCTTATAGCCGAAAGCGGGCCGTTGGAGCATGGCAAACAACATGCCTTCACGGTAGAAATCCAGCCCGAAAAGCGGTTTTCCGGTTATAATTCGAGGATTGTCAACGTTCTTGATCGTTTGACCAATCAGTTTAAAATCCTTCGGATCTTTCAATTTAACATCCGTTGGCACGGGTACCTGTGACGCTTCGGTAGCCAGTTCACCGTAACTCAGTTTTCGGCTTGTTGCTGTATGAATTACGTACCCTAATGAAGTCGAGCATTCAACAGCTGGTACGTTCCAGCGCTTGGCACCGGCTGCAATCAACATCTGACGAGCTGTAGCCCCGGCCACGCGCAGACGCTGCCAGGAATGCGGAATCGAACCACTGCCCCCGGCAACCTGCCGTTCAAATTTTTTGGTATCCAACGGAGCCTGCTCAACAACGACATTCTTCCAGTCGGCGTCCAGCTCTTCCGCTACGACGATCGGGAATGCGGTCTTTATACCTTGTCCTACTTCCGGGTTAGGTGATAGAATTGTAATAGTACCCGTTGGGCTTATCGACAAATAGCTGTTAAAGTCCGAATCTGCCACTGCCGACGCGATATCGGTCTGTCCGGCTTCAGCCTCGCTCCAGTTAAAGCCCAGTAACAGGCCACCACTGGCGGCAGCCATTGTTTTCAAAAACGAGCGTCGGCCCTCTTTCGGTAACGTCATCATGGCTATTTCTTGGTTTTAGTGGCAGCACTTTTCACAGCTTCACGAATTCGATGGTACGTACCACAACGGCACAAATTGCCTGACATAGTAGCATCAATATCAGCCATCGTTGGCTTTGGATTTTTCTTCAGCAATGCAGCTGCGGTCATGATCTGCCCCGCCTGGCAATAGCCACATTGCGGTACATCAATTTCATTCCAGGCCTGCTGTACGGGATGATCACCCTTTTCAGAAAGTCCCTCGATGGTCGTAATCTTCGCGCTACCAATCGACGAGACGGGCAATACGCAGGCACGTACTGCCTCGCCATCCATATGCACCGTACAGGCTCCACATTGAGCAATGCCACATCCGTATTTCGTGCCGGTCATTCCCAGCGTGTCACGTAAAACCCACAACAGTGGGGTATCGGCATCAACGTCGGCGGGGTATTTCCGACCGTTAATATGAAGCGTGAAAGTAGACATGAAGTGTCAGGTTTAGATACGATAGGCAAGATACAAAAATTTGGAACGCAATTATTGAAGTCACAAATACGCAACCAGCCAGCGTCGTTGCTTTAGCCGGTGCATAGGAGACATCAAGAAAGGGCATAAAAAAAGCCGCTATCGACTGATAGCGGCTTCCAGTTTCTTAGGTGGCACCTTCCTACTCTCCCACTTGTGACAGCAGTACCATCGGCAGTACGGGGCTTAACGGCTCTGTTCGAAATGGATAGAGGTGATCACCCGCCTTAACAACACCAACCTAAGTATATCATTCGTATCCTGACCCCACCGGGCAACGATACCAAGACCAGCGTCTTTTTCCTCACAGAGAGAAAATCAAATACACAATCCCAGACCAGCATAACAAACCGGCAAACTCGCTCTCGGGCACATTAGTACGGCTCGGCTCCATGGCTCTCACCACCTCCACCTGCCGCCTATCAACGTTGTCGTCTCCAACGACCCTTCCTATATAGGACCACTCATCTCGGGGCCAGTTTCGCACTTAGATGCTTTCAGCGCTTATCTGATCCGCACGTAGCTACTCAGCCATACCACCGGCATGATAACTGATCCGCCAGCGGTGCGTCCATCCCGGTCCTCTCGTACTAAGGACAGACCCCCTCAGTAGTCCAACGCCCACCACAGATAGAGACCGAACTGTCTCACGACGTTCTGAACCCAGCTCGCGTGCCACTTTAATCGGCGAACAGCCGAACCCTTGGAACCTTCTCCAGCCCCAGGATGTGACGAGCCGACATCGAGGTGCCAAACCTCCCCGTCGATGTGAGCTCTTGGGGGAGATCAGCCTGTTATCCCCGGCGTACCTTTTATCCTTTGAGCGATGGCCCTTCCATGCGGAACCACCGGATCACTATACCCGACTTTCGTCCCAGATCGGCCTGTATGCCTCACTGTCAAGCCCGCTTCTGCTATTGCACTCAACCGCCGATTACCGTCCGGCGTGAGCGGACCTTGGGAAACCTCCGTTACCCTTTCGGAGGTGACCACCCCAGTCAAACTACCCACCAAACACTGTCCTTCGTTCAAAGTTAGGCAGCCGGTCAGCCAAGGGCGGTATTTCAAGGTTGGATCCAGGACGCCTGGCGACGC